>NZ_CP049158.1:0-304395 GCF_011493005.1 Caballeronia sp. SBC1
ATGGCAACCAAACGCGCGAAGAAGACCGACATAGTGAGTCCGAGTTCGGCTGAGCTGCGAAAAGCCGTCGAAGCCATTGCTATCCAGCCAAAAAGCGGCAAGATTACGCTTTTGACTCGTAAGTTATTCAACGTGCTGCTGGCTGTCGCTCAGCAGGCGGATGAATCCGGGGACACTTATCGCGCGCTTTTATCGGACATTGTCGCGAATGCGGCGTTCGATTCCAACGATACCGCGCTGGTAAAAGAGCATTTGCGCCGCATGGTGTCGGTGCAGGTTGAGTGGAGCACAGGCACATCGAGTCTGAAGCCTGGGCGTAAGTGGGGCATATCGACGTTGATTGCCGACGCCGAAATTCTCGAAGACCCTGCCACGCGCCGGGTGTGGGTCGAGTTTTCCTTCGCCCCGAAGATCAAGAAAAAGCTGCTCGACCCTGTGCAATACGCGCGCTTGAGTCTGCAGTTTCAAAGTCAACTCCGCAGCAGCGCTGGCCTCGCGCTGTACGAAATCTGCGTCCGCTATCTGACGAACCCGAGTCATCTCACTATGCGCGAGACTTGGGAATGGTGGCGGCCGATCCTCTCAGGAACGCCTGACACCGAAGCGGGCGACGAAGCCAAGCGCGAGTACAAATATTTCAAGCGCGACTATCTTCGACCCGCCATTGCGGAAGTCAATGCCGTTACTAACATCTTTGTCGAGTTGATCGAGCACAGGGAAGGCCGGCGGGTAGCTGAAATCCAGTTTCGCGTGACCGAGCGTAAGCAGCCTATGCTCGCGCTCGATGAACATCCGAACGTGTTCGACAGTACGCTGGTCGATCGCATGGTGAAAATCGGGATTCCGCTGAAAGATGCGCAAACGCTTTATGCGGATAGCGAGGAAAACCGAATTCGTTCGGCGTTGCAAATGACCGAGCAGAGAATGCGAAGCACGTCGTTGCCGCCGGTGCGAAGTGCGGCGGCGCTTTTCAAGGATGCTTTGAAGAAGGGTTATGCGCCCCAGGTCGAAGCATTGCCGGCAGTAGCTGCTCCAGCGAAAACCAATGGAGCGCCAGCGGACGACCTGAAGGCACGTTTGCTGAGCGAATATTCTGTGTTCCGCCGGAAGGAAGCGCGCTCGTTATACGAGGAACAAGGTGAGTCTGAACGGGAGCTGGCCCGTCAAACCTTTGAGGAAGATGTGTTGCCGGAGCTAGGCACCCACATGCGCGACGATTGGCGCAAGCGGGGGCTCGATTCAAAAATGGGAGAAACCTCGTTTTTTGACTGGCTTGCGCGCAAGACATGGGGAGAGCCAACAGACGGCGACCTGCTGGCATTCACGTTGAATCAGAGCCGCAGCGCGTAAGAACCACGTTTGGGGGGATAGCAACTGAAGTCGCGCTTGTCCCTCGGTCGTCCTCTATTCGTTTCTCTCGTGTGCCGTTTGCTCGCGCGTTGTTACCCCGGTTGCCTTATTGTTTTACCGTGTCCGCCTGCAGTATCTTCTCTATCTGTTGAAGAATTTCGTCGCGTTTGTCTTTCGATAAACCACGTAAGCGCAACTCAAGCCGGTCGTCCCCGTACGTCTTAAGGTCGCCCACCGCAAGCCCGTCCAGCTTGATTTCCAACCGCTGCGCATAGCGTTGACGGCCTGGGGGTTTCGGTGTTTCTTGCGCGCTCGCACGGCCTTTCACAATGTCGGCGACTTGTCGGGTGCTCAGATCATCCGATGCAATTTTGTTGATCAACCGCAGCGTGGCATCTGCACCGCGCGCCGTATGAAAGCGTGAAACTTGATACGCCATATTCGAACCAAATCGATCCGGCCGGGCGACCATTTCATGCATCACGTTCTCGGGTAGCTTCGCGATAGCCAAAGCGACGGCGATCGTGGACTCGTCGAGGCCCAAGTGGTCGGCGAGTTCTCGCTGACTCTGGAAGTGCTTTTCATCGAGGAAACGCTTCCAGACAATGGCGTTATCGAAGACGGTTTGCGAGTCTCGTTGTACGTTTAGGTCATACCCGAGCTTGTAGCTTTCAATGCCAATAGGAAGGTCGATGACAATCGCCTTCACGGTTTCTTTGTTGGCTTCCTTCAACGCCCGCACTCGCCGGCCACCATCGCTAACAAAGAAAGTACCCGGGCTTTCGTGATCGGGGATCACGTGAATGGCTTGCTGCTGGCCCTGCTTCGCCAAATTAACGGCCAATTCTGCGATGGACGCCTTCAGATAGAAATGCCTGGGGTTGAACGGGCTCGGCTTGATGGCCTTTAACGGCAACTCAATGACCTGGCCGTGTACATATCTGTTTTTCCGGCGCCACGCCTTGAAGTGTTCCGACTCCTGCGATGTTGCGTCATCGTGAAACTCATCTTCGGCGTAAGCGCTCGAGCGGCCGGTGGCCTGCTTATCATTCCCTGCCTCTTGATTGACGATTTCATCGATAGCGTTGATGCGATCAAGGGCCGTGCGCTTTTCGCTGCTGGTCGTATCGGGCCGGGCTTTGAACCCTTTTGCGAACTGGGTAGGTTTCATTCAGGATCCTTTATGCGCATAAAGTCAGGGAAGCATGGCGAGAACTTCGTCTGCGCACGCACGTATTTCAATGGCTGCCAGTCGCGCCCCGCGGTCGCTCATCTGAAGTACGGTCTGGCCTAGCGCCATCGCCTGCTTGTAGCACTCGCGTGTAGGAATCTGGGTTTTCAGCAAAGGGAAACCCAACTCCTCCAGCGCCCGCTTCAGTTCGCGCGTCAGCATGCGTTTTTCCTCGGTTTTATTGAGGAGAAACACGGCGCGCAGATCTTCATTCATGACCTGCGCTTGTTGAATGAGTTTGACGAGACCGACGCTGGACCAGTAGTCGGCAGGTGACGACGATGTCGGGACAATGGCAACCGTCGCAGCGAGAAGGACGACGCCCGATACCTTTTCCGTAATTGAGGGTGGGCAATCGACGACGATGATGTCGTAGTCGTTAACGAATTTCTTGATCTCCCGATGAATCTGGGCCCCTGCTTCGGACAGGTTCACAATAGGGAACGGGATGCCGCTATCCTCATCGGACGCAGCGCTAGCCCAGTGGACCAGGGTATTTTGCCCGTCCGCGTCTACGACGAGCACCCGCTTTCCTTTCTCGTGAAACGCCGCGCCTAGATGCATTGCTATCGTGCTTTTTCCTACTCCGCCCTTCTGCTGCGTGATCGCAATGATTTCAGCTGCCACGTTTTGCTCCCAAATTTAGCTTTTTGAATTTTACATTGAAAACGCAATTTTTCTAGCGATAACTCATCTCGTTGGCCGTTAGGCCGGGTTTTTGTTGGGTTTATGCGCATAAAGTTTGGCGGGACTGGAGTTGCTCGGCTGCGCGCTAATGCCGTCGTCATGGATTGAAATCTACGGCAGGTTTTGCGGAGAGGCTGAGGGACGTGACGCTGGTTTCTCATACTGCAGTCTGGCTTTTTGTATGTGGTTTGTGAGAGTGAGTCGATGCTATTCGGTGAGCATCAGGACCATGATCTCTAGTCGGATTGAATTGGGGAATCTTGCCTCTGGTCGCGAGGCCTTGGTGCGTGGATTGGGTATTTCAGTAGCGCACCAGCGCCTTCGAGCGTTGAGTGAGAGATAGTGGAGCCGGGTAAGTCCGGGTCGCTGCAGAATGCCAAATTTGTCTCAATCAATGAGTCATCGCACGGCGACGTTAATGCACAGCGCCTTTTGTCCTGCCCAAAGACGATATGTCTAACACGTGCTCGTACCGCGACTGTCGCGATTGCGGCTGCGATGAGTGCGTCATTCGGCAGAAAGCGACAACGAGTCGGGGCGAGCCAGGAATCCGTCAAGGAGGGAGCTTTATGCGCATAAAGTCTGGCATCACCCTTGGTGGTTTCCGAAGCCGCTAGTCGAGGGACTGAAGGTGGCCGCCTCGATGATTGGAACAAAACCCAACAGTCAGCCTAATCGGCGTTGCAATTCCAACAGTTCTAAACGTCCGCGTCGGGTTCGAGACGCCCGGGATGATCTGCAGGCCAAAACGTCATCTGCAGATGCTTGTTCGCTGCCATTTCCTGGCACCATCGAAATTTGCCATCGCGCGCTTCCGCTTGTCCAATGCGCATCTCGCCGTGCCGGTCACTGCGGTCGTAGTGCTCACCACAATCGCTGCTTCAGATTGAAATTCAAATAATTACAATTATTAAACATGATAAACGTCACATGCGACGGCCACCCCCCGCCATCTTGGAAGCTAGTCTCGATGAGGCTCTTAATCGACCGGGACTTCCAGACGCAAAGAACGGGAAATGAATCGGACAAATAGCAATGCGAGCCCTCAACCCGGTTAACGTACTGAAGTCGTAAAGCGCGCAATCGCGTCCACCCGTGTCCGCTAGAGAACGAGTGAGCGAGACTAATCCGGCTACCTCCAATCAAACGTCATCCTCATCACCTAAAATCACCGCCAAATCCCTACGATCTGCAAGCATCCCAAGTATTTAGTAAGCGTTCGCTCGTAAAATCCGGCGACCGTGCGATGCCTGCGACGTACTAGTGCCGCAGCACCGGCCGTCGCGAACAAAGAGCAAACGGACAAACCAGTCACTCCCTCCACTTAGCCAAGGGCATTTCAGTGCATCTGACCTCGACTCTCGCCGCGTGGTCCGCCCACGACACGCGTCTTCTCATTGCATGCGCGCTCGGTCTGGCGTCAATCATCGTTCTCATCAGCGCGCTGAAACTTGCGCCGTTTCTCTCAATTCTCGTCGGCACTTTTGTCGCCGGGTTCACGGCGAGCTTGCCGCTGGAAGCAGTCGCGAGCGCATTCAGCAAAGGGGCGGGCGGAATCCTGGGGGATGTCGGAATCATCATCGCGCTCGGGGCCATGCTCGGTGCGCTGATGGCGGAATCGGGTGCGGCGGACCGGCTGGTCTCCACCATCCTCGATCACTCCACACCGCGCACGTTGCCGTGGCTGATGGCGCTGGTGGCCATCATCATCGGCTTGCCGCTCTTCTTCGAGGTGGGTCTCGTGATGATGGTGCCGATCATCTTCGTGATGGCGCGCCGCTCGAAGCAGCCGATCCTGCGTATTGCGATTCCCGCGCTCGCCGGCATGACAACGTTGCACGCGCTGCTGCCGCCGCACCCAGGTCCGCTGATCGCCGTCAGTGCGCTGCATGCGGACCTCGGGATCACCATGGGACTCGGTTTCATTATCGCCATTCCCGCGGTGATTCTCGCCGGGCCGGTCTACGGCATGTGGCTGTCGAGTCGCATGCACGTGGAGGAGCCGGAGGAGATGGGCAAGCTGTTCTCATCGAAAGTCGATGCAAACGGAGCGCTCGACGCGCCAGGCTTCGGCATCTCGTTGCTGACTATTCTTCTGCCCGTCGTCCTGATGCTTGGCCGAACGGTCGCGAAACTGGCGATTCAGCCTGAAACCCTTCTCTTCGATACCCTCAATTTTCTCGGTGAGCCACTTGTTGCCCTGGGACTCACCGTTCTATTCGCGATCGTCGCGCTGGGCTGGTCGCGCGGCATGCCGCGTGACCGGGTGGGCGGCATCCTGCGCAAAAGCTTGCCGCCGATCTGCGCGTTGCTGCTGACCATCGGCGCGGGGGGCGGTCTCAAGCAGACGCTTGTCGTCGCCGGTATCAGCACGACGATCGGCAAGATCGCCATTGGCTCGCACATGCCGCTGATCCTGCTGGCCTGGCTGATCGCAGTGGCCTTGCGGCAGGCGACCGGCTCGGCGACCGTCGCGACCACGACCACCGCGGGGATCATCGCCCCGGTCGTGGCGGGCTTAAGCACGACCCACAACTCGCTGCTGGCGCTGGCGATCGGCGCCGGTTCGGTGTTTTTCTGCCACGTCAACGACGCCGGTTTCTGGATGATCCGCGAGTATTTCGGCTTGCAGTTGAAGCAGACCGTCTACGTCTGGTCGGTGTTGCAAACCATCGTCTCGGTGGTCGGCCTCGCGTTGACGCTGGTCATGTGGGGCGTGCTGACGTAAATCGTGGGCAGATTGGCAGGGCAAGCGGGCACTCCGACCCTAAACTGCAAAAAAAGAGATATCGATCATGCTTGCCTTGCGCCCCTCTTGTGAATGCTGTGGAAAAGCGCTGCCGCCGGACGCGCGCGACGCGATGATCTGCAGCTTCGAGTGCACGTTCTGCGAAGCCTGCGTGTTGTCCCGGCTCAGCAACGTGTGCCCCAATTGCGGTGGCGGTTTCCAGCTGCGCCCGATTCGACCGAAAGCCATGCTCGAGCACCGGCCGGCGTCAACCGACGTGCACCCGGCCGGCGTGAACGAACAAGCGCATCGCGCATTCTTCGATCGCTACAGTGCGATCCCGCCGTCCGAACGATAAACGCAAGCAGGCGTGAGGGTCGTCAGCCGATGACGCTGCATTCGTCACAATCGCCGCATTCCCCCGCCTCAGGGCATTCCCGGATCTGAGCGGCGCTCATACCCGTCCGCACGAATCGTCGATTCCTCCTCATCGACGCGCGCTCGCACAATCTGTTCATCGATCCACTCCATGAACGGAAGCCAGCATGCCAACACCCCAAACCGGCCGTACCCTCCATATTGGCGAGGGCTTTGAAGGCCCGGGCGTCAATCTCGCTCATATCAACGTGCTCGTCGGCCCGCGCAATGGCCCTGCCGGTCAAGCGTTCGCCACCGCGCTCGCCACGCCTTCGGCTGGCCACGCGCCGTTTGTCGTCATCGCGCAGCCTGGCGTGCCGACCAAACCACTTACGCTGTATGTCAACAAGGCCCCCATCGCCGGTGAATTCCACGGCAACGCAACCTGGGGCGCATCGCAAGCGGGAATAGCGAAGGCCGTCGCGGAATCGCTCGAAGACGGTACGTTGCCGCCTGAAGCGGAAAACGATTGGGTCGTGGTGACAGCGAACTGGGTGAACCCGTCTACAGACGATCTCGACGCCGTCTTTCGCAACAACTACCGCGCGACAAAAAACGCCATCAAGGCCGCCATGCTCGGCTTGCCGTCGAAGGAAGACGTGTTCGCCGCGGCGCGTGAAGTATCGAATCCCTTCTACACGCCCCGCTCGCCGCAGGCAGCCCTTTGATGCAGGCCGCCCTCTAATGCAGGCAGCCCTCTAAAAATCAGCGTGCCGGTGCCGTGCGTCGGCAACCGTCGCTACGCGTCATGGAGACTCAAAGAATGGAATACGTCCGTCTTGGCCAGTCAGGCCTGAAAATATCGCGCCTGTGTCTCGGGACCATGAATATGGGCACCCCGCAATGGAAGCCGTGGATTTTTGACGAACAAAAGAGTGAGCCAATCGTCCGGCACGCGCTGGAGGCCGGAGTGAACTTCATCGACCTGGCGGATTTTTATTCGGCTGGCGTCGGAGAGGAAGTCGTCGGCCGCATTCTCGGACGTCTTGCGCGGCGCGAGGAAATCGTGGTGACGACCAAGGTCGGCTATGACATGGGCGCTTATCAGAACGCCGGCGGTCATTCGCGCAAGCACGTGCTTGACGGTATAGACGCATCGTTGCGCAGGCTGGGCATGGACTATGTCGACATCTACATGCTGCATTACTTCGATACCGCCACGCCCGTGGAGGAAACCATGGGCGCGCTGAACGACATCGTCCGTTCGGGCAAGGCGCGTTATATCGGGGTATCGACCATGTACACGTGGCAACTGGCGAAGATTGTCCAGATCTGCGAGCGGCATGGCTGGCACAAGCCTATCAACATGCAGTTGCAGTTGAATCTCGCATACCGCGAGGAGGAGCGCGAAATGATGCCGTATTGCGCCGACCAGGGATTGGGCGTGTCCGTCTTCAGCCCGCTGGCGCGCGGTCTCCTGACGTGCGACCCGGCGTCCACGCGTAACCAGACCGACTTCTTCACGTCGCAAATGTACAGCGACGCGGCGTCGCGGGAGATTGCGGCGTCGGTCGCGCGCGTGGCAAAGCGGCGTGGCGTGAGCGCGGCGCAAATCGCGCAGGCGTGGGTACTCCAGCGCGACGGCGTCGCCAGCATGCTGGTGGGTGCAGATTCGCCCACCCAGTTCGATAGCGCGCTCAGTGCGCTCGGCACGCGCCTGGACGCCGAAGAACTGTACGAACTCGACCGTAACTACACGCCGTGCGACGTCATCAATGACTACACGGCTGGACGCCGCACAGCACGCGAAGCTCGCGCGCCGCAAGGCGACTTCGTTCAACCGATGAAGGACGCCGCATGAATCTGCTTCGCAAAGAGCATTACATCAATGGGGCCTGGCACAAAAGCGCCGAGACCTACGCCGTCCGTAATCCGGCTACGGGAGAAGTGATCGCAGATGTCGCGAAGGCCGGCGCAGCGCAAACGCACGAAGCCATCCGCGCTGCGGAGATCGCGTTTCCTGTCTGGCGCTCGCTCACCGCGAAAGAGCGTGGGACGCGGGTCCGGCGCTGGGGTGAACTGATGCTTGAGCACCGCGACGCGCTCGCTGAACTGCTGACCCGTGAGCAAGGCAAGCCGCTCGCGGAAGCGAAAGGCGAAGTGGCCTATGCTGCAAGCTTCCTCGAGTGGTTTGCCGAGGAAGCGAAACGCAGCTATGGCGACGTGATCCCGAGTTCGAAGCCCGGTTCGAAGATCATCGTGACACGCGAGCCGGTCGGCGTGGTCGCAGCCATCACGCCCTGGAACTTCCCGCTTGCCATGATCACGCGCAAAGCCGGCCCTGCGTTGGCGGCTGGTTGCACCATGGTGCTGAAGCCGTCCGAGGAAACGCCGTTGAGCGCGTTCGCACTCGCTGTGCTCGCGGCGGAAGCCGGCATCCCGGCAGGCGTGTTCAACGTCGTATCCGGAGACGCTGTCGCGATCGGCGCGACGTTAACCGCATCACCCGTGGTGCGCAAGTTGTCCTTCACCGGATCAACGCGCGTGGGCAAGCTGCTCGCCGCGCAATCGGCGGACACGCTGAAAAAGCTCTCGCTCGAACTTGGTGGTAACGCGCCGTTCATTGTGTTCGACGACGCCGATCTCGACGCTGCCGTGCAAGGCGCGATGGCATCGAAGTTTCGCAACACCGGCCAGACCTGCGTATGTGTGAATCGATTTTTCGTGCAGGCGGGCGTGTATGCAGAATTCACACAACGCTTGACCGAGGCAGTGCGCAAGCTTCGCGTAGGAGACGCGCTCGAGCAGGAAGTCGATCAGGGGCCACTCATCAACGAGGCCGCTTTCAGGAAAGTCGGCGATCACGTCCAGGACGCGCTGAGCAAGGGCGCAACCGTACTAACTGGGGGGTGCCCCCATGCGCTGGGCGGGACGTTCTACGAACCGACGGTGCTCGCTCACGCGAACCGCACCATGTCGATCGCGCAGGAAGAAACGTTCGGACCAGTGGCAGCTTGCTTCCGCTTCGAAACAGAGGCCGAAGCGATCACGCTTGCCAACGACACGCCGTTCGGACTTGCCGCCTATTTCTATACGCGTGACCTGGGCCGCGCGTGGCGGGTGGCCGACGCACTCGAGACCGGCATGGTGGGTATCAACGAAGGAATTATATCGACGGAGGTGGCGCCGTTTGGCGGGGTCAAGCAATCAGGTCTGGGCCGCGAGGGATCGAAGTATGGCCTCGATGAATACATGGAAATGAAGTACATGATGATCAGCGGCCTGATGGGCACTGAGCGCTGAACGCCGAAAGATGCCGGCTACGTGCAAGTGGTGAAGCCGCCCGCGCTTTTAGCCGGCATCGGCGCAATTGAAGAACATATAGGTAAGGAGACGCAGTGAGTCATCAGGACACGTCAAGCAATGCATTCCCGATCAGTCCGCCGCCTCATGCGGGCACAACACCTGTTCGTGCGCAAGCGCCGCAGACGCCGAAGCCGGTTTTACTCGACGACATTCCGTTAAACCGGTTTCACATGAAAATTGCGGGCCTGACATTTGGCGCGCACTTTACGGAGGGTTATGCGCTCGGCACGGTGGGATACGCGCTGGCATCGATGAACCGGCAGATGCCACTCGACTCATTCTGGATGGGGGCAATCGGCAGTTCCGCTTTGATCGGGATTTTCCTCGGCAGCCTGGTATTTGGCCGGCTGTCGGATCGACTGGGACGTCAGAGCATCTTTCTTAGCAGCTTTGTCATCATCACGATAGCGGCGTTCCTGCAATTCTTCGCTACCTCGCCGATGGAGCTATTCGCGTTGCGGGTATTGATCGGCTTCGGTATGGGTGGCGACTTCACGGTGGGCCACGCGATCCTCGCCGAATTTTCGCCGCGAAAGCATCGTGGTGCACTTCTGGGTTCATTCAGCGTGGTGTGGACTATCGGTTACGTCGTAGCGAACGTGCTCGGCATGTCGTATGGAGACGCCGGACCCGACGCCTGGCGCTGGCTTCTCGCGTCCGCGAGCCTTCCTGCGCTTATCGTGCTGGTATTGCGTATTGGTACGCCGGAATCGCCGCGCTGGCTGCTTGGCAAGGAGCGCGTCAAGGAGGCGAATGACATTGTGCTTAAGCACTTCGGGCCCGGCGTAACGCTTGACGCGGAAGATGCAATGGCCAGCGTCACCACGAAACAGGGTTATGCGCGTCTGTTTCAGCCCGACCTGATCCGCAGGACGCTGTTTAATTGCGGGTTCTTCGTCTGCCTGGTGATTCCCTACTTCGCTATCTACACCTTTCTGCCCGGCATCCTGAAGGTCATCGGTTTGAGCAATGGTTTCGGTGCGGATCTGCTGCTGAATGCGGTGCTGGTGATTGGCGCGGTGCTGGGAATTTGGTTGACCATCAAGCTGCCGCGCCGACACTTCCTGATCGGATCGTTCGCAGTCACCTGCGCAATGCTGGTAACCATGAGCTTGCTGCCATCGTCCGCAACGCTCGCCATGATCGTTGCGTTCGCTGTCTTCACCTTGACCATGTCGGCATTCAGCAATCTCGTCGGTGTCTTCCCTCCGGAATGCTTTCCGACAGAAGTGCGCGCGTCAGGTGTTGGGCTAGCCATTGCATGCAGTCGGCTCGGTTCGGCGATCGGCACGTTCCTGTTGCCCGTTGGCATCGCGGAGATCGGGTTCCATTACACAATGATGGTGCTGGCCGCTGTGCTGCTGATTGGCATGATCGTATCGATGGCTTGGGCGCCCGAGACGCGTAACCTCACTTTGCGCGCCGCAAGCGGTTCCTCATAACGAGAACAAACCCCGCACGCCCCACCGCTCCCGAAACTCCTCACCCGCCTGAGCCTATCTAAAAGCTAAACCCCCAAAAGGCGTCCGCATTCGCGGACGCCTTTTGGCGTTCCCGAACGCGCTCGCCTCACCCCCCGCCCGCACCGTTTCACTCCTAATAATTCTCAATTTCGTCCTAATTCTTTCGGAGAGTTCCGAGAGGCATCCGAGGTGCCCCGTCTTAATATTCATTCACTCGCAGACGAACCGGTTCATCGCCTCCCACACGAATCCAGACGATGAAAAAACGGTGGCTCGCATGCGCTCGGCATTAACTGGGCTAGTAGTCCTAAGCGCCGAAAGCGTCTACACGACATCATTCATTTCTCTATTGGAAACGTTCATGAAATCATTCATCTCCACCCTCGCTGCTGCTGCAACCCTGGCCACTATGGCTTTGGCTTCAACTGGCGCCGCCGCGGCTGACGGCACGATCACCTTTACGGGGGCCGTGACCGATACAACGTGCTCGATCGATGCAAAAACGGCGGGCGCCGCTGACAAGAATGTCACGCTGCCGACCGTGACGGACAGCACCCTGGGGGCCAAGGGCGCAACCGCCGGCACGACCGCTGCCACTGACATGACCTTCGCGCTGAGCGGCTGCTCGACCGAAACCAAGGCCGTCGCGCGTTTCGAAAACGGCCCGACGATTGACCAGACCACCGGTTATCTGACGAACCAGGCCCCGGCCGGCGCGCAGAACGTCCAGGTTCGCTTGCTCAACGCATCGCACTTGCCCATCAACGTGGTCACCGGCGAAAACAACGACATGGCAGGCAACGGCGCGGCGATTGTTTCAGGCGCTGCGGACCTGAAGTATTTCGCTGAGTACTACGCCACGGGCAAGGCCACCGCGGGTCCTGTCAACACCTCGGTGCAGTACACGGTCGACTACCAGTAAGCCGTATCGACAGGTGTCTGCGGGTGCAGATGCCTGTTTTTTTACCGAAATATCGAGATACGTTTTTTACGGAGATACATCAATCATGAAGTCCCTTAATCGAATTGCCTGTGGTTTGGGTCTGGTCGCGGCGCTCTTGTGCGGCAGCGCGGGCGCAAGCGTGACTGTGGGCGGCACGCGGGTGGTGTATCCCCTTGAAAATCGTGAGATGACGGTCAAGCTCACTAACGATCGCGCCGAGCCGTCGCTGGTGCAGGTCTGGATGGACAAGGGCAACGCCGATGCGAAGCCGGGTGAAGCGAGCGCGCCGTTCGTGCTGACGCCGCCGATCTTTCGCATGGAGGCCAACAAGTCGCAGACGCTGCGCATGATGTACACGGGCGATGCGCTGCCGCAGGACCGCGAGTCGGTGTTCTGGCTGAACGTGCTCGACGTGCCGCCCAAGACCGCGAAGACCTCGGACACCAATTCGCTGCAGTTTGCGTTTCGCACGCGCATCAAGGTGTTTGCGCGTCCGAAGGGCTTGGCCGGCACGGCGGATGACGCCCCCTCAAAAGTGACCTGGAAGCTGGTGCCCTCAGCCGATAACAAGGGCTACGACGTGAAGGCGACGAACCCGACGGCTTATTACGTGTCGTTCAGCAAGATCGAAGTAGTGGGTGCGGGCCAGACCTATGCGAACGACGTAGGCGGCATGGTCGAGCCACGCGGCAGCGCGCAGTTTCCGGTGAAGAACCTCAAGGCAGTGCCGGCTAACGCGCACGTCAAGTCTGTCGGTATCAGCGATTTCGGTGGCTCCTTGCCGTTCGACACGCCTATTGCTCCATAAGTCCCCGTTTTAAAGACCCGCCGTAAGGCTTCGCCCCGCATCGGGGCGGATTGAAGGTGTCGCGGGCGGTACCCGGCCGACGCCTTCCCCAACACTCAACACGCGTTTTACCGAGCGGACTGTTCCGAACAGCCCGATGGGTCAAGTCGCGTCTGAATGGACCCAATCAAACGCAGGCTGAATCATGAAACTCTCTGCTCAAACCGCATTCAATGCTCAGTCCCCGGTCGCATTCCGGCTGCGCCTGAAGCCGCTTGCTGCGATCGTTTTCTCGATGATGGCGTGCGGTGCGATTCCTCAAGCCGTGGCCGATGCCGCGATAACGCCGCAAACCCAGACCGGCGCCGTCGATGAAGTCAGCTTCGACAACATGTACCTGCGCGGGGACGCGGGCAGCGCAGTCGATACCAGCCGTTTCACGCGCGGCAACGCGGTGACGCCGGGAACGTATTCGGTGGACCTGATCGTGAATGGCACGCGTCTGGCGCGTGAAGATATTCGCTTTGTTTCAACTGACGGCAAGCTGGGCTCAAAGCCCTGTTTCAGCCGGGCGCTGTTGCAGCGCGCGGGCGTGGATCTGGCCAAGGCCGATGCAGCCGCGGGACGTAGCGCTGCAACCGCTGCTGCAACGGCTGCGAACGCAGACACCTGCGATGAAATTGGCACCGTCGTACCCGGCGCAACGGTTGATTTCGACTTCACGCAACAGACGCTTGAACTGAGCGTGCCGCAAGCGTTCATGAAGAATTCGGCGCGTGGTTATGTGCCGCCCGAGCAGTGGGACCAGGGCGTCAATGGTGGTTTCATCAGCTACAACGCGAACACGTATCACACGGCGGGTTCTGGCGTGGGTTCGAGCCAGAGCTACCTTGGCCTGAGCGCGGGCGTGAACATTGGCGCGTGGCATTTGCGGCATCAATCGTCAGTGTCGGCCGGCACCGGCCAGAAGACCCAGTTCGACAACATCGCGACCTACGCGCAGCGCGATATCACCAGGCTCGGCTCGCAACTCACCGTGGGCGATGCCAACACGACCGGTGAGATCTTCGATGGCGTGTCGTTTCGCGGCGTGCAACTCGCGACCGATGACCGCATGCTGCCTGAATCGATGCGCGGTTACGCGCCGGTCGTGCGCGGCACGGCAGAAACGAACGCGCGCGTGACGATCCGTCAGAACGGCCAGGTGCTGCAGGAAACGAATGTCGCGCCCGGCCCGTTTGAAATCACCGATCTCTACTCGACCGGTTACGGCGGCGATCTGGTGGTGACCGTGACCGAAGCCGATGGCCGCAGCAAGGAATTCACGGTGCCGTTTGCCTCGGTGGCGCAATTGCTGCGCCCCGGCGTCACGCGTTTTAGCGCAACCGCCGGCCAATTGCGCAACGATTCGCTCGATACAAAACCCGTCTTCGGCCAGTTCACGATCCAGCGCGGGCTGACCAACACAGTCACCGCTTACGGCGGCGTGGTGGCATCGTCCGGTTATGGCGCGATGAACGTGGGCGGGGCGTTGAACACGGGCATTGGCGCGTTCTCGATGGACGTCACGGGCGCGTTCACCAGCATCCCGAACGCACAGTCGATGCACGGCACGAGCTTGCGCGTGGGCTATAGCAAGTTCATCGCGGCCACCGATACGAACGTGTCGGTGGCCGCGTATCGCTTCTCGACGGCGGGTTACATGAACCTGAACGATGCGGCGACCGTGAGGGATATCGCGGACCACGGTGGCGATATCAACTCGATTTACAGGCAGCGTAACCGCATGCAGGTGTCGGTGAACCAGAAGCTGGGGGACCACGGCACGATGTTCGTGACGGGCTCGACGCAGAACTACTGGAATCGCGGCGGTAACGACACGCTGTTCCAGGCCGGCTACACGAACTCGTTCAAGTACGGCACGTACAGTTTGACAGCGGGTCGCACGCGCTCGATGGACGGACAGTTATCGAATGACTTCATGCTGAGCACGACCATTCCTCTCGGCCACAAGGCGCATGCGCCGATGCTGACCACGAACGCCTCGCACACCTCCGATGGCGCGACGAACACGCAGGCGAACGTGAGTGGTTCGCTGGGCGAAATGAACCAGATCTCGTACAACGGCTATGGCACGTATAACGCGGGCGGCAGCGCGGCGAAGAACAATGCGAATGCGGGCGCGAGCGCGACGTATCGTGCGCCTTATGCGACGTTGAATGCATCGGCGAGTGGTGGCGCTGGAACGCGGCAGGTGTCGGCGGGGGTGCAGGGTTCGGTGGTGGCGCACCCGGGTGGCGTGACGTTCTCGCAGACTGTTGGTGACACGATCGGCATTGTGGAGGCGCCTGCTGCGGCCGGTGCAATGGTGACGAGTTCACCGGGAACGAAGGTTGATTCGCGCGGGTTTGCGGTGATACCGTACTTGTCGCCGTACAGCATGAACGTGGTGGATATCGACCCGAAAGGCACGTCCACCGATGTCGAATTTAAATCGACCTCCGCGCAAGTGGCGCCGCGTGCAGGCTCTATAGTGATGATGAAGTACGAGACGGTGAGTGGACGGGCTGCATTGATTCAGGCGCCGAAACTGGGTGGTGGTGCGTTGCCATTTGGAGCGAGTGTGGAAGACGAACAAGGCAAGAGCGTGGGTGTGGTCGGTCAGGACAGCAGAATATTTGCACGGGGTCTTGAGGACCAGGGTGCGCTGACGGTAAAGTGGGGCAGCGGTCCGGTCGAGCAATGCCGGATTGCTTATACGTTGCCCAAGAAAGATGCGAAGGCTTATAACCCCGGGTATTTGTCGCTGCAATCGCATTGCGTGCCGGGGAGTGAAATGCAGGCGAGTGGGGCGGCGGGTGAGAGCAACGCAGCAATGGCGGCGACTGTTGCACGGTAAAGCTTGGTCGGCGGATGTTTGAACGGGTGAGCGAAATGTAGTGTCTCGAATCGTTCTCCAAAGCCGCTGAATGCATAGGGCCATCCTGCTTATCTGAATGAGGCAGCGCTCGCAGCGGATCGGCAAATGCAAAAACAACCTTCACCATTTCATACCGGCAAGCATCCAATTGAACGATGTTTCCGGTAAGTTCCTTATCGCGCTTCTGTACTTCTGTCTTAAGTCGAGGCCGCCATTCAAACGGGCAGGGCAGCTTCGTGGCGCAACCATTCGGCGAAGGAGGTCACGGTGCTTGCGTCGCGATGCGCTTCCGGGACGTCCAGCCAGTATCCGAATGGCCCGCTGATTTCGACGTCTGACATCCTCACCAAAGCACCTTCGGTCAACTCATCAGCAATCATGTTCAGGTCCACGACGGCCAAGCCTACGCCGCGTCGTGCCGCATGGATTGCCTGCTGCAGATTCGAAAATTCAATGCCATTCTCCGCATAACGTGGCGGCAGTGCCGCTTTCGCCAGCCAGTCCGGCCACAGGTTCAAACGCACGTCCTCGTGTAGCACATGAAGTGCGGGTAATCGATCCAGCAGGATCTCGACCGGTGTGCCGATGAATGACGCCGACCCCACTAGCGCGTGCCGCTCTACGATCAGCAGTTCCGACCACCCATGCGCTGCAGCGTCGCGCCCAAAGCGCACGCTGCAATGACACTCGTCGCTTTCCTGCGTACGAATAGACAGATCGACGTCCGGTAACTGTTCCGCCAATGCACCTAGCCGCGACGAAAACCACTGCGTGGCGAACGTGGGCGGCAATGAGACAATCAAGCGCTTGCGCTCGACGGTCCCCGTCAGGTGACGCGTGCCGCGCTCGATCACGTCAAATGCCTCTGTTACCGACGGCATAAGCAACACACCGGCCTGCGTTAAGCGGATTCCTTTATGGTCGCGCTCGAAAAGCTTCACGCCCAGTGACTCTTCCAGTAGCCTGATCTGACGGCTTACAGCTCCTTGTGTGACGCACAACGCTCGTGCCGCGCGGTTGAAACTCAAATGACGCGCCGTTTCTTCGAAGAAACGCAACGCAATCAATGATGGAAGATGTCGCATAGTGATTCCTGACCGCCCAACCTTCTCGGTTTTTCTTGTGGCCGAGTAAACATGCCTCCTCTGCGAACCAGAATCGCTCCTGTCCCGCGTTCGATCAAATTACCTTGGTTCCCGGTGCGAAACAATAGCCCGTTCGGTTGACGTTGAGACAAAACGAATTCTCATACTGGGCATCAGGAAATGTGAGAACGGTTGTTGTAAAAGGCGGGACATAGGCCATCCGGCTAGTAGTTGGGGGCTCGTGAATCGCCTATGCTGGATAGATCCCGATATGGAGGCCGCATGACCGTTCGTAACCTTGACGCACTGTTCAACCCGAAGTCGATTGCCGTGATCGGGGCGTCGCTGCGCGCGGGCAGTATTGGCGAAATGGTGTGGTCGCGGCTGAGCGCCGCTAACTTCGCGGGCCCGGTCTGGGCGGTGAATCCGAAGCATCGTCAGTTGAACGGGATCACGGTTTTTGCTGGCGTCGAAGACTTGCCTGATACGCCGACCGTGGCGGTGTTGTGCACGCCACCGCCTACCTGGCCGGAAATCGTCGGCCAACTGGGGGAGCGTGGCACACGGGCGGTAGTCATAATCGGGCAGACGGGGGAGTCGGAGGGCAAGGACTGGACACGCCGAACGCTTGCAGCTGCGCGGCCGTTCTTGCTGCGCGTGGTGGGCCCGGCGAGTGTCGGCGTGACAACGCCGGCTGTGGGCGCGGTGCTGGGGGCGCCGTCATGCGCCATTGCGGCGGGCGGGGTGGCGTGGGTATCGGCGTCGAACGCGCTGACCAACGGCGTGACGGGCTGGGCGAACGCACGTGGCCTGGGTTTTTCGCGAGTGGTCGCGCTGGGCGACGAGGCTGACGTTGATGTAGGCGATATCCTCGATTTCCTCGCAAGCGACTCACGGACGCGGGCGATCCTGATGGCCATTGAATCGGTGCGAATGGCGCGCAAGTTCATGTCGGCGGCGCGGGCGGCGGCGCGCAACAAACCCGTGCTGGTTTTACGCACAGGGCGCGACGATCCTTTCGATGCGCTTTACAGCGCCGCATTCCGGCGCGCGGGCCTGGTACGGGTGGATTCGCTGGACGATCTGCTCGATGAAATCGAAACCCTTGGCGTAGGCCGTGTGGCCGCGAGCGATCGGGCGACCGTCATCACCAGTGATCGCGGCGTCGCCGCTCTCGCGGCCGACGCATTTGCTGCCGCCGGTGACGCGCTCGCACTCTGGCCCGAGGCCGCGCGCGTGTCAGTCGCCGCCGTGCTGCCGCGCGCGCGGCTTGAGAACCCGCTGCAACTCGGAGACACGGCTACTGCGGCGGACTTCGGCGCAGTGCTCGAAGCACTGGCGCCGCACCGCGAGACCGGGACGGCATTCGTGGTGCACGCGCCAACGCACACCGCGCCTGTCGCGGACGTCGCGCGCGTGCTGATCGAGCAGCAAAGCCACGCGTATCGCGGTTTGCTGGCTTGCTTTTTCGGCTGCGTGGACCAGGCCACGCGCGACGCGTTGCATGCCCACGGCATTCCCGTCCATACCACGCCTCAACGCCTGGCGCGAGGTTTCGCACGGCTGGTGGACTATCGCCAGGGTCGCGAGTTGTTGATGCAGACACCCGACGGACCGCGCCCTCAGACCCTGGTCGCGCTGGACAGCGCACAGGCTCAGGTCATGGCCGCGTTGAAGGCGGGCGTAGCGGAACTGGATGGCGAGCGGGCGTCGCGGGTGTTGGCGCAGTTTGGCGTTGTCGTGAAGGCGGGACCGGCAGGTCCGCGCAGTGTCGATGCCATCGAAATCGATGTCCGACTGCTGAATCATCGCGTATTCGGACCGGTGTTCGAGTTCAAGGCTGTTGGTGCCCTAGGGTTGCCGGACGCAATGCACGAATTTGCATTTCCGCCACTCAACCCGGTTTTGGCGCGTGACCTCGTGATGCGTTCACCAAGGGCGCGCGAACTCCCGGCGGAGAACCTGCTGGCGGCGTTGACGGGGTTGTCGCAAGCTGTCTGCGAGATCGAGCAGATTGTCGCGTTGCGGTTGACGGTACGTGTGGCCCGTCAGGCCGTCGTTGTGTATGAGCCCCACCTGACGCTGGCCGCGCATCGCACGCCGCTCGCCATTCAACCGTATCCACGGCAGCTGGAGGAGACGCTCGACTGGAACGGCTCCCGTATCACCGTGCGGCCAATCCGTCCCGACGACGAGGCCGCCCACAGCGCTTTCGTTGCTGCAATGACGCCAGACGATCTGCGTCTGCGGTTTTTCAGCTCCGTGCGCAGTTTCGATCACTCACAACTCGCCCGGATGACGCAGATCGACTATGACCGCGAGATGGCGTTTATCGCCGTCACGGGTGAACACAACGCTATTGAGACGTTGGGGGTGGTGCGTGCCATCGCCGATCCGGACAATGAGACGGCCGAGTTCGCGGTTGCGGTGCGCTCGGATCTGAAGGGCAAGCGGCTGGGAATGTTGCTGTTGACACGGATCATCGCGTACTGCCGCGCGCGCGGGACGCGCTGGCTGGTCGGCGAGGCGTTGCGCGAGAACACCGGCATGATCGGACTCGCGCGCCGTTTAGGATTCGAGATAACGGCCACGGAGGATCCAGGCGTGACCGGTTTCAGGATGCGGCTGGCCGAAACAGACGCCGGCGCGCTGTCGCCATGAAGGGGACCGGCGTTGAAATCTGGCCGCTGCAATGAGCGGCCAGAATGTGGGCGCGGCGGGCTTGCCCGCGACCGTCGCTCTTCGAATCAAACTTCGAATCAAGCTGGCAGCTTTGCGAGCGCTTCGTCGACCTGTGCGCGCGATACGGTCAACTCGTCCAGCCACGCATCGGCGTAAGTGCTGCCGGTTTCACGCTCCAGACGCGCGATCGTCGCCGCGCAACGCGTAGCGTCCTTAGGCGTAGCAATAAACGCTTTAACCGACGCGCCCGACGTGAACGCTTCGAACAGCGGCACGCGAATGTCGTCCGGCAGGGCGCGAGTGGTCCATTGATACGGCTTGCCGTTGAACGACAACTGCGGCGGCAGCACGCGTTCTTTCTTCGCTGCAGGAATCAGGCCGAAATTGCGCGCGGCATCGGCGATCTGGTCAGCCGTAAAGAGTTCGTCCGCGCCGATGTCGAACTGCTTGATAAACGTTTCGATCGACTGCATCGCGGCGGCGCGGTCGTCGCGCTTTTGCTGCGCGCGAGCGACAATATCGCGCAGTTCGTCCGCTTCCTCGCTCGTGATCGTGAAGCTGGACTGCTTTTGCTGAAGTTCGGAGAAGCGCTGAAATTCGGGATCGGAGAGGAGTTTCGCCATTGCCTTGCGTAGAAAAAGACGCGAAACGTCGCGTGGAGCGACGATCCGCTTTTTGAGAGGGTCGCCATTCTAACGCGTCGCGCGGATCTGGAACCTGAGGAATCCGCGAACCTGATCATCCCAACAAAGCCAACCGACCCTTTCCCCGGATCTTCCCCGCGAAGCGAACCGAAAGTTCCCGCTGAATCTTCCGACCGAATTTGTCCGCCCCTAAGCTGCGCTCGAATCCCGAGAATCCCGAGAATCCCGAGAATCCCGAGAATCCCGAGAATCCCGAGAATCCCGAGAATCCCGAGAATCCCGAGAATCCCGAGAATCCCGAGAATCCCGAGAATCCCGAGAATCCCGAGAATCGCTGAACTCCGTATCCGGTTCGCGAAACATCGAGAGCGCCGCCGCCGCTTCTCCAAGCAGTGCACTGACCTCGCTCACGGACGGCGCCACGTATTCGTCGATACGTCTGAGATACGGGCAAGTCAGCGTCGCGATCGCCTGGCCCGATGGCCCGAGCAGCGGAAAACTCACATCCATCACGCCGAAGGTCTGCTGACTCTCCTTGTGGAGAAAACCGTCCGCGCGAATCTGTGTGTACGCATTTTCCAGCGCGAGAGGATCGGGCGCTGACTCACCCTTTACACGCGTGTGCTCGGCGAGCATGTGCGCGCGTTGTTCCGCACTCTGGAACGCGAGGATCACCCGGCCCGAACCGGTATCGATCAACCCGACCCTCGCGCCGAGCCGGACCGAAATCCCCCATGTTCCCGGTCCGTCGACCTGCGCGATCACAAGCAGATTGCCCCGGTCATAGGCGGCGAGATGACACGACTGCTCCGCGCGATCGGCGAACCGCTGCATGACTGGCAAGGCTTCCGCGATCAGGCGGTTCATCGGCGGGTGCCGGTGCGCAAGCGCATACAGCTTCAGGCTCAACGAATAGCGGTCGCCCGCGGGCGAGCGCACCACGTACTGCCGCGCGACCAGCCGCTCGAGCATCCGGTACATCTCGCTTGCGTTGCGCCCGAGCGATTTCGTGATCTCGGCACGCGTGAGTCCATCCTTTTGCTCGGCGAGAAGCTCAAGGATATCGAGACCTTTATCCAGCGCGGGCGCTCGATAGCGGTCGGCGTCGGTGAGATCGTCTGCCTGCATGATGGCCTTCAGTTGGGTCGCTTAAAAGCAAGATGCTAAGGGAAAACACGGGCCGCTAAGCGGCGCACTTAGCTTGACTTCGACTTGTCCGCATATGAATAATACGTTCACTGATGAATGATTGTAGTGATGCAAACCCGCGGCATTGCTAATACGACCGCTTGAATGCCTTCCAATGCCGCTCGAATGTCGTCTGAATGCCGCTCGATCTCAAGGAAGTTTCTGTGCAGCAAACTCCTCAAAAGCCTACTGACGCCCGGCTGATTCTGCAAAGCCCGCAGGACAATTGCCTGATTGCCGGCGCGCGTCTGCAAGCGGGGGAGCGCGTGGAGATTGAGGGGGAGTTCGTCACGCTGGCGAAAACTATCGATCTTGGGCACAAAGTCGCGCGCCGCGCATTGCGGACCGACGAAAAAGTCCTTCGGTATGGCGCGATCATTGGCCACGTGACGTCGGACGTTCAGCCCGGCGAACATCTGCATACGCACAATCTCGAGAGCGACTATCTCCCGACCTACACCCACGACGCCGGTCACGCCTTCGTGGATCACCGGGATCGCTAAGCCGATGACAGCAGCCACCACTCCGCAGCTTCAAGGATTTCAGCGTGCCGATGGGCGCAAGGGCATTCGCAATGTCATCGCGGTTGCGTATCTCGTCGAATGCGCGCATCACGTCGCGAGGGAGATCGTCACGCAGTTTCGTCCGGCGTTCGACGCCTTCGACGACCCCAGTGCCGACCGCGATCCACCCGTCCACCTGATCGGTTTTCCGGGCTGCTACCCGAACGGCTATGCCGAAAAGATGATGGAGCGGCTCACCACGCATCCGAATGTAGGCGCAGTCCTGTTCGTCTCGCTCGGCTGCGAGAGCATGAACAAGCACTATCTGGTCGACGCCGTGCGCGCGAGCGGCCGACCGGCCGAGGTTCTGACGATCCAGGAAAAAGGCGGGACGCGCAGCACGATTCAGCACGGCATCGACTGGATTCGTGATGCACGCGCAACGCTCGCGCAGCAAACGAAAGTGCCGATGGCGCTCGACGAATTGATCGTCGGCACGATTTGCGGTGGCTCGGACGGCACGAGCGGCATTACGGCGAATCCCGCTGTGGGTCGCGCCTTCGATGCGCTGATCAACGCTGGCGCCGCGTGTATTTTCGAGGAAACCGGCGAGCTGGTCGGCTGCGAGTTCCATATGGAAAGCCGGGCCGCGCGGCCGGAATTGGGCCGTGAAATTGTGGCGTGCGTGGACAAGGCCGCGCGCTATTACTCCATCATGGGACACGGTTCGTTCGCGGTCGGCAACGCGGATGGCGGCCTGACCACGCAGGAAGAAAAGTCCCTCGGCGCGTATGCGAAAAGCGGTGCGTCGCCCATTGTGGGGATCGTCAAGCCCGGTGACATTCCGCCCGTCGGCGGTTTGTATCTGCTCGATGTGGTTCCCGATGGCGAACCGCGTTTCGGCTTTCCGAACATCAGCGACAACGCGGAAATCGGCGAACTGATTGCTTGCGGAGCGCACGTGATCCTGTTCACGACCGGACGCGGTTCGGTGGTCGGTTCGGCCATTTCTCCCGTGATCAAGGTGTGCGCGAATCCGGCGACATATCGAAATCTTTCCGGTGACATGGACGTGGATGCGGGCCGCATCCTGGAAGGCCGTGCCACGCTGGACGAGGTCGGCCGCGAAGTATTCGATGCCACCGTGAGCGTGGCGGCCGGCGCCGCGTCGAAGTCGGAGTCGCTTGGTCATCAGGAGTTCATCCTGACTTACAAGACCTTTGATCCGGTTGGTCCGGCGTGTCTCCCGGCGAGCGCGACGCCGCGGCACGCGGTATCGATTACGTCGATTTGAGCCTGATTTATTGATCAACTCATCGGTGCAACTCATCGGTGCAACTCGTCACTCCAACGCACGGAGTCCTCGCAATGAACCCAATCACCGGAAATCCCGTTGTGAAAAAGCGCAAGGTGGGCAAAACGTCGTTGGAAGTTACGGCGTTGTCGCTGGGCACCGCACCGCTGGGCGGCCTGTATCACGATCTTTCCGAAGCAGACGCGCAAGCGACCGTGGACGCCGCGTGGCAAAGCGGTATCCGTTTCTTCGATACCGCTCCGCATTACGGCCACACGAAAGCCGAACACCGGCTAGGCGACGCGTTGCGCGAATACCCGCGCGAAGACTACGTGTTGTCGACGAAGGTTGGCCGGCGCTTTGTCCCGCGCACCACGCCTTACGACGGCAGCGAAGGCTGGTCGGACCCGCTGCCATTCCAGGCGATCTACGACTACACCTACGACGGCATTCTTCGATCGTTCGAGGACAGCCAGCAACGCATGGGTATTGTCGATATCGACATCGTGCTGATCCACGATATTGGCCGCGTCACGCACGGAGAAAACAACGCGCGCTATTGGCGGCAACTCACGGATGAAGGCGGTTTCCGGGCGCTTGATGAACTGCGTGCATCGCGCGGCGTAAAAGCTGTCGGGCTCGGTGTGAACGAAGGCGCCGCAATCCAGGAGGCGATGGCCGAATTCAACATCGATTGCGCGTTGCTGGCGGGACGCTACACGTTGTTAGAGCAGGCGGTACTCGATGACTTGCTGCCGGAATGCGAGCAGCGCGGCGTGAGCATCTTGCTGGGCGGTGCGTTCAATTCGGGCATTCTCGCCCGGGGACTGACGTCCGATACCGCGCCAAGACCGGACAACCAAAAGTTCAACTACGGCGATGCGCCGCCATTGATTGTCGAGCGCGTCGATGCGCTGGAAAGGATCTGTCGTGCGCATGGCGTCGCCTTGTCGAGCGCGGCCCTCCAGTTTCCTTATGCGCATAAAGTTGTGGCCACAGTCCTGATGGGCGCACGAAATCCAGTGGAAGTGCGTTTGAACGCGGCTTCGTTCGCTGATCCGCTGCCTGACGCTTTATGGGACGCGTTGCGAGCAGCCGGTTTGCTGCACCGTGACGCGCCTGTGCCACGCACGGATCAAGCAGATACCGAACGCATCGACCAAGCCGACGCAGGAAAACCATGAGCGCTGAACGAATCGACGCACATCAACACTTCTGGGACCCATCTCGTGGTGACTATGGCTGGTTGACGCCCGAGTTGCAGACCTTGTACCGCGTCTTCGGTCCCGCTGACCTGAAGCCTCTTCGTGCAGCAGCCCATGTTGCGCGCACAGTGGTGGTCCAGGCTGCGCCTACGGTCGATGAAACGCGCTATTTACTCGATCTCGCCCGCGACGACGCGTCTATCGCCGGCATTGTTGGCTGGGTTCCGCTTGATGCGCCGAATAGTGTCGAGTTGATCGACGAACTGGCGCGCGAGCCCAAATTCAAGGGCGTGCGCCCGATGCTGCAGGATCTGCCCGACGACCGCTGGATCGAAAATCCTGCGCTGACTCCGGCCATTCAAGCGCTGGTCAAAAACGATCTCGCCTTCGATGCACTAATATTTTCGCGTCACGTGCCTTCGTTGAAGGTGTTCGCCGCGCGCTTTCCTGAACTGCGAATCGTCGTGGATCATGGTGCGAAGCCGCCAATCAGAGAGGGTCACGCGGCTTGGCAAAGCTGGGCGGACGGCATAGCCGAATTGG
Source organism: Caballeronia sp. SBC1 (assembly GCF_011493005.1). Taxonomy (NCBI): domain Bacteria; kingdom Pseudomonadati; phylum Pseudomonadota; class Betaproteobacteria; order Burkholderiales; family Burkholderiaceae; genus Caballeronia; species Caballeronia sp. SBC1. Next base: position 24,977 of record NZ_CP049158.1, read on the forward strand.
CCGCATTGCCACAACCGCTGGTTTGCAAACTCTCAGGTCTGGCGACGGAGGCCTCGCCCGGTTGGTCTGTAGAAACGCTCAGACCCTATGTCGATCATCTTCTCGACCATTTTGGGACTGAGAGGTTGATGTGGGGCAGCGACTGGCCGGTGCTGAACCTGAACGGTGACTATGCGCAGTGGTTTGATGCGGCGCGGCAATTGACGGCGCACGTTGATGCGTCCGCACAGCAGAAAATTTTCGGCGATACCGCGCGCGGGTTTTACCGGCTGCAAAGTTGAGAAAACCGCGTGAAGAATTAGCGCGGTATACCCGGAATTCCCCAACTGCAATTGCAACGAAAGCAGAGGATGGTAAAAAGATTGGCAAGATTAGCGCCCCAGCTGCCGGCATGCCGTGCCGTGTCATGCTGATGAAGACGGCCATATAGCGTTAAAGAGGCGTGAAACCCGCATTCGGAGGCATGATCCAAGCGAAGCGCGAAGGCGGGATCAGAAGGAATCGCGATGCTATCGTTGTAACCTGCGTTGTAACCCGCGTCCGATGAATCGTAGGTTACGACCGGCCCGCATCGTTTGACCGGAAATTTGACCAAAAGCGATCGAAAGTAAGCTTGAGCGATCTCACCTGTAAGAACGACCGCTCGACCCGAACATCTCGAAACCGAATCAAAACCTGAAAACTGAAGGATCACTCACGATGAAACTGCTGCGCTATGGGCCGAAGGGTCAGGAAAAACCGGGTTTGCTGGATCAGAACGGCAAGATTCGCGATTTGTCGAAGGTAGTCGACGATATCGCTGGCGCGGCGCTGTCCGACGCCACGCTGGCCAAGTTGCGCGCGCTCGATCCGGCAACTCTGCCCGAAGTGCCGGGCGAACCGCGCATTGGCCCGTGCGTGGGCGCTGTGGGCAAGTTTGTCTGTATCGGACTGAATTACGCCGATCACGCGGCCGAATCGAACTTGCCCGTGCCAACGGAACCGGTGCTTTTCGGTAAGTGGACGAGCGCCATTTGCGGTCCGAACGACGACGTCGAAATTCCGCGCAACTCGAAGAAGACGGACTGGGAAGTCGAGCTCGGCGTGGTGATCGGCAAGGAAGCAAAGTATGTCAGCGAGGCGGACGCGCTGGATTATGTCGCCGGATATTGCGTCATCAACGACGTCTCCGAACGTGAATGGCAGCTCGAGCACGGCACGCAATGGGACAAGGGCAAGGGTTTCGATACGTTTGGCCCAATCGGTCCGTGGCTGGTCACGAAAGACGAAATCGCCGATCCGCAGCAACTCGACATGTGGCTCGAAGTGGACGGACATCGTTATCAAAACGGCAGCACGAAGACGATGGTGTTCGGTGTAGCCGCACTGGTGTCGTATTTGTCGAAGGTGATGAGCCTGCAACCCGGTGATGTCATCTCCACCGGCACGCCGCCGGGCGTGGGCATGGGCGTGAAACCGGCCCCGGTCTACCTGAAGGCTGGGCAGACAATGCGGCTTGGGATTCAGGGCCTGGGCGAACAGCAGCAACGCACGGTCGACGCGAAGTAAACCCTTCGAAGTAAGCCGCTTGTTGCAACGCAACCAAGCAACCTAGCGAGCAAATTAACGCCGGGCCGGAAAGCTAAAAAATAAGGTCGCTCCAACGTCAGTTGGAACGACCTTTTTTGCGGCAGCTTCAAGGGCTATATAACAGCGATTCTGGCGGAAGGAATGGTTCGTTGCCGTCATCCCAAACCAAAACGCGTCGGTGCTGCCTCAAAACCTCAAAAGCTTGAACGTTTTCGCCGAATTAACCTTTAAGCGCATAAAGCCGGGTCTCAACACTGCCGCCATAAAACCACCGCATCGGCGAAGGCATGAAAACTCCGGCAACCCAGCACACCCAACCTCTCTCACTCGTTAAGCACCGGCTCAAGTTCCGCGGCCATTTCGCTGATCCGATGAATGGTTCCCTGCGCGACCGCCACGAGCCGTTCGGCGCCGCCATCGGTGACATACACGTCGCATTGGCAGGTCGCCTGCGTCATGCCGGCGTAGATGACTCGCGCACGCGCCATCAAGGTGCCTGAGACCGCCGGCCGCAAATAATTGATCTTGTATTCGCCCGTGACCACTTTCGGTCCCAGGCGCAATGCGCCCGCGAAGGTCAACGCGTTATCGACGAGATAACTCACCACGCCGCCGTGCACAAAACCGTGTTGTTGCCTGAGTTCGTCGCGGATGGTCAGACAGAGCGTGAGACTCGAGGAGTCGACCTGCATGAGCTTCGTACCCAGCAAGGCGCTAAACGGTTGCGCATTCAACGCGCCCCGTGCGATATCGACAATTTCAGCCATTCGGACACTCCTACACTTGGTTTCGGTCCAGTCAGCGTGAGTCCCACAATCCGCATCGGGGCAGGAGCCTTCGTCGCGGTCCTGCACAAGACTGTAGGTAGCGTATGGTCACTCCGCAAGGACGATCTCAAAATCGCGGACAAATTACCGGGTTTGCGCGGGCTTTCTCAGTGATTTGAAACGAAAGCACACCAAGCGTTCAGTATTGCGCTGATTTCTCCAGCCGCAATAAAAAACGCCTCGCGGTTTGAACTGACCCCGCAAAGTTGGACACCCGTCCAACGATTTGGGCTGCAGTTCAGTTTGGCGAGGCGTTTATTGCGAGAGCGCCAGACGCCAAGCGCTCAATGTCAGGGCAACGCGGCGTAGGCGGTGGCAAGGTGATAAGGCGTTGTCGACGGCAACTCCGGGCGCATGACCACGCCTTCTGCTGACTGACTCTCGATCCACCCTTGAGGTCGAAGAAAACGTTCGGCAAACCGCGGAATCTGCGCCGTCAATTGTGTGCGCACGGACTCGTCTGCATGCGTTGCGAGGGCCCGCAGATATTCGGTCTGAGCCCAGATGCGCTGTGTTGAATCGATCACGCCGCCCTGTTCGTTCAGCGACGCCGCCACGCCGCCGGTTACCGGATCGACTCCGAACTGCTGCACGAAATCGAATCCACGAACTAGCGCCCGGTTCAGGCCCGCTGCATCGAAAGCCGGATGCCGGCTGGCTTCAGCGAGAAACAGCCACTCGAACTGGTGCCCCGGTTCCAGCCAGTTATTGGCGCTGCCAATCGTCAATTCGGCGATGCAGCCGGTTTCGTCATGTACAAAAGCCTCCGCGAACGCTGTTGCGAGCTTTTCCAACCGGCGATCGAAAAGCGGATCCGCGGTTGCTTCACGCGCCGCGAGCCACGCCTCGGTCAGATGCATCAGCGGGTTTTGCAGTAGTGGCCCGAGCGCGGTGGAAAAATCTTCCGTCATCGCCGAACTGAACAAACCACCAGCGCCGCTAATTGCCATCCGCCGTTCAATCACCACCGACGTTTCTTCGAGCACCGCCAAGGCTTCTTTCGCGGCCGTTGCGCCGGCCCGTTTCGCATATTCCGCGCACGCAAAAATCACGAACGCATGCGTATACAGGTCCTTGTGGCGCTCATGCGGCGCGCCGTTTGCGTCGACGCTGTAGAACCAACCGCCGTTTTTCGTGTCCTGAAAATAGGTCCGAAGCGAATTGAACAGCGTATCGGCGTGATCGATATCGCCTGCTTGCGAGAACACGAATAGCTGGCGAGCGCAGGCCATGGTGCGATACCGCTGTGGCGGCAAGGGCGTGCGGCCGTCCTCGGCCACGGCCTCGAACGCCAGTCGCAATACCGTGTTGAAGCCGTGCCCGCGCCAGATTGGCAGCACGACATGTTTATAGTGCGCACGAAGGGTGTCGGCGGTCGGGGGCGTTGCGGCGGTCGGATCTGGGTCGTGCATACGGCTTACCGATGGTAGTTACGAAGGTAGTTGCGCGCGGCGGCGTACGTGGAACATATCCGGTGCGCCACCCGATGCGGGGCACCAAGGATAAATCAAAACACGCGCGCATCGGTACAACGGTGGTTTATCCGCGCTGAGCCGGTTGGCCGCTGTTACGCCAGTGCCCCACCGCGCCGCGCCATCACTCGACTCCACAACACCTATAAGGAGCAAATCCACTCATGTTAAGCAATGTAGAACTCATTTCCCGGCTGGTTCTGGCCGCGGCGCTCGGCAGCGTGATCGGTTTCGAGCGCGAACGGCTGTCGTGGGCCGCCGGCCTGCGCACGCACATGCTGGTTTGCGTCGGCTCGACGTTGATCATGATGGTGTCGGCATTCGGTTTTTTCGATGTCCTCAGCCGCGACCACGTCGTTCTCGATCCGTCGCGGATCGCGGCGCAAGTTGTGTCGGGAATCGGTTTTCTCGGCGCGGGTTCAATCTTGTTGCGCGGCGAGATCGTCCGTGGCCTCACGACGGCGGCGAGCCTCTGGTCCGTGGCGGCGATCGGGCTTGCGGTCGGCGGCGGCATGTACACAGCATCCATCGCTGCAACCGTCATCATTCTGATCATCCTCGCAGGGATCAAGCCGCTCGAGCGGCGCTTCATCTCTGTGAAACAGCGACGCCAGTTGACCTTGCTCGTCGATCGGGGGACGTTGAATTTTCATGCGCTGCATGAGGCGCTGGGCGCGGGCAGCGTGCGCGTGAAGCAGTTCGTGGTGCAGCAAAGCGACGACGCCCCTGAGCTCGATGAAGTGCAGATCGCGCTTTCAAGGATATCGTCGACGGAATACGAGGCGATCTGCACGCGGCTGCGCGCGCTGGAAACCGTGCGGGAATTCAAGGAAGAAGGCCCTGCTTGAGACCGCACGCGGCCGTAACGCGGGCGTGCAAGCGTGCGACAATGCGGCCTCGAAAACCCATGCAGCCGCTTTTTCTGTTGCGAGGCGCCAGGCCGGGCCGCTTCATCGGGCGTGATTTAGCCGCCCGGGGTCGCGTCTGGCCGCGCTGTCAATCATCGACTTATGCCAGATTCCGCCGTAAATCCCGCTCTCCAAGTTGCTGATAACGCTGGTTCGCGTCGTACCGATGCTGCTTCTGCTCCTGCCCTTGCTCCTGCTTCCATTTCCAAGTCTACGTCGGCTCGCCGTCCGGCTGAATCGGATGCCGATGCCAAGCTCGCCCGTGCCGCGCGCTCGGCGCAGCGTCTGGCGTTGCTGAGCCGGGCGCCCTACGGCGCGCCCACGCTCGATCTGTTCGCCGAAGATGCTGAGCGCGCCACGCTTCAGGCGTTGAATACCGATATTCGTCAATCTTCGTTGCCCGGCTTCGAGTTGCCCGAGGTTTTCATGGCGGCCGTGCCGGGCGACGACGGATCGTCCGGGTCGCTGCGGGCGTGGCGCACTGGGGCGTTATCGGCGGAGGGGTCGGCTGCGTCGAGCGTCGCCGTATCGCGCGACGACGCAGCGGCGGCGCAAACGGATAGCCAGACAGCCGACGCTGCAACGCTGGACCTGATGTTCGACGATGTTGTCCCGGCTCATGACATGGTTGCCCGGCCCGTGCAGCCCGGACCGCTGGACGACGGTACGCAGGGCGCAACGGTCGCGGTGGCATCGGGAGAAGGCAGTGGGCAGGGTTCCGGCAAGCGCGCATCCGCGGCGCGCGGCAGGGGCGCCGCCCGGAATGTGTCGATAACGGAACCGTCACCGGCCACTGCAATGTCAGAAGTTGCGACGGCGGATGGTAAGGGCGGGAGGACCAATGCCGACGCGCGGGTTTTGACTGGTTCGCCGGACACGCCGAGCATGCTGGGTAAGCCGGGTGCATCGGACGCGTCGAATGCATCGAACGCGCTGAGCGAACCCAACGCAACGACGAGCGCACTGAGCGCACTGAACTCATCGAACGTATCAAGCACATCGGGCACATCCCCGTCCCCACGCGTCCCCACACGAGCCGCAACAACCCCGCATCGTGAGCAGCCGCAATCCCTGGCGGCGGCACTAATCGCAGATGACCGCCGGGCTCGCACGAGCACCTCCCAAGCACCTTCCCGCGAAGCGTCGGAACTTGATACCGCTCGCGCGACCGCGTACGCCGACACAATCGACGCGTTGTATGCCGTTATCGCGGACCAGCGTGGCGCGGCGGCCGCCTTGTCGCGGCGAGTAAAAGCGATCCTGATGATCGTGATCTGCGTGTTGCTTGTGACTGTTGCGACGGGTGTGGCGCAAAGCATCGCGCTGCTTCGCCTGACGCGTGAAAACACGGGGCAGCAACAGCGTATCGAGCAATTGATGCTGAATCAGCAGGCCACGCTGGCGTCTTTCTTCGATACGGACTCCTCCATCGTCGAGGTCCCGAACCGGGGCAATGCGAACGCATCCGCTGCTAACAGGAATCCGGACTCCGGGCCGCATAGCCGCGCCGCGAAGCGGGCTCAGAGCAAATCGCATTGATATCGAAACACCGCCGCGCGCAACCAAGGCGCGTTAACAGCAGCCTTGCCCGCGCACCCACCCCCAATCACTCGACGAATTCGATAATCGTGTTGCCGGCGGCTTCGGCAGCGACGGCAACGCCGCGAGCGGTATCGCCATGCATGACGCCGTTCTCCGACAGGATGCGTTCCGCGACGCGCAAGTCGCGAACGCGAATCTGCAATGCGAACCCGTGGGGTTTATCGGTGTAGTTCATCGGCAAACCGACGCAGGCGAAACGTTCAAGTGCCTGTGATCGTGTCAAAGCCACTACGCGTCCACAACCCGTGTCAGCTTCAACATGACCGTCGACCCATGACGTGTTCTCAGCCCCGAACAGCTTCGCCCAACGCGCTTCGAGCAACCCGGGTTCATCGGCGACATAGATAACTTCATTGACTGCATTCGCGCCGTTCGGATGATCTTGCCAATCCTTCCGCCAGATGAACTCCGGCCGATGTTGCTGGCACAGGAAGTTGGAGACATCGCCCAAGTCGGGGTCCATCACCATGCCGAGCGAGACGACCGCTTCATCGGGCGTGCCGTCCGCCTTGATCAGCTTGCGCCGGAAGTCCACGCGCTGCTGCACGGGCAGCCCGGTGGCTTTGACGGCGGCATAGTCGCCTTCGATGTCTTTGCTATGAAGAGCAAGCAATCCGAGGCCTTCGGAGCGTTCCAGAAACTGGCCTAGTGTGCGTCCGTAGCAGAAGTCATCGACGGCATTCGTTCCGAACTTCGAGGCATCATCGATACCAATCAATTCGATGAAATTATTCTCGAACATCATCAGCGTCAGCACCGAACCCCAGGGGTGATACGAAAGGGGACTAGGTGAAAAGCCGAGCAAGATGTAATGCTCGACGGCCCTCGGGTGATTCCTGACGGAGACCACCGGATGGTCGATACCCAGTCGATGTTGATGCGGCGGAATCATTTTGTTATCCTATCTATCAAGGGAAGAAGGCGCGGTGATGGCGGCGTACGTGCCTGAAACCGCCTTGATGATCTTCGCGGGAACACCGGCCGCGACCATGCCGGCGGGAATCGATGTACGAACCACGCTGCCCGCCGCAATGACGGCGCCTTCGCCTATCTCGATGTTGCCAAGAACGATCGCGTGAGCAGCAAGCGTTGCGCCGCGACGGACTTTCGGGTGCCGGTCTCCGGCTTCGGCGAATGTGCTTCCGAGCGTGACGCCGTGCCACATGCTGACTTCGTCTTCAACGACCGCGGTCTCGCCAATCACAATGCCCATGGCGTGATCGACAAACAGGCCTTTGCCGATCCTGGCTGCCGGATGAATATCGACGTTATAAGACTTCGCGCACCAGTTTTGCAGAAGAACGGCGAACGTCTTTTCACCGGCAAGCCAATGAGCGTGCGCGATGCGATGAGATTGAATGGCGTGAATCCCTCGAAACGATAAAAACGCGGTCAGCACGTTCGGGCAAGCCGGGTTGGACGAGGCAATCTTGTGCACGTCGGCCGCGGCGCTTGTGTCGCTGCCGGTCTGCTTGATGACGGTGCTGAATTCGGCCGCCATGTCTGGCAGCGTCGCATCCGAGCGCATCAGGTCGGCAGCAAGCAGCGCAGCGAACGCCTCTCCGAATGTTTCGTGCCGCTGGACGTACGCGTCGAAGTATCGCTGCATGGCGGGTCGGGCCTGCGCTTCGTGTTCCGCTTCCGCGCGGATGATTTGCCAAAGCGTAGCGGGATCTATGTTGATCAAGGTCTGTCTCCTGTCACGACAGTGTCCACCGCGAAAATTGAATCAGCGATGCCCGGCATGGGCAAAATTGTTCTAAAAATTAGATGTTGAGCAACTTGCTGCTGTGCACACCGCGCTTACCGAAACGCCTGCATTTGCGACGACATTAATTGCAGCATCTTGTTCGAAGCCACGGACAATTTCCTCCCCACGCGCGTAACAAGATGCGCCTCGGCTTTCATCAGGATCGGATGATCGATCTCGATGGCGACGAGTGTGCCCGCATCCACTTCCATGGTCACGGCGAACGCGGGCAGCACAACCAGGCCGAGTCCTGACATGGCGAACTGCTTGAGGAGGCCGATCGAATTGGTCGTCACAACCGGCTCCAGGCGAATCTTCTCCGCGAACTCAACTGCCTGAAGCATCTGGCGCGTGCCATAGGTGGGATGGGTCGCTGCAATCGGATAGGTGGCCAGCTCCTGCACGCTCATGGATTTCGTTTTGCTCCCGCGCAGGAAGTTAGGCTTGACGATTGCCATCATTGGCTGTCGCTTGATCGCGCGAGAAACAATCTTCGGATCGCCCGGCGGGTTGTAGACCAGCCCGATCTCGCCTTCATCTTCGGAGATTCGCCGCATGACGTCGTTGGTGCTGCCGAGGTCCAGATTGAGCTTGATGCCGGGATACTGCTTGCAAAAATGCTGTATGGGTCCCGCCAGCACATCGGAAACAAAACCTTCGCCCAGGATCACGTTGACGTTCCCGGTTCGCAGTCCGCGTAGTTCCTGCAGCCGCGAAATCAAGTCGTCTTTGTGCGCAAGTTGCTCGCGGAAATATTCGATCAGGTACCGGCCGGCTTCCGTCGGTTTGACGCCGCGGGCGTGCCGTTCGATCAGCGCAACGTCGAGTTCCGTTTCGAGCAAGCCGATCTGCCGGCTGACTGCGGACGGCGCGACATCGAGCCAGTCGGCAGCGGCGCGGATAGTCCCGCAACGAACGGCTTCAAAAAAATAGACGATTCTGCTTTCGGTCAGGTTGTCGGCCATCGTTCAGCGTCTCTGTGTTCTGAGCGTTCTAATAATTAGAACATTCTCAATATTGGCATTGATTGATTATAGGGGCTCGTCGGCCGAAGATGACAACTCCAAAACACGCTCGCCAACGGCTAGACCCGCTCTATCCGGTCGACAGCGTATTCGCTACGGAGTGGATTTATGAAGACGGTTGGGGTCATCGGACTCGGAAACATGGGGCGCGGAATGGCGCTTTCGCTCAAGCGCGGCGGCTACACCGTGCTCGGTTTCGACTCGGCGTCCGGCGTCGCCAGCAAGCTAGACGCAGAGGGCGTGTCCGAGCGCGCGTCCATAGCAGACATCACGCGCGATTCGGACGTCCTGATTCTTTCGCTGCCCACGTCGGCGATTGTGGAAGAGGTCGTGCTTGGACCCGCTGGCGTGGCGGCAAGCGCCAAGCCTGGCCTGATCGTGGTCGATACCACCACCGCTGAGCCCAACAGCACGCGCAAGGTAGCGGCGGCGCTGGCTGAAGTGAACGTGGGCTTTGTCGATGGCCCCGTCAGCGGCGGTCCGAAGGGCGCGGCGACTGCGACCATGACCATGGTGCTGGGCGGTTCCGACGAAGACGTCGCGGCTGTCGAACCGATCCTCGCGGTCATGAGCGCGAAGCGGGTGCACGTTGGCCCCATTGGTGCGGGACACGTGACGAAGATCATCAACAACCTGCTCACCGGCGTGCACCTGCTTGCCACCAGCGAAGCGGTCCGCGCGGCGCAGGCGGCCGGTGTCGATCCCGAGAAGCTGGTTGAAGCGCTCAACGGCGGCTCCGGGCGCAACAGCGCGACGCTCACGAATTACCCCACGTGGATCTTCACGGACAAGTTCGATTCCGGTTTCACGATGAAGTTGATGCGCAAGGACGTTCGCCTGGCGATGGACTTGCTGCGCAGCCAGAACATCAACGCTCCGATTGCCGCCGAAGCAGGGCGGTTGTGGGCAGAAAGCGCCGAGACAATCGGCGATGCGGAAGACTTCAATCGCATCGTTCAATTCATCGAACAGAAGTAACGCAGTCAGCAGAGTAACCAGAACACGGAGCCAGATATGGAAAACAACGCGGCAGAAAACCTGTTGGCCGCCTTCGCGCATTTCTTCCCGAACGCCAAGACGATTGGCTCGTTTGTTGGCGGCGAACTGATTGAAGGCACGGGCGAACTTATTCAGTTGTACGATGCATCGACGGGTAAGCCAAGCCTCGCGTACAAGGACGGCGGCGCGGCAGTGGTCGAACTCGCTGCCGATGCGGCGCAGCGCGCTCAGCAACAATGGTGGGCATTGACGCATGCTGCGCGTGGACGCGTGATGTTCGAGATCGCGCGTGAGTTGCGCAAAGACACGGAGAGTATTGCTCGCCTGGAGTCGCTCGGTTCGGGCAAGCCAATTCGCGACTGCCGGGGTGAAGTGGCGAAAGTCGCCGAGATGTTCGAGTATTACGGCGGCTGGGCGGACAAATTTTACGGCGATGTCATTCCGGTTCCGACCTCGCACCTGAACTACACGCGTCGCGAGCCGGCCGGCACGGTCCTGCAAATCACGCCCTGGAATGCACCTGTCTTCACATGCGGATGGCAGGTTGCGCCGGCTATCTCGATGGGCAACGCCGTCTTGCTGAAGCCCTCGGAACTGACGCCGTTCACGTCGCTGGTGGTGGCGTTGCTCGCCGAGAAAGCGGGCGCGCCGAAGGGTCTCATCAACGTTCTTGCAGGGCTTGGCCAGACCGTCGCCCAAGCGGCCATCGCGCATAAGGTCGTGAAGAAGGTCGTGTTCGTCGGCTCGCCTGCAACCGGCGTGCGCATTGCCGAAGCCGCGGCAAAACGCGTGCTTCCTTGCGTGCTGGAACTCGGTGGCAAGTCCGCCAACATCATCTTCGCCGATGCCGATCTCAAGCGTGCCGCGTTGACTGCCCAGGCCGCGATTTTCGCCGGCGCGGGGCAGAGCTGCGTGGCGGGTTCGCGCCTGCTCGTGCAACGTTCGATCTATGACGAGTTCGTCGGAATGATTGCGGCGGGCGCGAAAAAGATCAAGGTGGGTGCACCGCTCGATGATGCAACCGAAGTCGGGCCGATCAACAATCGCACGCAGTATGACCACATCATGAAGATGATCGCGAGCGGCGTTCAGGCTGGCGCCACACTTGCGGCAGGGTCGGTTGAACGTTCGTCAGGCGGCTACTTCGTTTCGCCCACTGTGTTGTCGAACGTGACGAACGAGATGGACGTAGCGCGTACTGAAATCTTTGGCCCGGTTGTCGCTGCAATTCCTTTCGATACTGAGGAAGAAGCCCTTAACATCGCGAATGACACCGAGTTTGGTTTGGCCGGTGCAGTGTGGACGAACGATGTAGGCCGGGCTCATCGGGTGGCGGGGCAGGTCAACGCGGGAACGTTTTGGGTCAATGGCTACAAGACCATTAACGTGGCGTCTCCGTTCGGCGGTTATGGCTTGAGCGGATACGGACGTTCCAGTGGTGTTGAAGCGTTGTACGAGTACACGCAGACCAAGAGCGTCTGGGTGGAAACCGCCAGAGAGCCGGCTACGACGTTCGGCTATTTGTAGAGCAACGCGTCCTCTCGCTGCCAATGAAGCGCGAGAGGGCAATCGGGAGATAACAATGGACAGTACGTTGGCCGCGCAGCAACGGGGTAGTGGTGGGGATAGTCGTGGATTGAGGAGCGCAAAGCTGTTTCTTTACGCGGCGATCATCCTGGTGATCGCTGAATTTATCGGCTCGTTCACGTTCAAGGTTGGGCCGGGGAAAGTCGTTCTGTTGCCGATGATCTGGGCACTGCTGTTGGGCGCCGCGCTAGGTTTGGCGAGTGAACGATGGAGCGGCGCTGCGCGGCTCGACGTCAAGACCCAGTTCCTCGCTGCGGCCATCTTGCAGCCAGCGCTGTTGCTCTTCGTCGCCAAGCTGGGCCTGATGGTCGGCGGCGCGTTGCCGAAGCTTGCCGCCGCTGGCTGGGCGCTGGCTTTTCAGGAGCTGGGACATTTTGTCGGCACGATCCTGCTGGGACTTCCGCTCGCGTTGCTGCTCGGTATCAAGCGGGAAGCAATCGGCGCAACGTTCTCGGTCGGCCGTGAGCCGAGCCTTGCGATCATCGGCGAGAAGTACGGCATGGACTCTCCCGAAGGGCGTGGTGTGTTGGCTGAGTATCTGACGGGTACTGTTTTTGGTGCGGTCTTTATCGCGATCCTCGCGGGCTTCGTAGCGAGCCTGAATATTTTCCATCCTCTGGCGCTCGCCATGGGTTCAGGCGTGGGCTCGGGCAGCATGATGGCCGCCGCTTCAGGTGCCATCGCCGCGCAGCAGACGCCCGAAATGGCGAAGACTGTCCTCACATTTGCTGCGGCCAGCAACCTGATCACGACGACGATCGGCACGTATTTCACGCTGTTTATTTCGTTGCCGATGGCCGTGTGGGGATATCGCTTGCTTGAGCCTTTGATCGGCCGGACGAGCCGAGCATCGGATGCATCGGAGGCGATTGAAAAGTCCCGTCCGAAGCTGGGCGATGTAGAAACGGCTGCGCCTCAACTGGGCTATCGCGGCAAGCTGCTCGCGTGGGGCGTCACTGCTGTATTCGCGCTCGGCTGCGACTGGATCACCCACGGCACCACACCGCTCATGGGCCTTCCGGGCATGCTGATCATGGTGCTGGCGACGATTGTCGGCGACGCCATTTATACCGTGACCGGGCGCAAGATTCCGGCGGTCTGCTGGGTGTCGATCGTCGCGATGTTCATGACGTCGCCGCTGTGTCCCTGGGCATCGCAGATATCGACATATAGCGCGCAGAACGATTTCCTGGGCATAACAACGCCGATGCTGACGTTCGCGGGGTTGTCCATCGCCAAGGATATTCCGGCGTTTCGCCGGCTGGGGTGGCGGATCGTGCTGGTGTCGTTTGTGGCGAATGCCGGGACGTTTCTCGGCGCTACGCTCGTGGCTCAGATCTTCCACGTCTAGGTCTAGGTCTAGGTCTAGGACAGCAATGTTTCGATAGCATTGTGTGCCGGCGCATCGGCGCGCTTTGCTCGTCGATCGGTTGAATCCGCACCTGTTTGTTTTGTTCGCGCCGGGCTGCCGGAGAAGCACGCCCCGGTGCGAACGCTACCTCATACTTCCCCGCGTTTCAGACCGTCGGCGTGTTCCATCAGCAACCGGCGCAGCAACACGACCTGATTAACAGCATCCGCTTCAAGCAGAGAGAGCCCGTGTTTGGGAAAGACCTCTTGCGCGTCGATGCCCGCAGTGCTCGCGTCACTCCCTATCCGCGCTTCGATGCCCTTGCCGACACTCTCAACCCATGCTGCAAGATCCCGGTTCGGTGCGGCGCCGGCCCGGCCAAAACGAGCCCGGGTCGCAGTGCCCGCCACGCGCCGCAACATGGCGAGGGCGGTTGAGCCGGTCCGGTCGTCGTTACTCGTATCGAGCTTTTCCAGCCTCAGCCGAGCCAGCACCTCTTCCGCGTTATTACTGGCCAACCCAGCCGCACGACGTAGCCGTTCCAGCTCGATCTCGCTGTCTTCGCCCCGTCCCAGCGAGGCGCCAAGATAGCCAAGGTTCGCCGACACGGCCTTCGCCAACCGGTCGCTGAAGCGGCTGGGCTCGCGGCTGGGCCATAGAAGGAATGTTGCGAGCAACGCAATCACGCAGCCGAACACATTGTTTTCCAATCGCGTGACGGCGTAGGCAAATTCGCCGCCGCCCGGCGCGGCAAAGTCGGCGACCAGCACAAAGGCTGGGGTGATGAACAGCACGAACAAGCTGTAGCTGACCGGACGGAGGGCCATCGTCGCGCACACAAGCGGGAACACCACCAGCGAGATCGCGATCGGCGAATGAACGACCAAGCCGATCGCGGCCGCGAGCAATCCGCCGACAATGCTCCCCGCCGCACGTTCGATGCTGCGCGGCCAACTCGTCGCAATGGACGGCTGCAGGATCAGGAGCGTTGCCATGGTCGCCCAATAACCAAAGGGCAAATGAAGCAGCCTGACGGTCAGGAAGGCTGCCGTTGCGGCCACGCCAACGCGAGCGGCATGGCGCGCGCCTATCGATTGCGTCGATGCAGTCGCCCTCAAGGTTTCCACGCCTCGCCTCAAAGTGGTGAACGCAGCGGACCACACGGTTGCGCGTCGTTGAGCCGGGGATTCGAGCTCGCTGAAGTCGACATCGAAGCGCAGCGACACGGGCTCGCCCAAGGCAACTTCTAGCTGGCGGGCGAGTGATTGCAACCGCTCGCGCAGTGCCGTTGGCGGCTCCGAGGGGTTATCGGCGATGAACCGTGCGAGGACTTCGGCGAACGCGTCGAGCACACGCACTGCGCGCGGCAAATTGGGTAAGCGGTGATGGCCGCGCTCGCAGGCATCGGTGACTGCAATGAGGTACGCGAAGATCCGTTCACTGTCCGCGAGCGCGAGCAGCAGCATGTTGTACGTGTCCCGCCGGTCTGTCTTCGATGCCGGCACGCGTGCCAGCGCCTTGCGCGCCAATTCAATGTCACTGCGCGCCTTGCCTCGAAAACGTGAAGCGTGCGATGCCCATTCCCCGAAGCCTGCGCTTTCTCGTTTGAGCAGCCGTGCACTGTCGCTTGCGATGCCCGCGAGACTCGCATAAGCCGATCGCATGGCCGCGCGGCTCGCGCCGAACGGGTGAATCCGCCACACGGTGAAGCTGAGCACTGTTGCGAAGAGGCAGCCTGCAAAGTAGAGCGCGAGGAAGCGCAACTCGCCGAGTGATCCATGGATGGGCCGGTCCACCATGACTACGCAGGCAGTCGCAGCAAGGATGGAGACCTGGGCGGCCGCAGCGCCCCATACGCGCGCGAGCGCGCCGAGAAATGAAAAGACCAGAACGGCGACGGCCGCGGCCGCGATACCCACGCCGGACGCATAGGCGGTCAGTCCGCCGCAGACGGTCGACAGCACCGCGAAGCCCAACATGGACGCGAAACGCATGCGGTTCGAGCCGGCGGCATCGGCGAGACAGGTCCAGAACGCACCGATGGCGGCCCACGAGAACTCGGGCATGTGCAACAGGTTGCCGAGGAGCAGCATGGCGGTCGACGCGAATGCGGCGCGCAGCCCTTCGGACAAATCGGCCTGGCTCAACGCGAACGAAACCATCCAGACGGGCCGGTGGCGCGCAATGGAATCGAGCGTTCGGGAGAACGCTTTTGTGCGGCGGCTTGCCGCTTGTCGAGACTGCCGGTGAAAGTTGCGAAGGCGGAACATGGCCTGGCTTATCAAGGGGTGAGTGCGGGTGATCGGGTGGCTACTGAGTGAGTTGCCTGAGCGCCTTTATCGGGCGGGGAAAATCCTGGACGTCGTTTGGGGGCGCCAAGTGTATGCGCACTAATTTTCGAAGCACC
Source organism: Caballeronia sp. SBC1 (assembly GCF_011493005.1). Classification (NCBI taxonomy): domain Bacteria; kingdom Pseudomonadati; phylum Pseudomonadota; class Betaproteobacteria; order Burkholderiales; family Burkholderiaceae; genus Caballeronia; species Caballeronia sp. SBC1. The sequence continues at coordinate 40,474 of NZ_CP049158.1, forward strand.
AAAATAAAATCCCAAAAAGTCGAATGTGAATTCAGCCAAGAACATCGGGGTGTCCGGTATTTCTCGCGACCGTCGTTTCGCGCCCGTGTTCCAGTTACCGGTGTGCGCAGAAAATTCAGTCATTCCTACTGATTTCGACCGCGTCTACGCTCGGTAGGTGTGGCTGAAACGCAATGATGTAGAAAAACTACGGTGAAAATGTTGCATTGCACTAGGAATAAGCTAGCGAAAACCCTATAATGACGTCTAAGGGATAACCCTTGACCATCTACCAGGAGTTTGACATGAGCTACCTCTTCGCATTGTTGCAAAAATTCGCATCGCTGTTCGAATCGCCACATCTTCCGATGGATTCGGACTACTCGTACCAAGCACGTCAACAAGAAGCAGAGCGCATTCGCAAGTCGCGCGGCACGATCATGGGTATCCGTCTGTGAGCTGCAAGGAAGGCAGTGCGGACTGCAGGGAAAACTGAAGTGTTGTCAGTTTGTGCTTGACAAGGTTTTTTCGTAATGCGGTCCGTCTGCTTTCATTGATGTGGATTATGTAGTTTTTCTAGCTTCAAAGTTTTGCCGATTGCCACATTAGTCCTTACGGATTCCGCGGCCATCACGTCGCTGATTTGCGACATTCCTCTCCAGCGCAACTCTGCGCGCACCCTCCAGATCGCTCCCCGTTTTATCTTCCGGCGCTCGTCTCGGCCAAATCCACGGTTTCATATTTTCGTTGCTTACACGCAGCTCGGTGAAAGAGTGCCAGGTTAGCTCGTCAGGTCGACGTAAAGGCGAATGAAATCAGGGGTTTGAAAAATTTCGAAGCGCTCCGGACGCGCCAAGTTCCTTGATACGAACACTTACAAGCCCTCACGTCGTGCAACCTTACGCCCAGCTAAAGTGGTTTCAACGACGCGGCAACTGACGGTACATCCGCCAACCATCCGCCAACGGTTTCTCGCTCCGGCTGGCCGCGCGTCCTGAAATGCAATCAAGCTAAAAAGGGAGAATAGTCATGAACACCTCACGCTCGATCTTGGCTGTGCTGCTGACCGGCGGCGCGCTGTTAGCCGCGACGACTGCGTTCGCTCAAGTCGACAACGGGATGATCCACGGGCCCGTGCCCCAGCAGGGTTATGCGCAACCGCACATGGTGCAGGCTGACGTAGTGATCAACCTCGGCTGGCATGGCGACCGCTATTGGGACGGCCACCGCTACTGGCAGCGCGACGAATGGATGCGCCACCATCCGCATGATCAGGGTCCGCATCATCCGCCGCCGCACGCTTATCACCACGACGACCACGGTCCGGATCACGGCTGATCGCCGATCACAGGACCTCGTTGCAAAAACCGGCTTCCCGCAACGGAAGCCGGTTTTTTTTCGCCCTTTGCTTAGTGTCTGTACGGCCGTATCGGGCAATCTGCTTCAAGTCATAGGCCATTTGCTGTCCCGCGTGATTTGAGGCGCTGCGCTATCCTAGTTGGCACGGCCTTGAGTGCCGTATCGGCCGGTTTCGAAGTGCCGCTTTGGGACTCGAACTGGCTGTCGAATCGAAGCTCGGAACAGCTCGGAACTTAAGCATTGCGGGGAAAATTTGAATCAAATCATTATCGGCGTGGTGGGCAGCGGCTTGATGGGCGTCGGCATTGCGACGCAAGCGGCGCTGCACGGCTATCCGACCATTGTTCACGACATAGACGCCGCGCGGCTTGCGTCGGTGCACGGGAAGGCAGAAGCAATCCTCGACGAATTGATCGACGCTGGCGTGTTCAATGCGGGCGATAAACAGGACGTACTCGCGCGGATTGAAACCACAGATCAACTGGAGCGGGTAGCCACGGCGAGTTTTATTGTGGAAGCCATTCCGGAAGTGCTCGAACTGAAAAACCGCACTTACAGGGCGCTCGAACCGCTGCTGCGCGACGACGCAATTTTCGCGAGCAACACGAGCGGCTTTCCGCCCGATTTGCTCGCGCAAGTGCTGCAAAACAAGGCTCGTTTCGTGATCGCGCATTTCTGGAATCCGCCGCACACCATTCCGTTGGTTGAAGTCGTGCCGGGCACCGAGACCGATCCGGATGTCACGCGTCGCACGGCTGAACTGATGACGGCTATTGGCATGGAACCAGTTGTATTGACGAAGGCTATTCCGGGTTTTGTCGGTAACCGGTTGCAGTTCGCCGTGTTACGCGAAGCGCTCGCCATTGTGCGTTCGGGCGCCGCGACAGCGGAGGTGGTCGACACCGTGATGAAGGCGTCGCTCGGACGGCGTTATGGCATGGTCGGACCGCTGGAAAGCGCGGATCTCGGCGGGCTGGATACGTTACTGGATATCGGCTCGCACCTGATGCCGGAGCTGGCAAAGGACGAAGACGTATTGCATCTGATGCGCGAGCACGTGCAGAAAGGGCGGGTGGGCGTGCGCAGCGGGCAAGGGTTTTATGAATGGGACGACGCGCATCGTGCGCGCGTGAAAGACGGACGCAAGCGCCTGATTCACCACACCACAAAGAAGACCGGAAAGCACTCATGAGCGATAACAACGCGCACCATTTCTACAATCCCGACGAGGGCCACCAGCTACGCCACGATCCGTTCAAGGCAATCGTCGCGCCGCGCCTGATCGGCTGGATTTCGAGCTGCGATCCGAACGGCCACGTGAACCTCGCGCCCTACAGTTTTTTCGGCGCGTTCGCGACGTTCCCGTACATCATCGGATTCTCGAGCGAGGGGTTCAAGGACAGCATTGCGAATATCGAAGCGACCGGCGAATTCGTTTGGAATCTGGCGAGCAAGCCGCTTGCCGAAAAGATGAACCAGACCTCGGCAACCGTGCCTCACGAGATCGATGAATTCGAGCTGGCGGGACTGACGAAAGCGCCGGGCGTGAACGTGGCCGTGCCGCATGTGGCGGAGTCACCGGCCGCGCTTGAGTGCAAGTTGTTGCAGATCATCAGGCTGAAGTCCCTGGACGGCACGCCGATGAACAACTGGCTCGCGCTTGGGCAAGTGGTTGGCGTGCATATCCGGCGCGAGTTCCTGAAGGACGGTCTCTTCGATACCGCCGCCGCGCAGCCCATCATGCGTGCGGGGTATCGCGGGGACTACGCGGGGATCGGCGAAATGTTCGAGATGATCCGGCCGGGATAGTGATGGTTTAAGGCGCGGTGTTTATTCCTGGCTGCGGCGTTCGCAATAAACGCCGCAGCCGCCGGCAATTAAAGCCTGAACACGCTCACCGCACGGCTTAGCTGTTCGGCTTGCTCAAGCAAGCTGGCAGTCGATTGTTCCGCCTCTCCAACCAGCGCCGCATTCTGTTGAGTCGCTTCGCCGATCTGCGCCACGGCAAGATTCACCTGCTCGATGCCGCTCGATTGTTCGCGTGACGCCACGCTGATCTCGCCAATGATTGCGTTCACCCGCGCGACGCGTTCCACGATCCCGTTCATCGTGCCGCGGGCTTCTTCGGCGATCCGGTAGCCATCGGCGACACGGCCGACCGAGTCCGCAACCAGCGCCTCGATCTCCTTGACCGCCGCCGCGCTGCGCTGAGCCAGTCCGCGCACCTCCGACGCCACCACGGCGAAGCCCCTGCCGTGCTCCCCGGCTCGCGCGGCTTCCACGGCCGCGTTCAACGCGAGGATATTGGTCTGGAACGCGATCCCTTGGATCACCGACGTGATGTCTGAAATCTTGCGCGCGGACGCATCGATTTCGCCCATCGTCGCGACCACCCGGCTGACCGCTTCGCCGCCTGCGCGCGCCGCATCGGATGCCGATGCCACGAGCTGATCCGCTTGCGCCGTGTTGGCCGCGTTTTGTTGGACGGTCGAGGTGATCTGCTCCATGCTCGCCGCCGTTTCTTCGAGACTGCTGGCCTGCGTCGCGATGCGCTGCGAGATGTCGCTGCTGCCCGCTGCCATTCGTCCCGTGCCGTCCGACATATCCGCCGACGCGCTGCGCACCTGCGTCACAATGCGCGCAAGACCGGTCGCGATCCCATCGATGGCAATCATCAACCGGCCGATATCGTCCTCCCGCGTGGTCGCCAGCCGCACGCTCAGATCGCCCGCAGCGATGCGTTCGGAGGCCTGCGTCAGTGCCGCGAGCGGCCGGCCCACCAGCTTGGCTACGGCAAAGAGCAGCACGGCCACGAACGCGGCGATCACCACTAGCCCGATCAGCAGAAAACGGTTGCGCGTGGCGCGCACGCCCGCGAGCAACTCGTCGCGGTAAGCGATCCCGCCAATCAGCCATTGCCATTCCGGTACCGTGCGAAACACGATTTCCTTCGCCCCGCCATGAACCTTGGGATCGGCGGCATTGGGAATCGCGGGGGCATCGAAGGAAAGACGGCCTTCTTTCTCGTCGAGCATTTGCTTGAACGGCGCGATGTGTTCATCGGCGAGCGGGGCAGTGGTAGAAGCCGCACTCCCCGCGCCGGTCAAGCCGGGATGCACGAGCAGCTTGCCGCGATTCGGCCCATTCGACGCGTCGACGACGAAAAAATAGCCGTTCTGCCCGATCGTCAGGTCGCGAATATTCTGCTGCAGCGTTGCAACTTCCGGCGTGACGTCCACCCCCACAAACAACGCGCCGATCACGCGGCCCGACGAATCGGTAACGGGTTTGTACTCGGTGATGTACTGCTTGCCGAAGAGCGTTGCCATGCCGATAAAGCGTTTCCCGGCCATCATCGGCGCATAGGCTGGACCCTTACGGTCGAGCAGCGTACCAATCGCGCGCGCGCCGTCCTGCTTCTTCAACGAAGTCGTCACGCGCACGAAATCGTCGCCGGTGCGCGCGAACACCGTCGCGATCGCGCCGCTGCGTTCGAGGAACTGATCGGGGATCGAGAAATCGAGGTTCATCGGCTTGTCGCCGGCCTTGAACGTGGGCGTCGCCACGCCACCTATATCCACTTTCTGCGTTTCATCGAGCGCGAAGTCCGTTGGCAGGAAGCTCGAGAACAGCGTCATGTAGCGCTCGACTTCGGCGCTGACGGCTTTGTCGTAGAGGCGGATCATCGTGCCGATCGCGCGGCCGTCGTCATCCATGCGTTCGAGCGCCTGAGCATCGATTTGCTCACCGGCCAGATGCGTGACTGCGATGGTAAACCCGGCTACGACCGTGGCCGCGAGTGTGCACGCGAGGATGGCGAACTTCGCGCCGACACTGGCCCGGCGAATGTTGAATAGAGGCATGGATGAACCAGATAAGCGAAACGTGGGAACGTGAATGGTTAACGGCGTTGGCGCGTGGTTCTTGATCGCCCCGGTTCCGCCGAGCCCTGTTCACAAGCGCTGCAAAGCAGCCAAAACCCGACATCGTCCAACCGGCCTCATTCCTGGAATATGATGGACGGGACGGTAAAAGCGCCTTGCAATCCGGACGACACACCAGCGAACCCGCAAAAAAACTTAACGAAACAGCCGATCACTTGCTCTGGCGCGACATGTAAAAAAACGCCTAAATCGGCTCGATGACGCCCGCAAACCCTTGCCCCACAAGGCTCCGGCTTTTCATCGGCCAGAAAGCGAAAATCGGGGTGTCGTATTTCCACATGTGCCTGTCGGAAATAGTCGGCAACCCGCACTTTTTTCTGGCAACTATGTATGCAGAGCGCGGACGCACGTCCGCCAACCAGGAGAGCGTTCGATGAATTCCCACAAGGTCGTGGTCGAAAACCTGTGCAAGGTGTTCGGCACGAGCCCGAAGCAGGCGATCGACATGCTTGCCGGCGGCGCAACGAAGGAAGAAGTTTTCTCCCGCACCGGACAGATTGTCGGTGTCCACAACGTGTCCTTCGAAGTGAAGGAAGGCGAGATTTTCGTGTTGATGGGCCTGTCGGGTTCAGGCAAATCAACCCTGATCCGCCTGATCAACCGGCTGGTCGAACCGACCGCCGGCAAGGTGCTGATCGATGGCCGCGACGTGGCGTCCGTGCCGCGTTCCGAACTGACGTCGCTGCGCCGAAAAGACATGAGCATGGTGTTCCAGTCGTTCGCGCTGATGCCGCAGCGCACGGTGCTGTCGAACGCCGCGTTCGGGCTGGAAGTGGCGGGCATCGGGCGCAAGGAACGCGAGAAACGCGCGATGGCCGTACTCGAACAGGTTGGTCTTGCGCCGTTTGCGCAGAAGCTGCCGGCGCAGTTGTCGGGCGGGATGCAGCAGCGTGTGGGGTTGGCGCGGGCGCTGGCCGTGAACCCGTCGCTGATGATCATGGACGAGGCGTTCTCCGCGCTCGATCCGCTCAAGCGCAAGGAAATGCAGAACGTGCTGCTCGATCTGCAACGCGAACAGCAGCGCACGATCATGTTCGTGTCGCACGATCTGGAGGAAGCGCTGCGCATTGGTACGCGGATCGCGATCATGGAAGGCGGCAAGGTCGTGCAGATTGGCACGCCGCAGGAAATCATCTCGAACCCGGCCGACGACTACGTGCGAGCGTTCTTCGAAGGGATCGACACCAGCCGTTACCTGACCGCCGGCGACCTGATGCAGACGGACGTGGTGCCATTGATGAAGCACGGTTCGCACATCGATGCATCGAGCGTTTCGCAAGCGCTCAACGGCAGCGCCGACTACGCGTTCGTGATGGACCACGAGCGCAAGATTCGCGGTTTTGTTTGCCGCGATGCGATTGGACAGGCTTCGCCGGAAATCAATCTTATCGAATGTATCCAGCGCACCACGCCGCTTGACGTTGTTGTCAGCCGGGTGGTCAACAGCCGCGCGCCGCTACCGGTGGTGGAGGCGGACGGATCGTATTGTGGTTCGGTCAACAAGACGAATGTTCTCAAGGCTCTGACTCGGCATCGAGGTTCCCATGTCTGAAATTATCCCGCTCGGCACGTGGGTCGATCACGGTGTCAAATACCTGCTCGACCACGATGCAAACACCTTCGACGCAATCGGCAAAGTCATTGAAAGCTTCGCGGCGCTGATTGAACACGGCCTGCAGTCCATTCCGATGTGGCTGATGATGGCGATCTTCGTCGGCATCGGCTTGTGGCGCGTCGGCTGGCGTTTTGCGCTATTCACGTTGCTGTCGTTGCTGCTGATCTATGCCACGGGCTTCTGGGACGAGATGGTGATCACGCTCGGCCTCACACTGTCCGCCACGCTGATCAGTTTGCTGCTCGGCATTCCGCTCGGCATCTGGACGGCGAAGAGCAAGACGATCGAGACGATGGTGCGACCGGTGCTCGACCTGATGCAGACCATGCCCGCGTTCGTGTACCTGATTCCGGCAGCCATGCTGTTCGGTCTTGGCCGCGTTCCGGGGATCCTGTCGACGGTGATCTTCGCCATGCCGCCTGCCGTGCGTTTGACGTCGCTGGGTATCAAGCATGTCAACCGTGAGATTGTGGAGGCGGGTCAGGCATTCGGCTGCACGCCGTGGCAACTGCTGTACAAGGTGCAGTTTCCGAACGCGCTGCCATCCATCATGACCGGCGTCAACCAGACCATCATGATGGCGCTGTCCATGGTCATCATCGCTTCCATGGTCGGTGCAGGCGGTCTCGGCAACGACGTGCTGGCGAGTATTCAGCGGCTGGATATCGGGCTGGGGTTTGAGAGCGGCTTGTCGGTGGTGCTGCTCGCGATCATTCTTGACCGCATCACGGAAAGCTTTGGCCGTTCGCCGGGTATGGCGCGGGCGCCGCTGTTGTCCGGGATTCGCAGCGTGATGCGCGTGCGCCGCGCACCGGCTGCACAGCAAAGCTGAGCAACAAGACAAGCGATCAGATCAGGCAGCGAAGTCAGGCCAAGGCCCAAGGATAAAAACCCGATGAAACGCGACGCGGTGGTGCCGGACAGGATTCATCCTCCTGAGAATTCACCGTTATCGAAGCTGGCGCACTTCGGGTTCCTGACGCTGCCTAATTTTTCGATGATCGCGTTCACCAGCGCGATCGAAGTGTTACGCATGGCGAACTATGTTGGCCGGGCTGAACACTACACGTGGTCGGTGATCACGCCGGACGGCGAACCGGCGCGCGCGAGCAACGGCATTACCGTGAAGCCGACGAAAACGCTGGCCGAAGCGGGCATGCCAGACGTGCTGATTGTGTGCGCAGGCTGGCACGTGAGCGATTACGTGGATGACAAGGTGATTGCGCTATTGCAGCACGTCGCGGCGCAAGGCGTGCCGCTTGGCGGCGTGTGCACGGGCGCGTATGCGTTGCTCGCGGCGAACTTGCTGGACGGGTATCGCTGCACGGTGCATTGGGAGGACATGTCGCCGTTGCACAAGCGTTTCCCCGATGTGCGATTCGCCGATGAACTCTTCGTGATCGACCGTGACCGTGTGACTTGCACGGGCGGGACCGCGCCGCTTGACCTCATGCTGAACCTGGTTGGCCAGCGGCTTGGTCAGGCGCATGCGGCGCAGGTGTCCGAGCAGTTCATTGTGGAGCGCATTCGCGGCACGACTGATTACCAGCACATTCCCGTCGATGCCCGTGTCGGGTTTTCGCGTGCCGAATTGATTGAAGTGGTGCGGCTAATGGAGGCGAACATTGAGGAACCCTTATCGCTTGATGAGCTTGCGCGGCTGGTGAAGCTATCGCAGCGTCACTTGCAGCGTATGTTCAAGATGTTCCTGAGTGTTTCGCCGACGCATTATTACCTCACGTTGCGGCTGCGCCGAGCGCGTGAGTTGTTGCGTAATACCGATGCATCTATTTCGCGCGTGACGGCCGTTTGCGGCTTTCATTCGCCCTGCCATTTCAGCAAGGCGTACCGCGCGCAGTTTGGCCACGCGCCGAGTATTGAGCGCAGGCAGACGGCTTGATGATCCATTTTCAGACGTGGTGCGCTCGTTGGGGCGCGGCATCGTCGTGTCTGGCAGTTTCCAAAATAGGGAGAATCATGAAACTTCACGGAATCGCGTCATCGTGCGCGCTGGCTGTCTTGCTGAATGTCACGATGTCCGGCGGCGCGTTTGCGGCTGATCCGGCCACGTGCCAGAACGTCCGTTTCGCCGATGTGGGCTGGACCGATATTGCCGCGACCACGGGTCTGGCGACCACCGTGCTGCAGGGCCTTGGATACAAGCCGACGAAGACCATCGCGTCGGTGCCTATTACTTTTGCCGGTATCAAGAACAAGCAGATCGATGTGTTCCTGGGTTACTGGTCGCCGACGATGGATCCCATTGTCGAGCCGTTCCAGAAGGCTGGTCAGGTCAAGGTATTGACGGCGCCTAACCTGACGGGCGCGAAATACACGTTGGCGGTGCCGGACTATGCGTATAACGGCGGCCTGAAGTCATTCGCCGATATTGCCAAGAACTACGACAAGCTTGACGGCAAGATCTACGGAATAGAGCCGGGCAATGACGGCAATGCGTTGATCAAGAAGATGATCGATTCGAATCAGTATGGGCTTGGCAAGTTCAAGATGGTCGAGTCGAGCGAGGCGGGCATGCTGGTGGAAGTGGGTCGCGCGATCCGCGAGAAGAAGTGGATTGTGTTCCTGGGTTGGGAACCGCATCCGATGAACGTGACGATGAAGATTGATTATCTGAGTGGCGGGGATGACGTGTTCGGGCCGAATTACGGCGAGGCGAAGGTCATGACGGTGACGCCGCCGGATTACGCTGCGCGATGCCCGAATGTGGCGAAGCTGGTCGATAATCTGCGGTTTTCGACGGACATCGAGAATCACGTGATGACGCCGATCATGAACAAGACCGACCCGAATGTTGCTGCGAAGCAGTGGCTGAAGGCGAATCCGGCTGTGCTGGACAAGTGGCTGGCGGGGGTGAAGACGTTTGACGGCAAGGATGGGTTGCCGGCTGTGAAGGCTTATGTAGCAGCGCAGTAAATTTCGTCTGCGCCAGCGGGCCAAGGGGGCTGCTGGCGCGGGTGACACACTTGATCAGTGCGCACGGACAAAATCTAAATAGCCTGAGCCCGCCCCGGAAAAGTCTCATCGAAATCCGCCGCAAGTTCGAGCGTCGCAGTGCTCGCTGCGTTGTCCGGCGCTGCCGTGCCGCGCTGCTCGCGGTACATCATTGGCGGAAGCCCGAACTGCTTTCTGAACTCGCGCCCCAAATGCGATGCATCGGAAAAACCGCAGCTTGATGCAATGTCCGCCACCGTCTTGTCGGAACTCGTCAGCAACCAGGCCGCCGTCCGTAACCTGACCTGCTTCGCATAAGCCTGCGGCGCCTTGCCGGTCTCCGCCTTGAACAAACGCTCCAACTGCCGCGTCGATAAATCCAGCTTGTGCGCAAGCTCATCGAGTGTCAACGAACGCCCCACGTGCTGCTCCATCAGCAGGATTGCCCGCTTCACTTTCGGATGCGTGGCAGGCGCGAGCCCCGGCGGATGCGGCTGCGGCGCATTGCCCTTCTGCATGTCGTCCACCAGCAAAATGCGTAGCGCCTTTTGTACCGTGGCAGCCTCGAAATGGCGCAGCAGGATTGCCGCGGCAACGTCTATGGATGCCCGTCCGCCCGAACACGTAATGCGCCGATGATCCATCACGAACAAACGGTCTGCGACCAGCATCTCCTCATTCACACCGGGAAAGCGCTCGACGAAATCCCAGTAGTGGAACCAGCTGACGCAAATGCGATAACCATCCAGTACGCCCGCCCGCATCAGGGAAAACACCCCCGTGCAAATGCCCACAAGCGTGGCGTCCGTGGTCGCGGCGCGGCGGATGAATTGCAGCGTGGCATCGCTCGCGCCCGGGCCGGAATGCAGCAAGCCACCCACGACCACCACGTAGTCGAAGGGCTCAGCTTTCTCGAAGGTTTCCCACGGCGTGATCTGGATGCCGCAACTCGCGCGCACCGGCGCAAGCGTTTCCCCAATCACGCTCCATGAGCACCGCACCGGCTTGCTGAAATCGCCTTCATCGGCAGACAGGCGCAATAAATCGACGAAGCCGGAAAACGCTGTCAACGTGAAATTTGGCAGCAACACAATGCCAAAACGGATTCGCTGTTTGGACGCCGTGTCGGGCGATTGAGCGGGAAGAAGGTCAGCGGGATTCATGCGCTTGCCGTTGATGTGCAGCCGTCATTCGGGCCATGGGTGATGGGTGATATGCCGACCCGGTAATCATCCAGCATATCACCGTCATTAACCAGTTTGAAATACCGGAATTCACGCGGGCATCGCGGCGTTCTGGATTGGGCTAAGCGCTGGAGATAACCCAAAACGGGAAACGGCTTGCCCCAGTCAGGGCAAGCCGTTTCCGATAGCCGGCTGACTGCCCGGCTATTTCTTAAAGCATTGCAGTGAGTTTAGTACGAGCTTAATGCCGGCTTCAAAGCTGGGGTTGAAAGCCGAATTAATGAGCGACGTGCTTGACGTGCTTAGCTTTCGTGTACTTGTGGTGATGATGCGGCTTTGCGTACGACACAGCCGGCGCAGCAACAGCCGCAACGATAAAGACCGCGAGGACTTTCTTCAGAATATTGTTCATGGAGCGAACCTGATGGGCGAGAGTTTGATGACTGGTTAATTCAAGCGCATTTAAAAATGCGGACACAGTGTATCGCAGCGATTCTGTAACCCGGAAAGGGTAAATAAGACCTGCGTTCAAAGTGTTGTATACCGCCGACACGTCAAATTTGCGCCGATTTTCCGTCTCTGATTTCTGCCCGATTTGTTGCGACACCCCATGTATCAAGATCGATAGTCAAGATCGATAAAGCGCCATGCTGCGCTTAACTGCCCGAACCGCTCGCTGTCACCGGAGCCCCGGGACCACTCGGAGTCGCGGTTCCCATGCCGGCTTTGCTTCCTGTCGATGAAGTCTTGGTGTGCTGCGTCTTTTTCTTGTGCGACATGCCAGGATTTGCCGTGGTTCCCGGCGACTGGCTAGTGGTCTGGGCGTTGTCACCAGCCTGCAAGCCGGTGCTCGAGCTTGGCGGATTGGTTTGGGCGAAAGCCGTGCTGGAGACTAAAAGTACGGCGCTGATCGCGTATGCCATTGAGAATTGCTTCATGCCTGGTTTCCTTTCTGTAAGACGGGGAGAGACGTCCATGGATTGTCGATGGCGGGCAAGCGGACGCTCTCTAGCTTGCTCGACAGCCTATTCAGCATGTGACGTGCCACCGCTGCGGCGCCACGGGCCGCCTGCCAGTTTTCGCGGCCGATCGTCGCCAAAGCGCCTCTCCATCTGCCCGTATTGCCCTACTGACGCCGCCATCCCACGTGCATGCCGTTTTTGTTCTATCAGCGGAAATTGGCGTGCGGTGCAATGGCTACCTAGTGAAATCCCATGCAGTCCACCGAAAAGGGCACCCCATGAACGTCAGCGTTTTCGATCTGTTCAAGATCGGCATCGGTCCGTCAAGTTCGCATACGGTCGGCCCGATGATCGCAGCGTGCCGCTTCGCCTCGCATATTGAGGACGCCAACCTGCTCGCGTTCGTGCGCCGAGTGCGGGTGGATTTGTTCGGCTCGCTGGGCGCAACCGGCAAGGGCCACGGGACCGATAAAGCCGTGCTGCTTGGACTCGAAGGCAATCTCCCCGACTCGATCGATCCGGATGCGATCGAACCGCGTCTGCGGGAGGTCCGCGAGTGCAAGAGCTTGAACCTGCTCGGCAAGCACCCGATTAAATTCGACGAACGCGAGCATATTGGCTTCTTTCGCAAGCTGATGCCCGGCGCGCCGGGTTCGAGCGTGGTGCATCCGAACGGCATGCGCTTCCAGGCATTCGATGAAAACGGCCAACTCGTCGTCGAAAAGGAGTACTACTCGGTTGGCGGCGGTTTCGTGATCAACAATGAGGGCACGCGCGTGAACGGCGTGCAATCCGGCGGCGAGGTGCCACACCCATTCCGCACCGGCGACGACCTGATGCGCGTGTGCCGCGAGACGGGGTTGTCTATCGCTGAAATTACGCTGCGCAACGAATGCGCATCGCGCTCGGAGCGTGAAGTGCGCGACGGCCTGCTCGCGATCTGGCGCGTGATGGCGGCGTGCGTGGAACGCGGCTGCAAGGTGCGAGGCGAGTTGCCCGGCCCGATGCACGTGAAGCGTCGTGCAGCTGATCTCTCCGCGCAACTGCGCAAGCACTCGGAGGAGTCGTTGCGTGATCCGCTCTCCATGCTCGACTGGGTCAACCTCTACGCAATGGCCGTGAACGAAGAGAACGCCGCCGGTGGTCGCGTGGTTACCGCACCCACGAACGGCGCGGCCGGCGTGATCCCCGCAGTGCTGCATTACTACGTGAAGTTCATGCACAACTCGACCGACGAGGGCATTGTCACGTTCCTGCTGACGGCTGCGGCTATCGGGATCATCTACAAGGAAACAGCGTCCATTTCCGGCGCCGAAGTTGGCTGTCAGGGTGAAGTCGGCGTGGCGTGTTCGATGGCCGCAGCAGCGCTGGCCGCTGTCATGGGCGGCACGCCGACGCAAGTCGAGAACGCCGCCGAGATCGGCATGGAACACAACCTCGGCATGACCTGCGACCCGGTTGGCGGGCTCGTGCAGATCCCGTGCATAGAGCGCAATGCGATGGGCGCGATCAAGGCGCTCAACGCGGCGCGCATGGCCATGAAAGGCGACGGCACGCACTATGTATCGCTCGACAACGTGATCAAGACCATGCGCGAAACCGGCGCGGACATGAAGACGAAATACAAGGAGACGTCACGCGGCGGGTTGGCCGTGAACGTCATCGAGTGCTGATTTTTAGGTTTGGCAACCGCGTTGGCAACATCAACAAGTTTAAGGAAACACCATGAGCCGCTATTCGATATTCAGCCTGTTGCGCAACGGCATGTCGTATCACGAGAACTGGGAACGCCAGTGGAAAAGCCCGGAGCCGAAGCAGGAATACGACGTGGTGATCGTCGGCGGCGGCGGCCATGGCCTGGCGACAGCCTACTATCTTGCCAAGGAACATGGCGTGCGCAACATCGCTGTGCTCGAGAAAGGCTGGATCGGCGGCGGTAATACGGCGCGCAATACGACCATCGTGCGCTCGAATTATCTGTGGGACGAATCGGCGGCGCTGTACGAAAAGGCGATGCAGTTGTGGGAAGGGCTTTCGCAAGACCTGAACTACAACGTGATGTTCAGCCAGCGCGGCGTGATGAACCTCGCGCATACGCTGCAAGATGTTCGGGATACTGAACGTCGCGTGAACGCAAACCGTTTGAATGGCGTCGATGCCGAATTTCTCACGCCTGAACAGATCAAGCAGATCGAGCCGACCATCAACCTGAATAGCCGCTATCCGGTGCTCGGTGCATCCATCCAGCGACGCGGCGGCGTTGCTCGTCACGACGCCGTGGCGTGGGGTTTCGCGCGCGGTGCGGATCAGGCCGGCGTGGATATCGTGCAGAACTGCCAGGTCACGGGTATCCGCCGTAACGGCAGTCAGGTGATCGGCGTGGATACAACGAAGGGTTTCATCAAGGCCAAGAAGGTCGCGGTCGTGGCTGCCGGCAACACTTCCACGCTCGCCGATATGGCCGGCATCCGGCTTCCCCTGGAAAGCCATCCGTTGCAAGCGCTTGTGTCCGAACCGATCAAGCCCGTGGTCAACACGGTGGTGATGTCGAACGCGGTGCACGCGTATATCAGCCAGTCCGATAAGGGCGATCTCGTGATCGGTGCCGGGGTCGACCAGTACACGGGCTTCGGCCAGCGTGGCAGTTTTCACATCATTGAAGGGACGCTTGAGGCCATCGTCGAGATGTTCCCGGTGTTCTCACGCGTGCGCATGAACCGTCAGTGGGGCGGCATTGTGGACGTGTCGCCGGATGCGTGCCCGATCATCAGCAAGACCGACGTGAAGGGCCTGTACTTCAACTGCGGCTGGGGCACCGGTGGCTTCAAGGCGACACCGGGTTCCGGTTGGGCTTACGCGCACACCATTGCGAAGGACGAGCCGCATCCGTTGAACGCGCCGTTCTCCATCGACCGTTTCTACACAGGTCATCTGATCGACGAGCACGGCGCTGCGGCCGTTGCCCACTAACCGGCATTTGGGAGAGAAGACATGTTGCTGATTGAATGCCCCTGGTGCGGCCCACGCGCTGAAAGCGAATTCTCGTGCGGCGGTGAAGCCGATATCGCGCGCCCGCTCGACACCGAAAAACTCACGGACAAAGAATGGGGCGACTACCTGTTCATGCGCAAAAACCCGCGTGGCGTGCACCGCGAGCAATGGATGCACACGCAAGGATGCCGCCGCTGGTTCATGGCGCAACGCGACACCGTGAGCTACGCATTCCAGGGCTATGAAACGTTCGCCCGGCCGCTCGCCGTGATGGAACAGAAAGAAGAGGGACAACCGAAATGAGCCAGAAAGACCGACTCGCCACGGGCGGGCGCATCAACCGTGCCATCGCGCTCACGTTCACGTTCAACGGCAAGACGTATCAGGGCCATCAGGGCGACACGCTCGCCTCCGCGCTGCTCGCGAACGGCGTGCATTTCGTTGCGCGTAGCTGGAAGTATCACCGGCCGCGCGGCATTGTGACGGCTGATGTGGCAGAACCGAATGCCGTTGTTCAGCTCGAAACCGGCGCTTATACCGTGCCCAATGCGCGCGCCACCGAGATTGAGTTGTATCAGGGGCTGGTGGCCACGAGCGTGAATGCCAAGCCTAGCATCGAGAACGATCGCATGGCGGTGAACCAGAAGATAGCCCGCTTTATTCCGGCGGGGTTCTACTACAAGACATTCATGTGGCCGCGCAAGTTCTGGCCGAAATACGAAGAAGTGATCCGCGATGCGGCGGGTCTCGGCAAGGCACCGGAACACTTGGATGCGGATCGCTACGACAAGTGCTTCGCGCATTGCGACGTGCTCGTGGTCGGCGCGGGGCCCTCGGGTCTGGCTGCGGCGCATGCGGCGGGTTTGTCGGGTGCACGCGTGATTCTCGTCGATGACCAGCCGGAACTCGGCGGTTCGTTGCTGTCGTATCGCACGGAAATCGATGGCGCGCCCGGCTTGAAATGGGCGCAAAAAATTGAAGCCGAACTGCGCAAGATGCCGGAGGTAAAGATCCTGTGCCGCAGCACGGCGTTCGGTTATCAGGACCACAACCTCGTCACCATCACGCAGCGCTTGACCGAGCACTTGCCGGTATCGATGCGCAAAGGCACGCGGGAATTGCTGTGGAAAGTGCGCGCCAAGCGCGTCATTCTCGCGACGGGCGCGCAGGAACGCCCGATTGTGTTCGGCAACAACGATCTTCCCGGCGTGATGCTGGCGTCGGCGGTGTCGTCGTACTTGCATCGCTATGCTGTGCTGCCGGGACGCAACGCGGTCGTCTTCACGAACAATGACAGCGGCTACCAATGCGCGCTCGACCTGAAGGCGGCAGGCGCGCAGGTGACGGTAGTGGACCCGCGTCTCGCAGACAACAAGGGCGCGTTGCAGACCCAGGCCAAACGCTATGGCGTGAAGGTTCTGAATGGATCGGTTGTCACGGTGGCGCATGGCAAGTTGCGCGTGGCGTCGGTCGAAGTCAGCGCCTATTCGAACGGTACGGTTGGCGTGAAGCAAGCTGATTTGTCTTGCGACCTGCTCGCTGTGTCCGGCGGCTGGAGCCCGATCCTGCACTTGTTCGCGCAGTCCGGCGGCAAGGCACATTGGCATGACGAAAAGCTCTGCTTTGTACCCGGCAAAGCGATGCAGGCCGAGAGCAGCGTGGGCGCGTGCGCTGGCGAATTCACACTCGCCCGTGCGATCCGTTTCGCGGTCGATGCCGGCGTGGACGCTGCGCGTGCCGCTGGTTTGATCGTTGCACGCCCGACGCCTGTACAAGTGGCCGAGGTCGGCGAGGCCCCGCTCATGCCGTTGTGGCTGGTCGGTGGCCGCGAGTTGGCGACACGGGGTCCTAAGCAATTTATCGATTACCAAAACGACGTGTCGGCCGCCGATATTTTCCTCGCCGCGCGTGAGGGTTTTGAGTCGGTCGAGCATGTGAAGCGCTACACGGCGATGGGCTTCG
This sequence comes from Caballeronia sp. SBC1, assembly GCF_011493005.1. Classification (NCBI taxonomy): domain Bacteria; kingdom Pseudomonadati; phylum Pseudomonadota; class Betaproteobacteria; order Burkholderiales; family Burkholderiaceae; genus Caballeronia; species Caballeronia sp. SBC1. Next base: position 57,422 of record NZ_CP049158.1, read on the forward strand.
GCACGGATCAGGGCAAGCTCGGCAACATCAACGGCATGGCGATTCTTGCTCAGGCGCTGAACAAGACGATCCCCGAAACGGGCACCACGACGTTCCGTCCGAACTACACGCCGGTCACATTCGGCACCTTCGCCGGCCGCGAACTGGGTGAGTTCCTCGATCCGGTCCGCAAGACTGCCGTGCACGAATGGCATGTGGAAAACGGGGCGGCATTCGAGGACGTCGGCAACTGGAAACGGCCGTGGTACTACCCGAAGAACGGCGAGGACTTGCATGCCGCAGTCGCGCGCGAGTCGCTGGCGACGCGCACGAGCGTTGGTATTCTCGATGCATCGACGCTCGGCAAGATCGACATCCAGGGTCCGGATGCCGCGAAGCTGCTCAACTGGGTCTACACGAACCCGTGGAGCAAGCTGGAAGTAGGTAAGTGCCGATACGGCCTGATGCTCGACGAAAACGGCATGATCTTCGATGACGGCGTGACGGTGCGCTTGGCCGACCAGCACTACATGATGACGACCACGACCGGCGGCGCGGCGCGCGTGCTGACATGGCTTGAACGCTGGCTGCAAACGGAGTGGCCTGACATGCGGGTGCGGTTGGCATCGGTGACGGATCACTGGGCGACGTTTGCGGTCGTCGGTCCGAATAGCCGCAAGGTATTGCAGAAGGTCTGCCGCGATATCGACTTTGCGAACGCTGCGTTTCCGTTCATGAGTTATCGCGAGGGGACAGTAGCGGGCGCGGCGTCGCGTGTGATGCGGATCAGTTTCTCAGGCGAACTTGCTTACGAGGTCAACGTGCCGGCGAATGTTGGACGTGCCGTGTGGGAGGCGCTGATGGCCGCCGGCGCCGAGTTCGATATCACGCCGTACGGCACGGAAACCATGCACGTGCTGCGGGCGGAGAAGGGTTACATCATCGTCGGGCAGGATACCGATGGTTCGATGACACCGTACGATCTTGGTATGGGCGGGCTCGTTGCGAAGTCGAAGGACTTCCTCGGCAAGCGTTCGCTGACGCGCTCGGATACGGCGAAGGCAGGGCGCAAGCAACTCGTCGGCTTGCTGGCTGAAGATGCGTCGTTCGTGATTCCCGAAGGCTCGCAGATCGTGCCGGGTCCGTTCACGGGCGACACAGCGCCGATGCTCGGTCACGTCACATCCAGCTATTTCAGCCCTATTTTAAAGCGCTCGATCGCGATGGCCGTCATCAAGGGCGGTCTCGACAAGATCGGCGAGTCGGTGATGATTCCGCTCGCGGGCGGCAAACAGATGCCGGCAAAAATCACCAGCTCGGTGTTCTACGACAGCGAAGGAGCACGTCAACATGTGGAATGACAACAGAAGCAACCAGACGGTCGTGGATCGTGCAATCGGGCAGGGTGTGTGGCAAGAATCGCCGCTGGTAGGGGTGGATGGATTGCTGAAAAAACATCAGGTGAGTGCATCGAAGGCGTTTCGTCTTGTCGAGCGGCCGTTCCTGGAACTGGTCAATCTGCGTGGTGACCTGCGCGATGCCGCGTTCGTTGCGGCGGTGGAAAGTGTGATTGGCTGCAAGCCGCCCGAGAAGCCGAATACGACGGCGACGGGCAACGGCTACGACCTGATGTGGCTCGGCCCCGACGAGTGGCTGGTGCGCTCGACCGCCGCGCATTCCGCAACGCAGGCGGCTCCAATGGAAGCCAAGTTGCGCGAGGCGTTCAAGGGTCTGTATGCGGCCGCCGTCGATATCGGCAGCGGTTACACCGTGCTTGAAATCAGCGGCACGCGCACGCGTGATGTTCTCGCGCGCGGTTGTCCGCTCGATCTGCATCCGCGTTTGTTCGGTGTCGGCCAGTGCGCGCAGAGCCATTATTTCAAGGCCTCAGTGACGGTGTTGCCGACCGGAGACGACAGCTTCGACCTAGTGATCCGCCGCAGCTTCGCGGACTACTTCGTGAAGATGATGCTTGATGCGGCCGAACCGCTGATGTCGTGAAACCCTACGAACCATTCGGAACATTAAGCCCGGGCGGACGCGGCTGGCGCATAGTTGTCGATGAGCTCGTGGTGCTGACGCGCATCGGCTTGCATGCTCAGGAGCATCTGGCGCCGCAGCCTGTTGCCATCGATGCGAGCCTGCATTACCGGGGCGTGCCGGCCGAGGAGAACGCGCACGAGCTGATCGATTACGAGGCTTGGTGCGCGGGGGTGTCGGACTATCTGGAGAGCAAGCCGCATACGCGCTTGCTCGAAACGCTGGCGGTGGAGATAGCGGAGCTGTCGTTCACCCGATGGCCCGCGCTCGATGCGCTGACGTTGCTGCTTTACAAGCCGAAGATTCGCGAAGGCACGCGCCGCGTGGGCGTTGAACTCGATTGGCATCGTGCGGATTTCGACGGATGGCGCGCGTCGGCAGCTTTGCATACGGCGGCGCGCACGACGGATACGCGCTGAAACGGCCATGACGTCGACGCGCGTTCAAACCGCCGGACTTTCGCAGCTTGCGTGCGAGCAGCATGATCCTCAGGCTGCGCTCGCCTTGCTCGATCGCAGCCTGGCGCTCGGGCATCGGCGAATTGCGTTGATTCGGTATCTGCATGCACAGTACCTCGGTGCGCCGCTTGAGCCGCGCCATCATGAGTATGTTCACAAGGTGGCTGCGCGCTTAAGTGCCGAGACGATCGCGCGCATAGCGATGGCTGCGCGTGCGCGCCTTGGGGGGTGATTCAGCTTCCACGACCGCAGTCGATTCAGCAGATTGAAACGAAAAAGGGCACCGCTCGGCCGTTAAGCCGGGATGCCCAAACATCCGTTACCAGTTACACAGCCGCGAATGTCTCTGTCTTGCGCGCCTTCGCGCCATGCGCGACGAAATACGGCGTATCAACGCGAGCCAGCGGTTCACGCCCCCGAATCTTGTCCGCGATCTTTTCGGCCAGCATGATGGTCGGCGCATTCAGGTTGCCGGTCACGATCAGCGGCATGATCGACGCGTCCACCACACGCAGCGATTCGAGCCCGTGCACGCGGCCTTCGTTATCGACTACGGCCATATCGTCGTAACCCATCTTGCATGAACACGACGGATGGAAAGCCGTCTCCGCACGTTGCCTGACGAATGCGTCGAGTTGATCGTCCGTGGTGAGATCGGCTCCCGGATGCAACTCGCGTCCTCGATATTTCTTAAGCGCCGGCTGATGCATGATCTCGCGCGTAATGCGGATGGCGTCACGGAATTCACGCCAGTCGAGCGGGTCCGACATGTAGTTGAACAGGATGCTCGGGTGCGCGTTAGGATCGCGTGACGTAAGCTTGATGCGGCCGCGGCTTGGCGAGCGCATGGAACCCACATGTGCCTGGAAACCATGCATCTTGATCGGGTTCGAGCCGTTGTAGTTGATCGCGACGGGCAGGAAGTGATATTGAATGTTGGGCCAAAGATCGTCGTCGCGCGTGCGGATAAAACCGCCTGCCTCGAACTGATTGCTGGCGCCAATGCCCGTACCGTTCAACATCCATTCAATCCCGATCTGCGGCTGGTTCCACCACTGCAGCGCAGGATAAAGCGACACGGGCTCAAGGCATTCGTATTGCATGTACATCTCCAGATGGTCCTGGAGATTCTCACCCACGCCGGGCAAGTCATGCGCTAAAGGCACGTCGAGTTCCCGCAGCCAAGTTGATCGGCCGACGCCCGAACGCTGCAGTAATTGCGGCGATGCAATCGCGCCGCTGCACACGAGCACCTCGCGGCGCACATGCGCGGTGACACGTTCACCGCTGTGCAGATAGGCCACGCCAATCGCTTTTTTTCCGGCGAACAAGATGCGATCTGTGACGGCGTGCGTGATGATCGTGAGATTCGGCCGGCCTTTCGCGCGGTCTAGATATCCGCGTGCAGTGCTGGAGCGGCGGCCCTTCGGCGTCACGGTCCGGTCCATCGGGCCGAAACCTTCCTGACTGTAACCGTTGAGGTCATCCGTACGGGGATAACCTGCTTGCACACCGGCTTCGACCATCGCGGCAAACAAAGGATTGTTGCCGGGCTTGGAGGTCGTCACGTGCACTGGACCGTCGCCGCCGTGATACGGGTTCGGCCCTGCATCGCGCGTTTCGGCCTTGCGGAAATACGGCAGACAATCAGAATAGGTCCAGTTTTCAAGGCCTTTTCTCTCGGCCCAGCCGTCGTAGTCGAGCGCATTGCCGCGGATGTAGCACATGCCGTTGATCAGCGACGATCCGCCGAGTCCCTTGCCGCGGCCGCATTCCATGCGACGATTGTTCATGTGCGGCTCGGGATCGGTTTCGTAAGCCCAGTTATAGCGCCTTCCTTGCAGCGGAAACGCCAGCGCGGCCGGCATTTGCGTGCGAAAGTCGAAGCGGTAGTCCGGACCGCCTGCTTCAAGCAGCAGCACGGTCACGTCAGGGTCTTCGGTGAGACGCGAGGCGAGCACGTTGCCCGCTGAACCCGCGCCCACGACGATGTAATCGAACTCGTTCGCGCTCATCGCATCGCTCCTTAGAATACGGGTTGGTAGGGACCTAGCTCGACCTGCACGGACTTGATGCTCGTGTAGTGCTCAAGCGTGGTAATCCCGTTTTCGCGGCCTACGCCCGACTGCTTGTATCCGCCCACCGGCATTTCAGCGGGCGATTCACCCCACGTATTGATCCAGCAGATGCCGGCTTGCAGCGCATGAATCACGCGATGCGCACGCGAAAGGTTCTCCGTGACCACGCCCGCGGCGAGGCCGTATTCGGTCGCGTTGGCACGTTCAATCACTTCGGTTTCCTCATCAAAGACGAGGATGCTCATGACCGGGCCAAAAATCTCTTCGCGCACAATGCGCATGTCGTCGCGGCAATCGGTGAAGACGGTCGGCTCGACGTATTGCCCTTGAGCGAACGCGCCGTGCACGATCCGCGATCCACCCGCGATCAGTCGCGCACCTTCTTGCTTGCCGCTTTCAATGAAGCCCAGGACCTTATGCAATTGCGCTGCGCTGACGAGCGGGCCGAAGTTGGTGTTAGAGTCCGTTGGCGAGCCCACCCGTATGCGCTTCACGCGCTCCAGCACGAGCGCTTCGAAGCGCTCGTACACCGGTCGCTGAACGAATACGCGCGTGCCGTTCGTGCAGACCTGGCCGGAACTGAAGAAGTTGGCGCTCATCGCAATGTCGGCGGCGCGTTCCAGATTTGCATCGTCGAAAATGACAAGCGGGGACTTTCCGCCCAGTTCCATCGTCACTTCTTTCAGCGATGAACCACCGGCCATCGACATGACTTTCTTGCCCGTCTCGACACCGCCCGTAAACGAGACCTTCGCGATGTCCGGATGCGCGGCAAGCAATGCGCCCACGCGGCCATCGCCCTGCACGACGTTGAACACGCCAGCGGGGACGCCGGCCTCGGAATAGATTTCTGCAAGTTTCAACGTGCTAAGCGGTGTGATTTCGCTGGGCTTGAAGATCATCGCGTTGCCGGCAGCGAGGGCCGGGGCCGACTTCCAGCAGGCGATCTGGATCGGATAATTCCATGCACCAATACCCGCGCACACGCCGAGCGGTTCGCGCCGCGTATAGACGAACGAGCTGGGCCGCAGAGGGATCTGCTGGCCTTCTATGGCCGTTGCAAGCCCGGCGTAGTACTCGATTACATCGGCGCCTGTGACAATGTCGACGGCTCGCGTTTCGGCAATCGGCTTGCCCGTATCGCGGGTTTCGAGCGCGGCGAGTTCGTCGTTGCGCTCGCGCAGGAGATCCACCGCGCGACGCAGGATGCGCGAGCGTTGCATCGCGGTCATTGCGGCCCATTCGCGCTGCCCTTCGCGCGCCGAGCGTACAGCGCGATCTATATCGGCCGCGCTTGCCTGTTGAACGCTCGCGAGCGTTTCGCCCGTCGCCGGATCGAGCGTGTCGAAGGTTTCGCCGCTGGTGGCGTCGACGTAAGCGCCGCCAATGTACAAGCGCTGCAATTCGTATACGGGCATTGCGTAGTCCTTTAGGTGAGGGTCCGGCCGCGTGTATCGCGTATATCAAGCACGAGGTCGATGTAATCGTTGGCGAGGCGCATGGCCGCTTTCGTGTCGAACGGAACGCCAGACAGTGCGCCGCGCAACCACAAGCCGTCAATCAATGCGGCCAGGCCGCTTGCCGCGCGACGAGCGGCGGCACGGGGCAGCACCTTCGAAAAATCGGCGCATAAATTCGAAAACAGGCGACGCGTGTTGACGTTCTGCAGCCGCCGCAATTGCGGTTTGTGCATGCTCTCCGACCAGAACGCGAGCCATGTCTTCATCACCGGATTGCTGACTTGCGCGGCATCGAAGTTCGCTGCCACCACTGCACGCAAGCGCGCACGCGGCTCGTCTTTTGCCGCCCGGCGCCTGCGCGATGTTGCGTTCCACAGGTCGCGCAGCACGTGGCGCATGGTGGCTTCGAGCAGGCTGTCCTTGTCGCCGAAATAATGACTGACGATACCCGTGGAAATGCTCGCGCGCTGAGCGACGGACGCCAGCGTCGTGCCGGCAAGACCCGCATGGTCGATGGTAAGCAGCGTGGCGTCGATCAACTGCGCCCGGCGGATTTCACGCATTCCGAGTTTGGGCATGGGTTTTGGTTAAGTAGCGTTAGGAAAACCAGGATTGAATCCTAGGTATTTTATATTGATTGGTCAATCAATATAAAACCGTGATGTCGGTTTCTGCCAAACCCATGTCGCGTTCGATGCGCGTCCGGGGTGCGGCACAGGACTACGCTCGTTAGGCGGTGCATGGCTGTGTTTTGCCATGCAAATCGTCCACGAGACAAGGAGACAGGCAATGAGCAGTAATCGCGGCGTTGTGTATCTGGGGCAGGGCAAGGTTGAAGTGCAATCCATCGACTATCCGAAGATGGTCGACCCAAGCGGCCGGCAAATTGGCCATGGCGTGATCCTCAAGGTGGTCACCACGAATATTTGCGGGTCGGACCAGCATATGGTTCGGGGCCGCACGACGGCCCAGGTCGGCCTCGTGCTCGGGCACGAGATCACTGGCGAGGTGATCGAGGTTGGGCGCGACGTGGAGACACTCAGGATTGGCGACCTGGTTTCGGTGCCGTTCAACGTAGCATGTGGCCGCTGCCCGACCTGCAAGGCGCAAAACACGGGCGTGTGCCTGAACGTCAATCCGTCGCGCCCGGGCGGTGCCTATGGTTACGTGGACATGGGTGGCTGGATTGGCGGCCAGGCCGAATACGTGCTGGTCCCCTACGCCGACTTCAATCTGCTGAAGTTTCCCGATCGCGACCAGGCGATGTCGAAGATCCGCGATCTCACGTGCCTCTCTGACATCCTGCCCACGGGTTATCACGGCGCCGTCATGGCCGGAGTGAAACCGGGTTCAACGGTGTATATCGCCGGCGCGGGTCCGGTCGGAATGGCCGCGGCGGCATCGGCTCGTTTGCTGGGCGCGGCTTGCACGATTGTCGGCGACATGAACGAAGAGCGCCTCGCGCACGCGCGTAAGGTGGGCTTCGAGACAGTGGATCTATCGAAGGACGCAACGCTCGGCGAGCAGATAGCGGCCATTCTCGGAACGCCGGAAGTGGACTGCGCGGTCGATTGTGTCGGCTTCGAGGCGCACGGTCACGGGAGCAGCGGAAGCCATGAGGAAGCGCCTGCCACGGTGCTGAATTCGCTGATGGAAATCACGCGGGTAGCGGGCGCAATCGGAATTCCGGGCCTCTATGTCACCGACGATCCAGGCGCCGCCGACGCAGCCGCGAAGAAGGGTGCGCTGAGCATTCGCTTTGGTCTGGGCTGGGCGAAGTCGCATTCATTTTTCACCGGGCAGACGCCGGTCATGAAGTACAACCAGAACCTGATGCAGGCCATTTTGTGGGATCGCTTGCCGATTGCGGATATCGTCAATGTCTCGGTGGTGACGCTCGATCAGGCGCCTGACGGGTATCGGCAATTCGATGGCGGTGCGCCGCGCAAGTTCGTGATCGACCCGCACGGGATGTTGAAGGCAGCTTAGTGGAATGAAGCTCAGAGCGCCGCTTTTAGCTTGAGTTGCATATCAAGCGGCGCTTTGAGCAATTGCCATCGAAGGAGCAGCCACAACGGCGAGTGGCGGCAACTGACGCCGGCGTTCCCGCGTGGGCGCCGTGCCGAATGCATCGCGATAGCTCTTGCTGAAGTGGCAAGCAGATTGAAAGCCGCAAGCCATGGTGATATGCATGATCGACATATCGGTCTGCAGCAGCAATTCACGCGCGCGGCGAAGGCGCAGCGTCAGGTAGTAATGCGTCGGCGTCATGCCGAGATGCTCGCGAAACAGCCGCTGCAATTGTCGCTGCGACATCCCCGCCAGACGCGCGAGTTCTTCGCGCGACAACGGCTCTTCTATGTTGTTCTCCATCAGCGAAATCACTTCGAATAGCGACTTGTTCGCCGAGCCTAACCGCGCGACCAGCGGCATGCGCTGCTGCGCGCTGGTATCGCGAACGTGCTCCACGATGAACTGCTCCGCAATCTGCGTGACCTTCGCCGATCCCACGCGCGTGGCAATCAGGTTCAGCATCATGTCGAGTGGCGCGACGCCACCCGTGCACGTCACGCGGTCCCGGTCGATCACGAATAGCTCTTTGAGGAAGCGTGTTTCCGGGAATTCCTCTTTCAGCGCCGACATGTTTTCCCAATGGATCGCGCATGCATAGCCGGCTAGCAGACCGGCTCGCGCGAGGGCATACGTGCCCGTGCAGAGACTGCCGAGCACGCTGCCGAGCCGCGCAAAACGGCGCAGTGCGGACAGATGCGCGGGCGTGGTTTCGCGCTGGACGTCAATGCCGCCGACTACGAACACAATGTCCGGCACCCCGACGCACTCGACCGGTCCGGTATCCACGGAGAGGCCATTGCTTGCGGCCACGGGACCGCCTTCCGGGCTCACGATCGACCACGTGTACAGCTTTTGCCCGGTCAGGTAGTTCGCCATGCGCAGCACTTCGATAGCGTTGGTGAACGCGATCATCGTGAAGTTAGGCAGCGGCATGAACGCGAAATGCGCGAGCGACGCGGTTCGGTCGGGGGACATGGAGGAGGGAATCCTTCGAATCTAGGGTGTGGCTGTGTCGTGGGGACACGACTATGGACATTTTGTAGATGTTTGCAACATGCATGCCATCAGGCTAAACCCTATCGGCATTGAAGCTTACGGAGACGTAAGCGCTTCGCGACGCACCGTGAAGGGGATCATGACCACGATTCGCACCGCTTTTAAGCGCGAACTCTCCGCCGCAGTGCAGCATTGAATGGGTGTGCAGAGGTAACCCTTAGCGACTTGTGTAAAACGGACGCGTATGTCGGAAAAGGCCAAGAACACGTCTAAATTCATAAATTGGCGTGTGGGGTGAAAGTCAAGAATAGACGCATCGGAAAGCGGTTCCGAGCGTGGTTTCAAGTGCCTTTGCATGCTGGCCCACGAAGCAAACCGCCTTTCAAAAAACGACTTGTCCCCGAACCCACGGATGCTTCAATGTCAAATTCCTCGACTCGCCCCGCCGCCCCGTTCTTCGAAGAACCGCTTGCCACCCGCGACGCGCCCGTGCGCAGCGCCATCCTGAAAGAGCTGGAACGCCAGCAGTCGCAGATCGAACTGATCGCGTCGGAGAACATTGTCTCGCGCGCCGTTCTTGAAGCGCAGGGTTCAGTGCTGACGAATAAATATGCGGAAGGTTATCCGGGCAAGCGGTATTACGGCGGCTGCGAATTCGTCGATGAAATCGAAACCCTCGCGATCGATCGCGTAAAGGAGATCTTCAACGCGCAGTTCGCCAACGTGCAGCCGCACTCGGGCGCGCAAGCGAACGGCGCCGTGATGCTCGCGCTGACGAAACCCGGCGACACCGTGCTCGGCATGTCGCTCGATGCAGGCGGTCACCTGACGCATGGCGCTAAGCCGGCACTTTCCGGCAAGTGGTTCAACGCGATCCAGTACGGCGTGAACCGCGAGACGATGCTGATCGATTACGAGCAGATCGAAGAACTCGCAATGCAGCACAAGCCGACGTTGCTGATCGCGGGGTTCTCGGCTTATCCGCGCGAGCTGGACTTTGCGCGTCTGCGTGCCATTGCGGATAAGGCAGGTTCGAAGCTGATGGTCGACATGGCGCACATTGCCGGTGTGATCGCCGCAGGGCGGCATCAAAACCCGGTCGAGCATGCGCATGTGGTGACATCCACCACGCACAAGACGTTGCGTGGCCCACGCGGTGGTTTTGTACTGACTAATGACGAGGACATCGCGAAGAAGATCAATTCAGCGGTGTTCCCAGGCCTCCAGGGCGGCCCGCTGATGCATGTGATCGCTGGTAAGGCCGTGGCCTTCGGCGAGGCGCTGCAGCCCGGTTTCAAGACTTACATCGATAACGTGCTGGCCAACGCGAAGGCGCTGGGCGAAGTGCTGAAGGCAGGCGGTGTTGATCTCGTGACGGGCGGTACGGACAACCACTTGCTGCTCGTCGATCTGCGTCCGAAGGGTTTGAAGGGCAACCAGGTCGAGCACGCGCTGGAACGCGCCGGCATCACCTGCAACAAGAATGGAATCCCGTTCGATCCGGAAAAGCCCACGGTCACCTCAGGCGTGCGCCTCGGCACGCCGGCTGGCACCACGCGCGGTTTTGGCGTGGCAGAGTTCCGTGACATCGGCCGCCTGATTGTGGAAGTGTTCGACGCACTGCGCGATCACCCGGACGGTCATGCCGAAACCGAACACCGCGTGCGCAGCGAAATCTTCGCGCTGTGCGAGCGCTTCCCCATTTATTGATTACGCCCTCCTTTTCCGGAGCATGAGATGAGCACACTTCACGACAGCAGCATCATCATCGACGGCCTGAACATTTCGAAGTTCGAGCCGTCGGTATTCGAAGACATGAGAAAGGGCGGCGTGACCGCGGTGAACTGCACGGTATCGGTCTGGGAGAGCTTTCAGAAGACCGTAGATAACATCGCTGAAATGCGTCAAATGCTCCGCGAGCACAGCGACATTCTCACGCTCGTGCGCACGACGGACGACATTCGCCGCGCGAAGAAAGAGAACAAGACGGGCATCATTTTCGGTTTCCAGAACGCGCACGCATTCGAAGACAACCTCGGTTACATCGAAACATTCAAGCAGCTTGGCGTGAACGTCGTGCAGCTTTGCTACAACACGCAGAACCTCGTGGGCACCGGTTGCTATGAGCGCGATGGCGGTCTCTCGGGTTTCGGCCGCGAAGTGATCCAGGAAATGAATCGCGTGGGCATCATGGTCGACCTGTCGCATGTGGGCGGCACGACGTCTTCCGAAGCTATTGCCTTCTCGAAGAAGCCGGTGTGTTATTCGCATTGCTGTCCTTCGGGCCTGAAGGAACATCCGCGCAACAAGTCCGATGAGCAGCTTAAAGAAATTGCCGATGCAGGCGGTTTTGTCGGCGTGACGATGTTCGCGCCGTTCCTCAAGCGCGGCCCAGATGCGACGGTCGAAGATTATCTTGAGGCCATTGAATACGTGGTCGGCCTGATCGGCGAAGACAACGTGGGCATTGGCACGGACTTCACGCAGGGTTACAGCACGGAATTCTTTGACTGGATCACGCACGACAAGGGTCGTTATCGTCAACTGACGAATTTCGGCAAGGTCGTGAATCCAGAAGGAATCCGAACGATCGGAGAATTCCCGAACCTGACCGCCGCGATGGAACGCGCCGGCTGGAGCGAGTCGCGCATCAAGAAGATCATGGGCGAGAACTGGGTGCGCGTGTTCGACAGCGTCTGGAACGTCTGACCCGGCTCACCCAATAAAAAGGAACCCACACGATGCAACCGCAACTGCCTATTGACGTTGATCCGGAAACCGGCGTCTGGACGACCGACTCGCTGCCCATGCTGTATGTACCGCGCCACTTCTTCACGAACAACCATCTGGCGGTTGAAGAAGCTCTCGGCCGCGACGTGTACGCGAAGAGCCTTTATACGGCGGGCCACAAGTCGGCGTATCACTGGTGCGATAAAGAAGCGAAGCAGCACGGGATCAGCGGCATGGCCGTGTTTGAACATTACCTGAAGCGCTTGTCGCAACGCGGCTGGGGTTTGTTCTCAATCGTGAAAAGCGACCCGGCTGCATCAACGGCAACGGTGCATCTGCATAACTCGTCCTTCGTGCTGGCGCAGCCGGGCAAGGAAGGCAAGCTTTGCTACATGTTCGCCGGCTGGTTTGCAGGCGCAATGGACTGGGTCAACGACACCGCACCGGAAGGCACGAAGAAGGGCCCGAAGTCGTTTTCAGTCGAGACGCAATGCGCGGCCGAAGGTCATTCGCATTGCGTGTTCGAAGTGACGCCGCTGGCAGCGTGAACGAGTCATAAAGCTGCGTAGTACATAGATAAATCCGAGGTCGACCGCGATGCGTTACCCCAACCTTTTCAAGCCTCTTACGCTGAACAAGCTGACCTTGCGCAATCGCATTGTCAGCACCGCGCACGCGGAGGTCTACGCGGAGCCGGGCGGTTTGCCCGGGGATCGGTATATCCGTTATTACGAAGAAAAGGCCAAGGGCGGCGTGGGCCTCGCCGTGTGCGGGGGATCGAGCCCGGTGTCTATCGACAGTCCTCAAGGATGGTGGAAGTCGGTGAATCTTGCGACCGACAAGGTCATCGATCCGCTCTCACGTCTCGCCGAAGCCATGCACAAGCATGGCGCGAAGATCATGATCCAGGCGACCCACATGGGCCGTCGCACCGCGTATCACGGCGAACACTGGCCGCATTTGATGTCGCCGTCCGGCGTGCGTGAGCCGGTGCATCGCGGCAACGCGAAGATCATTGAAGTGGAAGAAATCAAGCGCATCATTTCCGACTTCGCGGCGGCTGCCAAGCGCGTGAAAGATGCGGGCATGGATGGCGTCGAAATATCCGCCGCGCATCAGCATTTGATTGACCAGTTCTGGAGTCCGCGCACGAATTTTCGTACCGATGAATGGGGCGGTTCACTTGAAAACCGCCTTCGTTTTGGTAACGAAGTGCTCAAGGCCGTGCGTGAAGCGGTGGGTCCGGATTTCTGCGTCGGGCTGCGTATGTGCGGCGACGAATTTCATGAAGACGGTCTCGATCACACGCAGTTGAAAGAGATCGCGCAGTCGATGTCGGAGTCGGGCCTGATTGACTACATCGGCGTGATTGGGTCCGGTGCAGACACGCACAACACGCTCGCGAACTGCATGCCGCCGATGGCGTTGCCGCCCGAACCGTTCGTGCACCTCGCGGCTGGCATCAAGTCGGTGGTGAAGCTGCCGGTGATGCATGCGCAAAGTATTCGGGACGCCGGGCAGGCCGAGCGCTTGCTGGAGTCCGGCATGATCGATCTGGTTGGCATGACGCGCGCGCAGATCGCCGATCCGCACATGGTCATCAAGATCCGCGATGGCCGCGAAGACGAGATCAAGCAGTGCGTGGGCGCGAATTATTGTATCGACCGGCAGTACAACGGTCTCGACGTGCTGTGCGTGCAGAACGCGGCGACATCACGCGAGGAGACCATGCCGCACGTGATCGAAAAATCGCGTGGACCGAAGCGCAAGGTCGTGGTTGTCGGTGCGGGTCCTGCGGGACTTGAAGCCGCACGCGTGGCGAAATCGCGGGGGCATGACGTCGTATTGTTCGAGAAGAACGATTATGTGGGCGGACAGATCATGCTGGCGGCCAAGGCGCCGCAGCGTGAGCAGATGGCGGGCATCGTGCGCTGGTTCGACATGGAAACGAAGCGCCTCGGTGTGGATCGTCGTCTGGGCGTTGCCGCCGATGACAAGATGATCATGGCGGAAAAGCCGGACATTGTCGTGCTGGCTACGGGCGGTTCATCGTTCACGCAGCAAGTGCCGGCGTGGGGCGTCGCAGAGGGTCTTGCTGTTAGTTCGTGGGACATCCTCTCGGGCAAGGTCGAGCCGGGCAAGAACGTACTGGTCTATGACGGCGTCAGCACGCATGCAGGCGCGGGCGTAGCGGACTTCATCGCGAGCCGCGGTGGCAACGTCGAGATCGTGACGCCCGACGTCAAGGTTTCCGACGATGTGGGCGGCACGACCTTCCCGATTTTCTATCGACGTCTGTATGCGCAAGGCGTGATCTCCACGCCGAACTACTGGCTCGACAAGGTGTATGAGGAAGACGGCAAGAAGATCGCTGTGATCCGCAATGAGTACACGGAGGAGCAGGAGGAGCGCGCGGTCGATCAGGTGGTGATCGAGAACGGCATCACGCCAAACGACGAGCTCTACTGGCAGCTCAAGCCGGAGTCGTTGAATCGCGGTCAGATCGATGTGCACAAGCTGTTCGCCTCCGAGCCGCAACCTTCGTTGAGTGAAGAGCTGGGCAACGGCCGCTTCCTGCTGTTCCGCGTTGGCGACTGCATCTCCATGCACAACATTCACGGCGCGATCTACGATGCGCTGCGCCTCGTCAAGGACTTCTGATAATGAGCCCGGTATTTGTCATTACCGCGTTGTTGTGGTTGTCGGCGGCGGGTCTGGCATTTGCACTGTTCAAGCGTGCGGCGTATTGGCGTGAAGGCCGCGCGACGGCTGCGGGTGCATACGGCTGGAGCAATTTGCTGTCGATCCCGAAGCGCTATTTCGTCGATCTGCATCATGTGGTCGCACGCGATCCGTACATTGCGAAGACGCACGTGGCTACAGCCGGCGGCGCGATTGCAGCCATGGCGCTCGTGTTCCTCAACTACGGTCTGGCTATCTATTCGCCATGGCTCGACAAGCTGATCTTCCTTGCAGCGCTCGTGATGCTCGTCGGCGCGGTGTTCGTGTGGCGTCGCCGGCATGGAGCGAAGGCAGTACCGGCGCGTTTGTCCCGTGGTCCGTGGGACAGCTTGCCGCTGCTGCTGGGTTCGTTCGCGCTTGGGCTTGTGCTGTTCATCGTGTTGCCCGCTGCAGCAATGTCCGGCGCATTGGCGATCATCGTCGCGTTGCTGATTGCCGCGGGTGCTTTCACGATGACCTTCGGCGCGGCCCGCGGCGGTCCGATGAAACATGCGCTCGCAGGCTTGCTGCATCTCGCGTTTCATCCCCGGCAAGAGCGTTTCACGGGGCGCAGCCACGAGAACGATGTTGTGCCGCCGACAGCCCTCAAGATGCCTGTGCTGGACGCGAAGGAATATGGCGTTGGCAAGCCGGTGGAGTTTCGCTGGAATCAACTACTGAGCTTCGATGCCTGCGTGCAATGCGGCAAATGCGAAGCGGCATGTCCCGCGTTCGCAGCGGGTCAGCCGCTGAATCCGAAGAAGCTGATCCAGGATCTGGTGACGGGTATGGTCGGCGGTACGGACGCTGCGTATGCCGGCAGCCCGACGCCCGGAATCCCACTCGGTAAGCATTCAGGCGCACCGTCGAAGCCGCTGATTTCCACGATGATCGAAGCGGACACGATCTGGTCATGCACCACTTGCCGGGCATGCGTTCAAGAGTGCCCGATGCTGATCGAGCATGTGGACGCCATTGTTGATATGCGGCGTAACCAGACGCTGGTCGAAGGTATCGTACCGGGCAAGGGTCCCGAAACGCTCGCGAACCTGCGTGAGACGGGTAGCGCGAATGGCTTCGATATCGGCGCGCGCTACGACTGGGCTGTCGATCTGCAAGTGCAGGTCGCGCAGCCGGGACGTCCGGTAGACGTGCTGCTCATTGCGGGCGAAGGTGCATTCGACATGCGCTACCAGCGCTCCCTGCGCGCGCTGGTCAAAGTGCTGAACAAGGCCGGTGTCGACTATGCGGTGCTTGGCGGCGTGGAAACGGATACCGGGGATACGGCGCGTCGTCTTGGCGATGAAGCCACGTTCCAGCAACTGGCGACGCAACTTATCGCGACGCTCTCGAAGTATTCGTTCAAGAAGATCGTCACCGCCGATCCGCACGTGATGCATAGCCTGCGCAATGAGTATCGTGCGCTGGGCGGCCTGTATGAAGTGCAGCATCACACGTCATTGATCGCGGAGCTGGTCGCCAGTGGCAAGCTCACGCCCGCTGCTGAAAGCGCGCTCTCCGCCGGCAAGACGGTTACGTATCACGACCCGTGCTATCTCGGTCGATACAACGGCGAAACGGAAGCACCGCGCAAGCTGCTTAAATCGATCGGCATCAAGGTGGTCGAGATGGAGCGTAACGGCATGCGCGGACGATGCTGCGGCGGTGGCGGTGGTGCGCCGCTCACGGATATCCCCGGCAAGCAGCGTATTCCTGACATCCGTATCAACGACGCTCGCGCGGTCAACGCTGAGATAGTCGCGGTCGGATGCCCGAACTGCACGGCGATGCTGGAAGGCGTAGTAGGTGCTCGGCCGGAAGTGCTGGACGTGGCTGAACTCGTTGCAGCGGCGCTGGAGTAAGCAATGCACACCATCAAACGAATTGATCCGCGCCGGCCGTTTTCCATCACGGCTGAAGGGCTCAAGCGCATTACGCTGGGTTTTGTCGGCGTGGCGGGAGACGTTCAGGCTGCTGCGCCAGGCGCACATCGTGAACAGGCGAAGCCGCGTCGTACGACGGCCACAGCGCAACGCTCATTGCTCGTGGCCGCTCACAGCGATCGTGGTTCGCTGGATGACCACGCACGGCAAACTCTCGCAGCAGCGGCGTTACTCGCGGACTCGACAACCCAAGTCGTATTGCTTGTCCTTGGCGAATTGAAGGACGACGCGGCTGTGCTTGGCGCGGACAAGGTGATCGAGATGCCGGCGTTCGATCGTCGCGCATTCGCACCCGATACCGCGTTGGACGCGCTTGCCGCGTGCGTCGCGGCGTATTCGCCGGCGCACGTTTTCCTTCCCGATAACGCGACGGGCGACGGCGATCTCGGCCGCCGATACGCGGCGCAAGCGAAGGCATCGGTGGCGACGCACGTGGTTGAAATAGACGCCGCGCACGTAGCGGTTTATACGCAAGCGCGCAAGGCGTTTGCCGTGCGTTCGCTTCCCGATGTGGTCTTGCTAGCCCCGAATGCCGTCGATGCAAGATTGGCATTTGTCGGCGCAGGCGAGCGGGTTGCGGCGGAGCAGTTCTTCGTCGAAGGCCGCCCGCAGGCGACGAGTCCGTATAAAGACCTGGGCATCGAAGAAATAGATGCCGCGCAAGTGGCGTTGGAAGAGGCGGATTTCATCGTGTCGGCCGGTAATGGCGTGACTGATATTCCGGCGTTCGAGCGGCTCGCCAGCACCGTAGGCGCTGCAATCGGTGCAAGCCGCGTAGCCGTCGACGATGGCAAGTTCCCGCGCGACAAGCAGATCGGCGCAACCGGCAAGACGGTGGATGCAAGCATCTACATTGCATTCGGTATCTCCGGCGCAGTGCAGCACTTGCAGGGCATCAAGGACTGCCGCCACGTGATTGCGGTGAACCTGGACGCGAGCGCGCCGATCGCAAAACGGGCGAACCTGACGATCATCGGCGACGCGCAGGAAACGATCGCCGCGTTGACCGATGCCGCCGCGGCTGCGCGTAACGCGCGTGCAAACACGGGCTCACCAACAACATCTGGCGGCACAGCCTCGAGCACAGCGAAGCTGGAAGGAGCGCTCGCATGAATCTCATCAAGAACGCTCGGGGAGTATTCAATTGAGTAACTTGAGTAATGCATCCGCCACGAAGCGCGTAAGCAAGATCGCCGTCCTCGTCTCGGTCGGCCGTCATCCGGTGAGCGGGACCGCGCGCTACAGCCGCAACGACGCCGCCGCGCTGACGCTGGCAAAGCGGCTCGCCACCCAACACCAGGCGACGCTCGACGTGTTGCACGCGGGCGATCCAACCAATCCCGCATTGCGCGAATATCTCGCGTTGGGCGCGGCAAAGGTGGAAGTGCTGGCCGTGGCCGTTGGCGATGAAATCGCGCCGGCACTCAGCGCGCGCTTAAAGGGTTACGACCTCGTGCTGACCGGCACGCGTGCGGAAGGCACGGAAGACAGCGGCATGCTGCCGTACCAACTCGCCGATGCCATGGGCTTCGCGCTGCTTGCATCGGCGGTGGATATCGACATTGAAGCGGGACAAGTCACCGTTCGGCAATTCCTGCCGAAAGGGTTGCGCCGCCGCGTGCAGGCAACCTTGCCCGCACTGGTCGCGGTGCATCCCATGGCCAACGCCACGCCGCGATACGCGTACGCAAAACTGCGCGAAGGCGCCATCGAACCGGTGCTGGTGAGCGCCGCTAATGCCGCCGCAAGCCTTCCCTGGTCGATCAAGCCCGCGACGGCAAAACCCGTGCGTCTGGCGGCCGCGGAAAAGCGTTCGGGCCACGCGCGCATGCTCTCGGCCACGACCACGGAAAGCCGCGGCGGCAGCGTCGTAATTGAAGGGAGTTCCGTCGAAAAAGCACAAGTGATCCTGGCGTATTTGCGCGAGCATCAACTCGTCGATTACTGATTTGCGACACGAAAATTCCCGCACGATTCCCGCACGTTCAAGGTCAGGCGGGGCACCAAAACACGGAGCACACGATGAAAGTTTCCGCAGACGTTCGCGCAATGATCGAACGCCGCAAGAAGGGTCACACGCTGGAAGCGCCGTTCTACGCGAGCGAGGAAATCCACGCGCTGGACATGGATGCGATCTTCCGGCGGCACTGGATCCAGGTCGCGGTCGAACCGGACGTACCGGAAGCGGGCGACTACATGACAGTGGAACTCGGCGACGATTCCATCCTGATCGTGCGCGACGACGACATGCAGATCCGCGCGTTCCATAACGTCTGCCGGCATCGCGGTGCACGCCTGTGCAGCTCGGAAAAGGGTTCGCTTGGCAATATCGTGTGCCCGTATCACAGCTGGACCTACAACCTGAACGGCGACCTGATGTTCGCCGAGCACATGGGCGAGCAGTTCGACAAGTGCAAGCACAGCCTCAAGAAGGTCCACCTCGAAAACCTCGCGGGCCTGATTTTTGTGTGTCTCGCCGAAACACCGCCCGCGGATTTCGCGGTATTGCGCGCTTCGATGGAACCGTACCTGCTGCCGCACGGCCTTGCCGACTGCAAGATAGCCGCGACCATCGACATCATCGAAAAGGGCAACTGGAAGCTTACGATGGAGAACAATCGCGAGTGCTATCACTGCGTCGCGAACCATCCGGAACTGACCATCTCGCTCTACGAATATGGCTTCGGTTATCAGCGTTCCGCGGACAACGAAGAAGCCATGGCTGCCTTCGACAAGACCGTTGAAGAACGCACGAAGCAATGGGAAGCGATGAACCTGCCGTCGAAGGAAATCGACCGGCTGGCGGACCTTGTCAGCGGGTTTCGCACGCAACGTTTGCCGCTCGATCGCAGCGGCGAGTCGCAGACGATGGACGCCAAGGTGGCATCGAAGAAATTGCTTGGCGGTTTCCAGCAAGCCGATCTCGGCGGTCTCTCATTCTGGACGCAGCCGAATTCGTGGCATCACTTCATGAGCGATCACATTGTGAGCTTCTCGGTGATTCCGCTGTCGGCCGGCGAAACGCTTGTTCGCACTAAATGGCTCGTGCACAAGGACGCGAAGGAAGGCATTGACTACAACGTCGACAACCTCACCGCCGTCTGGCGCGCGACCAACGACCAGGACCGTGCATTGGTGGAATTCTCGCAACTCGGCGTGACGAGCAGCGCGTATGAGCCAGGTCCGTATTCGCCGTTCACGGAAGGCCTCGTGGAGAAATTCTGCGAATGGTATATCGGGCGGCTCGACGATTATGCGAATACGCCGGATGAAGCGAGCGTGAGCGCGCACGGCGAGAAAGTCGTGTCGTTCAAGCGCTGACCGACAAACAGCGTCGCACTCAAAGCCATAGCGGAGAAAAAGATGATGCGCGATCAGGCGACGTTCGAGCCTGCCCCGAACCGAGTGACCCAGCCCGAGTTCTGGGGCACGCTTCCCACCCGTTGGGATAGCGACACCGACGAGACGCTCGTCTGCTGCCACGTTCGGCAGGAAACGCACGACGTAAAGAGCTTTTTCTTTCGTGCGCCGGGTGAGCGGACCTTCGTTTTCGAGCCGGGGCAGTTCATTACGCTGGAGCTGGAGATAGACGGCGAATCGATCAATCGCTGCTACACAATCTCCTCGCCGCCTACGCGTCCGCACACCATTTCCATCACGGTGAAGCGCGTGCCGGGCGGCAAGGTGTCGAACTGGCTGCATGACAATCTGCAGACGGGCGGCAAGGTTCGCGTGCTTGGACCTGCTGGCGAATTCACCTGCGCGCGGCATCCGGCGCGCAAGTTCCTGTTTTTATCGGCGGGATCGGGTGTCACGCCGTTGATGTCCATGAGCCGTGCGCATCACGAACTTGGCGAGGATCGCGACATCGTGTTCGTGCACAGCGCGCGCACGCCTGACGACATCATCTTCGCGCGTGAGCTCGATCTGATTGCATCGAACCAGACGAATTTTCGCACGGCGTTCGTGTGCGAACGAGTCGGCGCGCGGACGAACTGGCCCGGCGTGACGGGGTTCCTCACATTGCCTTTGCTCAAGCTGATTGCGCCGGATTTTCTCGAACGGGAAATCTTTACCTGCGGTCCTGCGCCCTACATGAAAGCAGTGCGCAATCTGCTCGCGGAGGGCGGTTTCGACATTAAGCATTATCACGAGGAAAGCTTCTCCTTTGAGACGATCGCAGAAGTTGCAGCGCAACTGACGACTGCTCATGTAGCCGATGCATTGCAGTCCACCGAGACGTTCGCAGAGATGCGGGAAAGCGCTGTTGGCTTTGACCTCTCACCTGAAATCACGCTCGCGCCTGTAGAGACCACGTTCAAGGTCAGCTTTGCCAAGAGTAATCGTGAGATCGAGTGCGCAAGCACGCAGCATGTGCTGGACGCGGCCAAGAAATCGGGGGTGCGCTTGCCGGCATCGTGTACGCAAGGCATGTGTGGCACCTGCAAGGTCAAGTTGCTCTCCGGCGAAGTCGAGATGAACCACAACGGCGGCATTCGACAGCGCGAGATTGATCAAGGCATGGTTCTGCTGTGTTGCAGCAAGCCGCTGACGGATCTTGTCGTCGATAAGTAGGGTATTCATCAGGGCCGGCGACGCAGCCGGATAAAACGAGGTCGCATCCAGACAACTGGGTGTCGAAAAAAAACCAGTCAGCGTATTTCTGGCCGGTGATTCTAAAGCCTCAATGGTGTGGACCGCAAAGGGGAGTACGACAATGAGACTGATCAAGAAACTGCTTGTTTTGAGCACGTTAAGTGCTGCGCTGGCTGCAACCAGCGCGGGTGTGATTGCCGCCGACGCGAAACCGACCATCAAGATCGGTTACGTGGAAGGCTGGGACGACAGCGTGGCGACGTCGAACGTGGCGGCTCAGGTCATCGAGAAGAAGCTGGGTTATCCCGTGCAACTCGTGCCGGTCGCGGCCGGCGTGATGTGGCAGGGCGTGGCGCGCGGTGACCTTGACGCTACCTTGTCGGCGTGGTTGCCGGTCACGCACGGTGCGTATTGGGAAAACTTCAAGTCAAAGGTGGTCGATCTCGGCACCAACTTCCCTGACGCGAAGATCGGCTTGATTGTGCCGGAAGATGCAGACGTGACAAGCCTGGCGGATCTCGAAGCGAAGAAGGCCGAGTTCGGCGGGCGTATTGTTGGTATCGATGCAGGTGCCGGCGTGATGTCGAAGACGAGCGAAGCGATCAAGGCATATGGTCTCGACTACACCTTGATGCCGAGTTCGGGCAGTGCAATGACGGCGGAACTGGCGCGTTCGGAAAACGCGAAGAAGCCGATCATTGTGACGGGCTGGAAGCCGCACTGGATGTTCGCGAAGTACAAGCTGAAATTCCTGGAAGATCCGAAGAAGGTGTTCGGTGAAGCCGAGCACGTGGACAGCGTGATCAACCCGGAACTCGAGAAGAAGGCGCCTACAGTGGTCGCTTTCCTGAAGAAGTTCCAATGGAAACCGGGTGAAATTGACAGCGTGATGCTGGCAACCACCAACGGCGCCAAGCCGGCCGCTGCTGCGGATGCGTGGGTGAGCGCGCATGGAGATCGCGTGTCGAGCTGGACTGCTAATTAAGGGTCCTTAGCTTTAGCTTCAACGAAACAACGCCGCTTTTTAGCGGCGTTGTTTCGTTTCCAAGCACAATTTCAGAGACTGATTTTAAACGCTGATCACAGCACCACCGTACGGTCGCCATTGATAAACACGCGCCGTTCAATGAACGCCTTCACCGCGCGCGCAAGCGTGATGCATTCCACATCGCGTCCTGTTGCAAGCAGACGCTCGGGCTTGTACGAGTGATCCACGCGCTCGACCACTTGCTCGATGATCGGACCTTCATCCAGGTCATCGGTCACGAAATGTGCCGTTGCACCGATCAGCTTCACGCCACGCGTATGTGCCTGGTGATAAGGCTTCGCACCCTTGAAACCGGGCAGGAACGAATGATGGATATTGATCGCACGCGCGGCCAGTTTCCGGCTCGTCTCGCCTGACAGGATCTGCATGTAGCGCGCGAGAATCATCAACTCCGCGCCGGACGACTCGAACAAATCGAGCAGACGCGCTTCCTGTTGCGGCTTGGTGTCCGCGGTGACAGGGAGGTGATGAAAGGGCAAGCCGTGCTGCACGGCAAGCGGTTCCAGATCTCGATGGTTTGACCCGATCCCGACAATATCCATCTTCAGTTCGCCCATGCGCCAGCGGAACAGCAGGTCCGCGAGGCAGTGCTCGAGCTTCGACACCATGATGAGCACCTTCGGTCGCGCAGCCACGTTGTGGATCGCCCACGTCATGGAGAAGCGCTCGGCAATAGGCGCGAATTCCTGCTGCAACGCGGCGATCTCCAACGTTTCATCGTGATCCACTCCGTGGAAGACGCAGCGTACGAAGAAGTGCTGGCTGAGGTCGTCGTCGAAGACGGTGAGTTCATCGACGTAACACTGGTGCCGGTCGAGGAAGCCGACCACGGCGGCGACTTGTCCCGCGGCGCTGGGACAAGCGACCGTCAGTACGAGTTGATGAGAAAGGGGATCAATGACGTTACTAGTGACGTTACTGCCGGCCATGCGGTTCTCCACTATGCAAATGGCGGCGCCGCGAACGCAGCGCGCATACGGTGCAGTAGAACAAATTGCATGGGGCGGCGGCTAGAAGCTAAACGCCGTGACGCTGGTATCGGAGCGTCAAGCGGTTCAGGAGGGTTTCAGGCCGTCACGCCGCATTCAGCCAGCAGCCAGTCGCGAAATGCACAGACGGCGGTGGTTTGCGCGCGTGGCGCATTCAGAAGATATCCGCCGGCCGTCGTGACCGGTGTGTCAAACAACTGGATCAGTTGGCCGCTCGCAACGAGTTCGTCCACCAGGGGCGCCCAGCCCAGCGCCACCCCTTGGCCCATGATCGCCGCGTGCGCGACGAAGCCATAGCTGTTGAATGTAATGCCGCGATGCGCAGGCGGCGCCGCCAGCCCGTGCGCCGCGAACCAGCCATGCCACGACAGCCAGCGCTCTGGGTTTGTGGGCTCCAGATGCAGCAGCGGCAGGTTGATGAGGTCCGAAGGATGGGCGGGCTTGCCGTGTCGCGCGAGGAACGCGGGACTGCACACCGGCGTGACCTGCTCGGGAAACAATTTGACCGTGCCGCGTCCGGCCCAGTCGGTTGCCACGTGACCAAAACCGATCACGATATCCGCGTGATCATGATCGGCGGCGAGTACGTCTTGCGCGGTGGTGATCCTTACGTCGACGTCGGGCATCAGCGCCTTGAATTGCGACAGGCGTGGCATCAGCCAATACGTTGCGAAGCCAAAGTCGGTCAGGAGATTGAGCGAGCGCTGCGCGGGCGCAGCATGGCGCGCCCGAATGTCGTTGGTGGCAATGCGAATGGTGTCGAGGCTTTGACGCACGGCTTCGAACAGGCGCACGCCGTCCTCGGTAAGCGTTACGCCCCGGTGCCCGCGCTCAAACAGCGCCGCGCCCAGGTTCTCCTCGAGTTGCACCACGCGCTGGCTGACCGCCGGCTGCGTGGAGCCCAGTTCGCGGGCGGCGGCGGTAAAGCTGGCAAGACGCGCGGCGGACTCGAACATCGACAGCGCCTGCATGGGCGGCAAACGATCCTGTCTCGACATAAGTCCCCCTTATGAGCTCATAACGTTTTGCTCTCTTCACAGCCGCGAATTGAACGGCAATAGTGGTGTGCGACATGGGCCGTTCGCCGTGTAATGCCGACCATGCCGCGCCACCTTCCTGATTCTATTCGAGCCTCGCTCCGATGCTTAAACGCAAACAAAATATCCTTATTCTGATGGCTGATCAAATGACGCCGTTCGCGTTGTCCGCGTACGGCCATCACGTCACGAAGACGCCGAACATGGACGCGCTCGCGGCCCGGGGCGTGGTCTTCGATTCAGCGTATTGCGCGAGTCCGCTCTGCGCGCCGTCGCGCTTTTCATTCTTGTCGGGCAAGCTGCCCTCGGCGATAGGTGCCTACGATAACGCCGCCGAATTTCCCTCGCAAACATTAACGTTCGCGCATTACCTGCGGGCGGAGGGGTATCGGACGATTCTCTCGGGGAAGATGCACTTTTGCGGTCCGGATCAGTTGCATGGTTTCGAGGAGCGGCTGACGACCGACATCTATCCGGCGGATTTCGGCTGGACGCCGAACTGGGACGACTTCGAGACGCGCCCGAGCTGGTATCACAACATGAGTTCCGTGATCGACGCGGGGCCGTGCGTGCGCACGAATCAACTCGATTTCGACGATGAAGTGACCTACACCACGCGCCAGAAGTTATTCGACATAGCGCGTGAGCGGCAAGCCGGGAAAGACGAGCGGCCGTTTTGCGTGGTGGCGTCGCTCACTCACCCACACGATCCTTACGCGATTCCGCAGAAATACTGGGACATGTACCGCGACGAAGACATTGAAATGCCTGCGTACCGTGACACGCTGGACGCTGCCGACCCGCATTCGAAGCGCCTGCGCTACGTGTGCGAGACGGACAAGACGCCGCCAACCGACCAGCAGATCCGCAACGCACGCCATGCGTATTACGGCGCGATTTCTTACGTCGATGCGCAATTCGGCGCGATCCTCGAAGCGCTCGATCAGGCGGGACTGGCCGACGACACCATCGTGATCGTGACCTCCGATCATGGCGAGATGCTGGGCGAACGCGGCCTTTGGTACAAGATGACGTTTTTCGAAGGCGGCTGCCGCGTGCCGCTGATCGTGCACGCGCCGGGACAATTCGAGGCGGCGCATGTGAGCGCTTCCGTCTCGCATCTCGACTTGCTGCCGACGCTGGTGGAACTGGGCCGTGGCGCGCCGCGACCGGCATGGCCCGATACGCTCGATGGCCGCAGTCTCGTGCCGCATCTGCGCGGCGAGCCGCAGGCACACGATGAAGCCATCGGCGAGTACCTGGCCGAAGGTGCGATTGCGCCGATCGTGATGCTGCGCCGCGGTGACTTCAAGTTCATCCATACGCCCTCGGACCCTGACCAGCTCTTCAACGTTACAGCGGATCCACTCGAACGCATCAACCTCGCCACGCTGCCTGAACACGCGGCGCGGGTCGCTTCGTTCCGCGAGGAAATCGCCGAGCGTTGGGATCTCGACGCGCTGCGCGAAGAAGTCGTGCAAAGCCAGCGGCGCCGCCAATTTCACTTCGAAGCGACAACGCAAGGGGTAATCGAATCATGGGACTGGCAACCATCGGTAGATGCCAGCCAACGTTATATGCGCAATCACATTGACCTCGACACGCTCGAAGCCATGGCGCGTTTTCCCGCTGTCACACGCTAGAGCCCACGCTGCTGAACTACAACCACAATCCCATCACCCACAGGAAGCCAACATGAAAAAGCCCTTCACGCACGCGCTATTCTGCATTGCGGCACTCTGCGCATCCATCGGTACGGCAGTCGCCGCCGAGCCCCAAAGCTGCCTGCAGGTCAAGATGGCGGACCCGGGCTGGACCGACATTGACGCCACCAACGCCATGGCCGGCGTCGTGCTGAAGGCGCTCGGCTACAAGCAGAGTGTCTCGAATCTTTCGGTGCCGATCACGTATCAGGGTTTGAAGAAAGGCCAGGTCGATGCGTTCCTCGGCAACTGGATGCCCGCGCAAGGGCCGCTGGTGAAGCCGTTTGTGGATGAGAAGTCGATCGACGTGGTGCACCCGAACCTGACCAACGCGAAGTTCACGCTGGCGGTGCCGGACTATGTGGCGGCAGCCGGCGTGCACACGTTCGCGGACTTGCAGAAGAACGCGGACAAGTTCGACGGCAAGATCTATGGCATTGAACCGGGCGCGCCAGCGAATCAGAACATCAAGAAGATGCTTGATGAAAAGGCTTTCGGACTGAATGGCTGGAAGCTGGTGGAGTCGAGCGAGACCGGCATGTTGACGCAAGTCGAACGCTCCGTGCGCGACAAGAAGTGGATCGTGTTCCTTGCTTGGGAGCCGCATCTGATGAACACGAAGTTCCATCTCACCTACCTCGATGGCGGCGATAAATACTTTGGCCCGAACTTCGGCGGCGCGACGGTCAATACGGTCGCGCGGGCGGGTTACGTGGGCGAATGCCCGAACGTGGGACGTCTTTTCAAGCAGATGACATTTAACGTCGACCTGGAGAACGGCATTATCACCGACGTCCTTCAAAACAAGACCAACGTGGATACCGCTGCTGCAGCAGCGCTCAAACGCAACCCGGATCTCGTGAAGGGTTGGCTTGACGGCGTTACCACAAGTACGGGCGCAAATGGGTGGCAAGCGGTGCAAACGGCGCTTGGTTCCAAATAACAACAGACGGTCGCAACTGGACAGATTTGCGTCGCAAAAGGTCGAGCCCCACTAAATATGGCCTCTTACTTTTGCAAGGCTGGTGCAAGCGCTTGAAGCTCAGTGCGTGCACCCGCACCCCATGTGTCAGATCACTGTAGTACGCCAGTCTCTGCAATAAAACTCGAGCGAGAAGCGTTGCGCGATGTCAATCCATCGCCGGAGCAGCGCGGACCTCGCTTCGTCCAACGAAACGTGCAAACGGGTATCAGGGAGAATCAACGATGAAGAAGCGAAATGCCGTAAAGCTGGCGGCCCTGGCGTTGAGCGCAGGCGCCGTCTCTGCACCTGCTTTGGTTCACGCGCAAAGCAGCGTGACGCTGTACGGTATCCTCGACGCCGGCATTACCTACGTCAACAATACGGGTGGCTCGCACGTCGTCAAATTCGACGATGGCGTCTCTTACGGTAACCGGTTCGGCTTCAAGGGCACGGAAGACCTGGGCGGTGGATTGAAGGCAATCTTCGTGCTCGAGAACGGCTTCCACCTAGGCAACGGAACGCTTGCTCAAGGCGGCGCGGAATTCGGCCGGCAGGCTTATGTGGGCTTGCAGAACCAGTGGGGCACGATCTCGGCGGGTAACCAGCTCGACCTGACGAACGAGTTCATGGAGGGTTACAACATCTCCTCGTTCGGCAGCGGCTACGCGATCCACCAGGGCGACTTTGACCGTATGAACGGCGACCGCTTGCCCAACTCGATCAAGTACATGTCGCCTGACATCAGCGGCCTGACTTTCGGCGGCCTGTATTCGTTCGGCAACGTTGCGGGCGACTTCCACGAGAAGAGCGCTTACAGCTTGGGCGCACACTACGCGCACGGCGACTTCACGATCGGCACGGCGGTCACGCGCCTGAACAATCCGAACGGTATCTACGCATTCGACCCGTACGCGATGATCGGCACGAAGACCTTCCTTGGCCAGACCGTTGCAACCGTGAACCCGACGACGGGCGCCGTGACTGACCTGTTCAGCAGCACCGCGTTCAACGTCGACAGCCAGATGACTTACGGCATTGGATCATCGTATGCACTCGGCAACCTGACGCTGTTGGGCAACTACACCTACACCACGATCAAGGGTTACGGAGAGTCGTCGCACATGCACGTGGGTGAAGGTGGCGCGCAGTATAACTTCACGCCTGCGTTGATCCTGTACGGCGGTTACCAGTTCACGGCGTTCGAAGGCCACAAGTGGAACATGGGCTCACTCGGACTGCACTACCTGTTGTCCAAGCGTACCGACGTCTATGTGTCAGGTGACTTTCTCAAGGCATCGAGTGGTGTGAACGCGGTGATCGGCTATAGCTTTACGCCGTCGACATCGAGCACCCAAAGCGATGTTCGCATTGGTATCCGGCACTCGTTCTAAGCGTTATCAGTTTGTTTCAGCTGGTCGCGACGGCATCCTCAGCGGGTGTCGTCGCGCGTGGCGAACTGCGGTCCTGGCGCGGGCTTGAGCCGAAGCGCGTACGGTAGGTACGTGAAAAGTGCGAGGGTGATTCGAAGCCGCATGCCACGCAGACCGTGGTAATGGACATGTCGGTTTGTTGTAGTAATTCGCGGGCGCGTGCAAGGCGCAGTCCGAGATAGAAGTGGGTGGGTGTGTCTTTCATCGCCGAGCAGAACAGGCGTTCCAACTGACGTCGCGTCACGCCGATTTCCTCTGCCAGTGCATCTGGCGACAGAGGTTCCTCCATGTGTTGTTCCATCACGCCGATCACCTGGATCAGCTTGCGATTGTGGATGCCATAGCGCGCTGCGATCTGCATGCGCTGGTGGTCCGAGCGCTGCCGGATGCGGCCGAGCACGAATTGCTCGGAGACCTGGGCGGCGAGTTCGGCGCCGTGGCGGCGTCCGATCAGGTCGAGCATGAGGTCGATGGAAGCCGTGCCGCCCGCGCACGTGATGCGTCGCGCGTCAATTTCGAATAGCTCCTGGCTGACCGTGAGTGACGGATAGCGCTCCTGGAACGCCGATGCCGCTTCCCAGTGCAATGTCACGCGCTCGTGCTTGAGGAGGCCCGCTTCGGCCAGCACGAAACTTCCTGTATCGATACCGCCCAGTGTTGCGCCTTTGCGATCCATGCGCCGGAGCCAGTCGGCCATTTCGCGCGTGTAGCGGCTTAGCGGGTTGAAGCCTGCGACGACGATGACGTTGGTGGCTTCGTCGACGTCGCTCAGGGCGCTTTCTGCGTTGAGCGAGATGCCGTTGCTGGCGCAGACAGGGCCGCCGTCGATGCTCAGGATGTGCCACCGGTAGAGTGCACCCCGGAAGCGGTTGGCGACGCGTAGCGGCTCGATTGCCGACATGAAGCCGATGGACGAAAACTCGGGCAGCAGCAGAAAGTGAAAGTCTTCGGTGGCAGGCATTACACGGTAGGGGCGTTTTTGCAATCGGACTAGCAAGCTAACAAGCTGAAATTGCCGGCGCAATGGGGCCAAATCCTTAGTTTTCGTTCGCACTTGATGGGGTACCAGTCTTCCATGAAGTGCGAACGAAAAAACCGTCGCTCACAGTCAACTCCCGGTCGCAACCGGTCGCCTCCCCGCCATTATGCGGCGTTACTTTTATGCACGGTCGGACACATCCGAACGCGTCTGTCCCTCACGGAAAATTACCGGAACAGGAAGCCATGACATCACTCCCGACAACGAAAAAGCTGCTCGCCTGTCTGTTACTCGCGTTGACCTCAATCGGCGCATCCGCGCAAAGCAAGGAAGACGCAAGCTGCCACACCGTTCGATTCGTCGATATCGGCTGGACCGACATCACCTCGACCACGGCGCTCGCATCAGTCGTATTCCAGGGCCTCGGCTATGACCCGAAAATCACCCAAGCGTCAGTGCCAATCTCACTCGCGGGCCTGAAGACCAAGCAGATCGACGTGTCACTCGGCTACTGGTGGCCCGTGCAGGAAAAATCGGTCCAGCCTTTCCTCGACGCCAAGCAAATCGACAGGCTCGACCCGCCGAATCTGTCCGGCGCCAAAGCCACGCTCGCCGTTCCCAGCTACGAATACGACGCAGGCCTGAAGAGCTTCCAGGACATCGCGAAGCATAAGGACGAGCTAGACGGCAAGATCTACGGCATCGAGCCGGGCAGCAGCGCAAACGCGCAGATCCAGAAGATGATCGATACCAACCAGTTCGGACTGGGCGGTTTCAAGCTGGTGCAATCGAGTGAAGCCGGCATGCTGGTGACTGTCGACCGCGCCGTGCGCGAGAAGAAGTGGGTCGTGTTCCTCGGCTGGGAACCGCATCCGATGAACATCCAGATCAAGATGAACTACCTCTCCGGCGGTGACGCCGTGTTTGGTCCGAACTACGGCGAAGCACGCGTCTATACGCTGACCAACCCCGACTTCCTGACGCGCTGCCCGAACGCAGGCAAGCTGGTTTCCAACCTGCGGTTCACCACGCAACTGGAGAACCAATTGATGATTCCGGTCATGGCCAAAGTGCGTCCGGCCGATGCAGCCAAGGACTATTTGAAGAAAAATCCGCAAGTGCTGGATGCATGGCTCGCGGGCGTAAAGACGGTAGACGGCAAGGACGGCTTGCCGGCAGTTAAGCAATATCTTGGCCTTTGAAAGGACGGCGTGACATGAACTATGAAGTGATCGTGACCTGCGCGGTAACAGGCGCAGGAGACACCACGAGCAAACACCCGGCAATCCCGGTCACACCCAAGCAGATCGCGGAAGCGGCCATTGAGGCCGCGCGAGCAGGCGCCACCGTCGCGCATTGCCACGTCCGCGATCCGCGCACGGGCCGCGGCAGCCGTGACCCCGCGTTGTATCGCGAGGTGGTGGACCGCATCCGTTCATCGGATGTGGACGTGATCATCAACCTGACGGCGGGCATGGGCGGGGACCTGGAAATTGGCGGGGGCGAAGCGCCGATGCAGTTCGGCGCCGGTACCGACCTGGTCGGTGGCCTGACCCGGCTGGCGCACGTGGAAGAGTTGTTGCCGGAGATTTGTACGCTGGACTGCGGCACGCTGAATTTCGGCGATGGCGACACAATCTACGTATCCACCCCCGCGCAACTTCGAGCAGGCGCGAAGCGGATACAAGAACTGGGCGTGAAGCCCGAACTAGAGATCTTCGATACCGGTCATTTGTGGTTCGCGAAGCAAATGCAAAAGGAGGGTTTGCTGGACGATGCGCCCTTGTTCCAGCTATGCATGGGTATCCCTTGGGGTGCACCGGCGGACGTAGGCACGTTGAAGTCGATGGTTGACAACATGCCCGAGGGTGCGCAGTGGGCAGGGTTCGGAATCGGCCGCATGCAGATGCCGATGGTCGCCCAGGCGATGTTATTGGGCGGCCACGTGCGCGTGGGTCTTGAAGACAATCTGTATCTGGACCGCGGTGTGCTCGCAAGCAATGGGACGCTGGTTCAGCGGGCGGTGGAGATTATCGAACGTCTGGGCGGTCGTGCGTTGACGCCGGCAGAGGGGCGAAAGAAGCTGAAATTGCCGGCACGAGGCGAGCGTTTGCTGGATCGACGCAAGATCGAGCAGTTCGTGTAAGAGCGCGGAAGATACAAGCTTGAATCCCGCTGACGCACGCCGTGCGACAAGCGGGCCGCTCAGGCTCAAGACAAGCACAAGGCACTAAAGCATTAAAGCAAGTAGAAATTCAAATTAATAAGGAATCCGTTATATGCAAGTCAAGACGTTTGCTGCATTGGGCGTAGGGGTAATTGGAAGCGGCTGGGTGTCGCGAGCGTTAGCGCATGGACTTGACGTGGTAGCGTGGGACCCGGCGCCGGGCGCCGAACAGCAACTTCGGGCGAACGTCGCCAATGCATGGCCGGCACTCGAACGGGTGGGATTGGCCAAGGGTGCGTCGCAGGAAAGACTGCGCTTCGTTGCGACCATCGAGGAATGCGTTGCTAATGCGGACTTCATTCAGGAAAGCGCCCCGGAGCGCGAGGACCTGAAACTGACGCTCCATGAGAAAGCATCCATGGCGGCGAAACCGGAAGCCATCATCGCGTCGTCCACGTCGGGCTTGCTCCCGACGGATTTTTACGCGAGCGCCAAAGACGCGTCGCGCTGCATCGTGGGCCATCCGTTCAACCCGGTCTATTTGCTGCCGCTGGTTGAGGTCGTTGGTGGCGAAAAGACTTCGGAAGCAACATTGCAAGCAGCATCGACATTCTATGAATCGATAGGCATGCGCCCGCTAAGAGTTCGCAAAGAGGTTCCCGGTTTCATCGCGGACCGCTTGCTGGAAGCGCTTTGGCGCGAAGCACTCCACCTGGTGAACGAAGGCGTGGCGACTACCGGCGAAATCGACGATGCAATTCGCTTTGGCGCAGGCATTCGCTGGTCGTTCATGGGCACGTTCCTGACCTATACGCTCGCGGGCGGCGAGGCTGGCATGCGTCATTTCATGCAGCAATTCGGCCCGGCGTTAGAATTACCGTGGACTAAGCTGGTCGCACCGAAACTCACGGACGAACTCATCGACCGCGTGGTGGACGGCACCACGGATCAGCAAGGCACGCACTCTATCAAGCAACTGGAACGTTACCGCGACGACTGCATCACGAGCGTGATGACGGCCATCGCGCAGGCTAAATCCCGCCACGGCATAGTGGACTAGAGAAGGCATACGAGTGACGCACAATCGCACGATCTACCGCGACACGGTGAGGCCCGAATGGGTCGACTACAACGGCCATCTCCGTGACGCGTTCTACATGCTGATCTTCAGCCTCGCGACCGATGCGTTCATGGACCGCATTGGCCTGGACGATGCGGCCCGTACCTCGCGAGGCCGCTCGCTGTTCACGCTCGAGGCGCACATCAACTATCTGCACGAGATCAAGGAAGGTACGGCGGTTCGTGTGGAGGCATCGGTACTCGCGTTCGATGCCAAGCGTGTCCACCTGTATATGGAGATGTTCGCGGACGAGGGAACGGAGCCCATCGCGGCGAGCGAACAGATGCTGCTTCACGTCGATACAACCAACGGCGCGAAGTCCGCGGCCTTCGATACGGACATTGCCGGCCGTATCGAAGCGATGTGTTGCGACGCGCGCAAAGAAGCGTCGAAGGAAGCACGCTATGCGGGCCGAGTGATCGGCTTGCCGTCGGGACCGCGAGCGTCGGCGTCGGCAGCGGCATCTGACGGAACCAAGCCAGCCTGAGCACGCCACGTCCGCAACAGCAACGCGTTGGTCACCACGCTCACGCTTGAGAACGCCATGGCTGCGCCCGCGAGCATCGGATTGAGCAGTCCGAACGCGGCGAGCGGAATGCCGATCAGGTTGTACACGAACGCCCAGAACAGGTTCTGCTGGATCTTGCGATACGTGCGCCGCGCGATATCGATGGCGTCCGCCACCAAGGCCGGATCGCCGCGCATCAGCGTGATGCCGGCGGCTTCCATGGCGACGTCGGTGCCGGTCGCCATCGCAATGCCGATATCGGCGGCGGCGAGCGCGGGTGCGTCGTTGATGCCGTCGCCAGCCATCGCCACCGCGCCTTGTGCCGATGCCTTGAGTTCCGCGATCACGCGCGCCTTGTCGGCGGGGAGCATGTGCGCGTGAACGGCGTCGGGTGCAATGCCGAGCGATTTCGCCACGCTGGCCGCGCTGCCGGCGTTATCGCCTGTGAGCAGGACACTTTTGATGCCCATCGCGCGCAACCGCTCGATTGCTGCGCGCGCGCCGGGTTTCAGCGAGTCGCCGAACGCGAACAGGGCCAGCACGCGCGGTGTCACAGCGCGTGAAAGATCACCTGCGCCGCGGGTCGCGCCCAGATCCACCAGCCACGACACGGTATTCCCAAGCTGTTCCAGTTCCGCCGCGCGTGTTGCCAACCGTTCCGGCGCGACCAGCCGCAACTCGTCGAGCCAACGATCGCTGGCTATCGCCAGATGGCGTTCGCCTATGCGCGCCTCGACACCGCGCCCGGCGACCGCTTTCGCATCGCTTGCAGTAACGGCCTCAATCCGCTCGTCATCGGCAACAGCAACAACCGCGCGCGCCAGCGGATGATCGCTAAGTCGCTGAACGGCTGCTGCCAGCCCCAAAGCTTCTGCGCGGTCCACGCCTTCATCCGCCTCAAACGCCGTCATGGACGGCTTGCCGACAGTCAGCGTGCCGGTTTTATCGAAGGCGACAATCCTGATCCGATGCGCCATTTCCAGCGCCTGCGGATCCTTGATCAACACACCGTGCCGCGCCGCGACACCCGTTCCGGCCATGATCGCGGCGGGCGTCGCCAGTCCGAGCGCGCACGGACAGGCGATCACGAGCACCGCGACCGCGTTCAGCACGGCCGTTTCCACGCCCGCGCCCATCAACAGCCAGCCGATCAGCGTCACGAGCGCGATTCCCAGGATTACCGGCACGAATATCGCCGATACCCGGTCCACCAGCCGCTGAATAGGCGCCTTCTCGGCCTGCGCCGATTCAACCAGCCGGATGATCCGTGCGAGCGTGGTCTCAGCGCCGGTTGCGGTCGTTTCAACAGCGATCACGCCTTCTCCGTTGATCGAACCCGCGGTCACGCGTGCCCCCGTTTCCTTCGCCACGGGCAGGCTTTCGCCGGTAATCAGCGATTCATCTACGTGCGTGCGGCCTTCGCGAATCAGACCGTCGACCGGCAGGCGCTCACCCGGCCGCACGATTGCGATGTCGCCGTTGCGTACATCCGCGAGTGCGATGTCGCGTTCGTTCCCGGTCGCCGCATCGCGAATCCGTGCGCGCTCTGGGCGCAGCGCGTCGAGCGCGCGAATGGCGTCGGTGGTTTGCCGCTTGGCACGCGCTTCCAGCCATTTGCCGAAGCGCACGAGCGTGATCACCACCGCCGCCGCTTCGAAATAGAGATGAGCAGACTCGCCGGGATGCGCGAACAGTTCGTACACGCTCAGGCCCCAGGCGGCTGAGGTTCCGAGCGCCACGAGCAGATCCATGTTGCCTTCGCCAGAACGGGCCGCCTTGAAACCGCCGACATAAAAGCGCGCGCCAAGCACGAATTGCACGATGCTGGCGAGCGCCAGCGATACCCAGACGCCAAGATGCAGATTCAGCCCGAGCATGGGCAGCACAAGCGGCAGCGTCAGCAGCGCGGACACGATCACTGCCACGAGTTCGCCCGTGTGGGCGGACGCGGCCACGGGCGCGGCTTCCGGTTCAATGAACGTCGCTTCGTAGCCGGCCTTGGTCACGGCGGCGACAAGTTGCTCGCGCGACACGGACATATCGGCGTGGATGGTCGCTTTTTCGGTCGCCAGATTGACCGACACCTGTCCCACGCCTGGCACCTTGGCCAGCGCCTTTTCGACACGCCGCACGCACGACGCGCACGTCATCCCGCCGATAGCAAATTCAGCGGTGGCGGACCCGCCAGAAGCGACAGAAGCAGCAGCGGCCGCAGGATTGGCGGTTGGGACAGACGATGCGGACATGACGAGGCTTCCTGGTTCAGTGTGAGCCATTAAATTCAGCTCGATGTGACCAGTATCGACATTCCAATCATTGGAAGGTCAAGGTGTATTTTCAATAGGAGGGGGCGCGTTGAACAAGAAAGTCGGCGATATATAACCGGATGCTCCCTGGGAAATAACCAGTGCGTCAGAACCGCTTTCAATTTCATGACAAACAGGATTTGCCCGCGCCACGTGAGCGCGCAAAATGCCGTGCTCGCCCAAGCTTGCGTCGAATTCGAATGGCACGTGGTTCGCGTCGAGGCCGTTGGCGCCATGCGTGACAAGGGCGGCAAGCGGATTGTCGGCCATTAGCCGATGTAAAACCTCGGCGCGTTTCTCTTCGAAGCAGGAGGGCAGATACATCGGCGGCTCGCGAACGGATTAGAAAAAACTGGCTAAAAAAACCGAAAAAAATCATGTTACGCGATGCCTGCATCGGTCGAAACTTTTCTGAAACCGCGGCGGAGGCGTTCAGGGGCGTTACGCGCTCCTTGCCTATCGTCATTGGATAAGATAAAAACCGTTTTCAAGATAGATTAAGCGCCGTGACGCGGATTGGCAGAAGACCGGGAGACGAGGACCGGCCTGCGCACTCGACGAACGAAGTGAAAGCCTTAAACAGATCCTTAAATCGAATGAAAAATAATCGACGCTGGGCAATTTCGTTGTACGCGGCGCTATGGGTGGCTGCTGGTTTGAGCAGTTTGGCGGTACTTGGCGGGTGCGCGACGCAGGCGCCCGTCGTGACCAGCGGGGATGGCTGGCGCAAGGATCAGGTGGCGGACGCTTATGTGTTTGGATATCCGCTGGTGGTCTCGGATATTGCACGGGAGAAAGCCACGGGCGGCGATGCGTCCCGGCCCGGTCAGGCGCCCGTGAATACGCTGCGGCATGCGACGGCGCTGCCGCCGGTCGGCGTGTCGGGGCGGCCGAGCGTGGATACGCTGGAATCGACCGCGTGGCTGGATGTCTCCAGCGGCCCGGTGCTGGTATCGCTTCCGAATACGCCGAATACGCTGCATGGCCGTTATTACGATGCCCGCGCCTTCGATGCCTGGACCAACGTGATCTACTCCAGCATCCCACACGGGCAGGATCAGGCCGTGCCGGTGAAAAGAAAGCTGAGTATGAAGGCGGCGCGAGCGGCCAGGCTGGCGGCGCAACAGGGCAATGTGATTGCGTTTGTCCCGGTGGGTTATACGGGAACGCTTCCTGACGGTGTGACGCGGGTTGAAACTCCGACCCGCTACGTGTGGCTTTCCATTCGTGTGCGTGTGAATGGCCAACGTGACGTGCGCGAGGCGCGCAAGCTGCAGACGGCGATGACCATAGAAGCCCCTTCCGCCGATAAAACCAGCGCTGCGACGGCCGGCAGTGCGTGGCCGAACGTGACAGCCAGCACGCCGACGGTGGTAACAGGCACGGGCGGCGACAGAGCCGATTCGCTCGATGCCACCGCGTTTTTCACGCGTCTTGCGAAGGCGTTGCAGGACAATCCGCCGGCGCCGAATGATCCGCACGCCGTCACTTTGCTCGGCGACCTTGGCGTGAAGGCCGGCGAGCCGGTGCAGTTCCGTCCTGCGGATGCTGATTTGCTGGCGACCGGCCTTGCCGATGGCCGTACGCGGGTGGACACGGTGCCGTCGAATGCGATCAGTCGTAACGGCTGGGTTTGGTTCGGCGATGGCGCGGGCAATTACGACACCGACTACACGTTGCGCGCGTTCCTGGCGCGGCGGCAGCCGGGTACCGGCACGAAGGACGACGAGGTGAAGCCGGTGGCATTCTCCGACAGCGACGGCCACGCGCTGAATGGTGCAAATGAGTATGTATTGCACTTTGCGCCGAACCAGTTGCCGCCGGTGCGCGGGTTCTGGACGTTGACTGCGTATACGAAAGACGGTGCGTTAATCGACGACAAGACGCTGCGGCTTTCGCTGAATGACCGGGACCGGTTAAAGAAGAACCGTGATGGATCCGTCGATATTTCCGTGTCGGCTGCGGAGCCTGCGAAGGCACGGGTTTCGAACTGGTTGCCGGCGCCCGATGGTGATTTTCAGTTGATGTTCCGGCTGTATGCGCCGAAGGCAGAAGCTTCGAATGGGACGTGGGCGCCACCGGCAATTGAGCGGCAATAATTTTTCAGGTTTTTCGCTTGCGCCGACGGGCGGGGGGCGGTCGGGGTCAATGCCGGGTTGGTGCTTTCGGCCTTAGTGGTCTGCGTGAGTTGGCTATTTTCTTTATCACTATTAGCCACTGTGCGTGGCGGCACGTCATTTCTTTGTCCAAAGCGACAAAGAAACGAAGCAAAGAAAACGCTTTCAAACCACGCTACCCTAAGTGTCCACAGCGTGCAGTTTCTATTCATAGGTGCCCCAAAAGCACGGTGCTCGCCAGAGCCACGGATGTGTGAACCCCTCTTTCTCCGAACACGGATACCCACACGCTTCGCCACCAGTGACTGAACCTGCCCAAGGAACACCCCGCGCTATCCGCGTAAACCGCCCTCCGAATTTGTATGCATGTCGGGCCTCGCAGCCGAACCCGCCTAAGAAACAACGCCGCAGGATGCGTCAGGCCGTAACCCGCGAAAATAACAGCGCAAACCGAGCAGCTAACGCATCAAGAAACGGAGGCAGTCAAAATACGTGAGGCCGTGCGGGTTCCTTGGTAACTGGTGCTTGCCCGAGAGCGTTGGGGGCGAAGCGTGTTCGTGTCAGGATTCGCGAGAAGGAGGGGTTCAAACATCAGTGGCTCTGGCGAGCACCGTGCTTTTGGGGTACCCATGTATCAGAACTGCACGCTGTGCACACTTATGAGCCCTCGTTTTGAAAGCGTTTTCTTTGCTTCGTTTCTTTGTCGCTTTGGACAAAGAAATGACGTGCCGCCACGCACAGTGGCTAACAGTGATAAAGAAAACAACCAACTCACGCAGACCACTGAGGCCGAAAGCACCAACCCGGCATTGACCCCGACCGTGAACGCCGAAAGCACTAACCCCAAACCCCAAGTGCGAACGGCCTCCTTTGGGGTTCAATTTGCCCGCACAGCGTCGTATACTCAGGCCTCCTGTTTCCCAAGGCTGCGTGTGGCTCGTGCCCGCGCGCGCGGCCGCGCTACGAGGCACGCATGGCAAGCCTGAACAAGACTTCCCTGACATCCGCCGGGCGTAGCCTGCTTAAAGGCGTGAACTCGGTAGCGCAAGCCCGGCGCACTCGGCGCATTGTGATCGGGCTCCTGCTCGCCGTCATCGTAATCGGCCTGCTCGGCTTTTTCGCGGCTCCTCCGCTCATTCGACATATCGCGGAGCAGCAACTCTCAGCACAACTCGATCGCCCGGCCAGCATCGAACGAATCGCGCTTAATCCCTATACGCTCAGTTTCGAAGCCGACCGCGTGCATATTGGCGAAGCGCCCGCAAACCTGGGCGCGGGAGCCAAAAGCGGTGATTTCGTCGATATAGAACGCCTGATCGTCCGCCCGTGGTGGTCGTCGTTATTTCGACTCGCGCCAATCATCAACGAACTCAAGATCGATTCACCACGCTTTCATATCGTGCGATTCGACGCGCAACGCTTTAACTTCTCCGATCTCGTTGAAAAGTTCTTGAAGCCTTCAGCGAATCCGTCCACCAAACCGGCGCGATTCTCCGTATCGAATATTCGCGTGGAAAATGGCCGGATCGATTTCGACGACCGCCTGCTTAAAACGCATCACGTAATCGATCGCTGGTCGATCGGGATTCCGTTCATCGCCAATCTCCCGTCTACCACCGACTTGTTCGTGACGCCTTCGCTGCAGGCGCGCATTGATGGTTCGCCGTTGTCTATCCACGGACGCACGAAGCCGTTCTCCGAGTCGCGCGAGTCGGAGATCGCGCTGCAACTCGACGGCCTCGACGTGCCGCAAATAGTGTCGTACGCGCCTGCTTCGTTGCCGGTCGCGGTCAAGAGCGGACGCTTGTCGACGAACCTCGATGTGAGCTTTGCGCTCAGCGCTGACGCTCCCGTGATTCGTATCAAAGGGACCGCAGATCTCGCGGATCTGGCCGTGACGGACAAGCAGGATGCACCGCTGTTCGCCGCGCAAACGTTGCATGTGAATGCAGCGAACCTTGAGCCGTTGCGCAATGTGTATCGACTGGATGAAGTGCGTTTGACGCAACCTGACGTAAAACTCTCCCGCGATAAATCCGGCGCATTCAACTTCGAAAAACTGAGCGCATCAACGCCTGCTTCCCAGACAGCTTCGACGCCCGCCAGCGATGCAAAACCCGCCGACGCCGCAGCACAACCGCTCGACCTAGCGATCAAACATCTGGCGATTGAGCAAGGCCATATAGTCTTCGACGACCGCTTGATGGCGCAACCCGCCACGCTCGGACTGACTGCCCTGAACGTGACGCTCGACAACTTTTCCACGCTCGGCAAACCCCCGGCGCGCTATACGCTCAAGACGGCCTTCGATCACGGCGGCGGGCTCGACGCGTCGGGTAGTTTCACGCTGCCGGGGAAGAATGCGGACGCAAAACTCGCGCTGAGCGACTTGCCGCTGGCGCCTTTACAACCCTACGTGGCGAACGCGGTGGCGGCTCGTATCACCGACGGTTCGCTCGGCGCAAATTTGCCGTTGCAAGTGGACTGGTCGAAGCTCGAGCCGTCCATTCAGGTCGGCGCCGGCGATGTCACGCTCAAGTCGCTGAAGCTCGTGCCGACTACAGCGAACACCGCACCCATCACGCTGGCGTCAGCAGAAGCGAAGATCCAGAAGATCGATGTTGCAGCACGCACGGCGGCGATGGATAGCGTCGTGCTGAACGGTCTTTCCATCGATGCAAAACGCCTGAAGGATGGCAGTATCGATCTCACCGCGCTCGCCGGTCCGCACGAAACCGCGCCGGAAGCCAGCGCGACGCGCAAGGTCGAAAAGGCGAACGAGGCGGGTCCGGCGTGGCGTTATCAAATCGCGCAGGTGTCGCTCAACGACAGCAGCGCCGACTTCACCGACGAATCCACGCCGCACCCGGTAAAACTGCATATCGCGCCGTTGCAGTTGGACATCAAGCAAGTCACCGACGACCTGACGAAACCGCTCGCCATCGACGGCAAGCTGACGATGAACGGCAAAGGCGCGCTCGCCGTGGCCGGCAAGCTAACCGCGAAACCGCTGAGCCTTGCGCTGCATATTGACGCCAGCGAACTGGACGCATCGGCGTTCGAGCCGTACTTCGGCGGCAACCTGAACGCGACGGTTTCCAGCGCGCTGCTGAGCGCAAACGGCGACGCGTCGTTCTCAGGCGCTGGACGCGCGCTGAAGGCCGGTTACAAGGGCGATGTGTCGTTGTCGAATGTGCGGCTGATCGACCGGTTGAATTCGGACCCGCTGGCCGGCTGGAAACTGCTCGGCCTGACAAAACTGAATGCCCGCTACGACGAACGAGGCGCGGACGTCGAGGCCGCGCGCGTCACGTTCGCGAACTTCTATGGCCGCGTGCTGCTGGACGCGCAAGGCAAGCTCAATCTCCGCGATATCGTGGCGCAGGACAAGGGCGCGGCCTCCACGCAAGTCGGCGCCTCCACGGCGGCTTCTGCGTCTATCGCGTCTACGCCGGCTGCGAAACCTGCCGCGCCGAAAACCGCGGCGTCATCGGCGAATTTGCGCTTTGGCCAGCTCGTGCTGCAAAACGGCCGTGTGACTTACACCGATAACTTCATCAAGCCGAATTTCACCGCTAACCTGGTCTCGATCACGGGCACTATCGGCGCATTCGGCACGCACTCGACCACGCCCGCGCCCGTCGATGTCGCCGCGAAACTGTCCGCGAACGGACCGGTATCGATCAAAGGGGTGGTGAATCCGCTGATCGCGAAACCGTCGCTGGATCTGACTGCGAGCGCGCACGACGTAGAGTTGCCGAATATCTCGCCGTATTCCACCAAATATGCGGGTTATCCGATCACGAAGGGCAAGCTCAACGTCGATCTGCACTACATGCTCGCCGACGAAAAGCTCACCGCGAACAATCATCTTTTCATCGATCAACTCACGTTCGGCGATCACGTCGACAACACCACCGCGACCCATTTGCCGGTGCGGCTCGCGGTATCGTTGCTGAAGAATTCGAAGGGCGAGATCGACGTCAACATTCCCGTTTCCGGCTCGCTTTCGGATCCGCAATTCTCGATCGGTGCGCTGGTGTGGACAGCAATCCTGCACCTTGTCGAGCGCGCGGTAACTGCGCCGTTCTCGCTGCTGGCGAATGCGTTTGGCGGCAAGAACCCTGAAGAACTCGGCTACGTGGAATTCGATCCGGGCTCAGCCACGTTGAGCGACGCGGCGAAGGAGAAACTCGACACCATCGCGAAGGCCCTGACCGACAAGCCGTCGATCACGCTGGAGATATCGGCGCGGGTGGACCCGGCGCTGGACGAACCCGGTTTGCGCGCGGCCTATGTCGACCGGCAAGTGCGCCTCTCGAAAATGAAGGACGCGAGCGAAGACAATCCGAACATCAATCCGTCGAGCATCCCGATTTCCGCCGATGAATACAGCAAGTTCCTGACGAAAGCGTACAAAGGCGCGGATTTCAAGAAACCGCGCAACCTGATCGGCATGACGAAGTCCGTGCCCGACGCCGACGTGAAAGCCGCGCTGGAGGAGCACGCACCGGTGGACGAGGGCGCGCTCGGTGCGCTTGCGCAGCGCCGGGCGGAGGTGGTGAAGGAGTATTTTGAGGGCAAGATCGACAGCAAGCGGATCTTCATCGTCGCGCCGCACCTCAACGCCGATGGCATCAAGGACAAGGGGGCACCCACGCGGGTAGACTTCGGCCTGAAGTGACGAAGGCGACGAGGCAGCGCGACGCGGGTGAAAAACATGCGGATTTTAGGCATACGCTGAAGACGGTTCGCGCCGAAGAACCTGCGTCGTGGGAACGGCCTCGACCATCGGCATTCTCGCCAATCCGCGCTACACTCATTTCATGAATGCGACGGCGCATCGCGGCGCGCATGACGGGAACGCGGAGTGGCTAAGAACTGCCAGGCGTTGCGCGGAGCGGCTCGTCGCTCGACGTAATGTCCGGCCGCGTTTTCGAACTCACCGCGCTTCATCGCAAAGCCGTCGCACGAGCCGTATAAAGTAAGCGCTTCGCGCGAAGCGCCCACGGCGTTCAGGCTCTCCACACCCGAATCCAGCGCTGCACAACCTGCAGGAGAATCCCATGCTGTTGCATGAACTGGCTGACCGGTATGGCCCGGCAATCGTCTTTTTCAACGTGATGGGCGCAGCGCTCGGCCTGCCCGTGCCCGCAATGCCGACGCTGATCGTAGTTGGCGCGTCGGTGGCCATGATGGGCGTCAACGGCCAGGGCTTGTGGCCTCATCTCGCACTGATGCTCGGCATTGCCGTCGTCGGCGGCGTGCTGGGTGATCTCGTCTGGTTCCAGGGCGGCCGGCGCTACGGCGACCGCACGCTCAAGACCATCTGCAAGCTGTCCCTGTCGCGCGATACCTGCGTAAAAAAGACCGAACGGTTTTTCGGCCAGTGGGGCGTGCGCGTGTTGCTCGTCGCGAAATTCATTCCGGGTTTGTCGCTGGTTTCGGTGCCACTGGCCGGCGCCATGGGCGTGCGCACGCGCTCTTTCATCGCGCATGACGGTGTGGGCGTGGCGTTATGGGCCGCAGTGGGACTCGCGGTGGGCGTGATCTTCGCGGCCGAGCTCGACATGGTGTTCGCCATGATCGCGCGGCTCGGGAAACAAGCGCTCCTGATTGTGGCGGTCGCGCTGGCGTGTTACGTGGCCTATCGCTACTGGCGCCGGAAGATGTTGATGAAGACGCTGGAAACGGCGCGCATTACCGTCAACGAGTTGTATGCGCTGATGGAAAACGAACCGCTGCCCGCTATCTTCGATATCCGTTCCGCGGAGAAACGCGTCCTCGATCCTTTTGTGATTCCAGGCTCCATTTTCGCCGATGAACGCGAGCTGCAGAAGATCGTGGAAAGTTATCAGCCGGATCAGAAGATCATCATTTATTGCTCGTGTCCGAACGAGGTATCGGCGGCGTGGATGGCCAAGGCACTCCGCAATGCCGGTTTCAAGGACGTCGTGCCGCTGACCGGCGGACTCGACGCCTGGCGCCTTGCCGGTCTCGACCTCAAGCCGCTCACCGACTTCGGCGGCGCGCGCGAGGACCTGGGCGAAATGGCCGCCATGTGCCCGTGGCCCGCGAAAGCGCCGGCCGCCGGCAAAGGCGCGTTGCATGACGCCGTCTACCTGCATGGAGATCGCCACGCATGAGTACCACGCTCGAAGGGACCAACGAATCGCCCAACCATGGCCACGGCCACCCGGAATGGCGCGACAACAGTCCGCCGCCTGTATCGGAAGACCTCAACGCGATCGCAAATGACACGACCACCGTGGCGCCGGCAGAAGTCGCCGCCGACGCGCCGTTCTCGCCGCTCCAAAGCCGCCGTCATCAGATGTACCCGTATCTCACTGTCGAGGAAATCGACCGTATGCGGCGCTTCGGCAACGTGCAGTACTGGCGTGCTGGAGAACTGATGTTCGAAGTTGGCGTGCCCGGCCCCGGCATGTTCGTGCTGTTGAACGGCCGGGTGCGGGTTACGCGGCGCGACGGCCTGGGCCACGTGCATCTGGTGGTCGAGTCGGAGCCCGGGCAATTCCTGGCGGAAGTCGGCCAGTTGTCGGGCAAGCCTGCGTTGGTCGACGGTCACGCGATGGACGACGTCGAAGCCATCCTGATCGCGCCCGACCGGCTGCGCGCGCTGCTGGTGGCGGAAGCGGAGCTCGGCGAACGGATCATGCGATCGTTGATCCTGCGTCGCGTCGGTTTGATCGAAAAGGGCAGCGGACCGATTCTCGTCGGCCAGTCGAACGATGGACAGCTGATATCGCTGCAAGGTTTTTTGAGCCGCAACGGTTACCCCCACACCGTGATCGACGCGTGTAGCGATCCCGAAGCCATTGCGTTGCTTGAGCGGATCTCGACATCGAAGGCGGATTTCCCGCTCGTCATTTGTCCCGACGGCACGGTGATGCGCGCGCCCGATGAAAACGAGCTCGCGTCGCAACTTGGCTGGCTGCCGGAATTCGATCCGGCGCATATCTACGATGTCGCGGTTGTCGGCGCCGGGCCAGCCGGCCTGGCGACGGCCGTGTATGCGGCGTCCGAAGGGTTGTCGGTGGCGGTATTCGATTGCCGCGCGCCCGGCGGGCAGGCCGGCGCGAGTTCACGGATTGAAAACTACCTCGGCTTTCCGACCGGCATTTCCGGTCAGGCATTGGCCGGGCGCGCTTTCGTGCAGGCACAGAAGTTCGGCGCGCACATCGCCATTCCGACCGAGATCAAGGCGCTCCACTGCAACTGCACGCCGATCCAGATCGAACTGATGAACGGTAAGCGTGTGAGTTCGCACACGGTTGTGATCGCGACTGGCGCGGCTTATCGACGGCCGAACATTGTCGGGCTCGAAAAATTCGAAGGGCATGGCACGTATTACTGGGCGTCGCCGGTCGAAGCGAAGCTTTGCAAGGGCTCGGAAGTCGTGCTGGTGGGCGGCGGCAAT
Source organism: Caballeronia sp. SBC1 (assembly GCF_011493005.1). Lineage (NCBI taxonomy): Bacteria > Pseudomonadati > Pseudomonadota > Betaproteobacteria > Burkholderiales > Burkholderiaceae > Caballeronia > Caballeronia sp. SBC1. The sequence goes on from NZ_CP049158.1 coordinate 102,302, forward strand.
TCGGCTGGGCAAGCAGTCGTGTATCTCGCCTCGCACGCGGCGCGGGTGCATCTGCTGATCCGCGGACCGGGGCTGGAACTGAGCATGTCGAAGTACCTGATCGACCGGATCGCGGCATTGCCGAACGTGACGGTGCACGCGCGCACGCAGATCGAGTCGCTGGAAGGCGATGGCCGGACGCTCGCCGCCGTGCATTGCAAGACACCTGACGGTCCGCTCAAGCTCGACGTGCGGCATCTGTTCCTCTTCACCGGCGCCAACCCTAATACTGGCTGGCTGCGCGGCTGCAATGTCAACACCGACGCCAAGGGTTTCGTGCTGACGGGGCCCGCTGCCCATGGTGGCCACGCGGACTGCTCGTCCTCGCTGGAAACCAGCGTGCCGGGTGTGTTCGCTATCGGCGATGTGCGTTCGGCATCTACAAAACGCGTGGCGGCGGCGGTGGGCGAGGGTGCGGCGGTTGTATCGCAGATTCACGGCCTGCTCGCCGAGCGTCAGGAACTGGCGCTCAAGGCTGGCGCGGTGGAGTAGGCATGCTGTGGAATTGCGGCGCGGCGGCGAACCGGAGCGTGAATTCGATCCAGCCGTCCGCCGAACAACTCACTGACGCCGACCCGCCGTGCAGCCGCATGATCGCCTGCACGATAGACAGCCCCAGGCCGCTCGATTCCGTGAACTCGCTGCGGGCTGCATCGCCGCGATAAAAGCGATCGAACAGACGCGCGAGGTCGTCCGGTGCGACGGGCATGCCCTGATTGCCGATCACGATCACTGCACCCCGTGCACCTTGCGCGCCCTGCGAGTCTTCGCTGCCGGTCAGCCGGATCGTAGTGCCGGCTTTGGCATAGCGCACCGCGTTGACCACCACGTTGCTGATTGCCCGCCGGGACATGATCGCGTTAGCGAACATCTTGCCTTCGGCATGCACTTCGAAGCTCAGATTGCGTTCGTCGGCGAGTCCTTCGAAGTACGTCGCAATGGTTTCCAGTTGTTCGCGAATGTTCAGCGGCGTGCGTTCCATTTCCTGCCGCTCGTGGTCCGCTTGCGCTAGAAACAAGATGTTCTGCGCGATGCGCCCAAGCCGTTCCAGCTCCTCCAGGTTCGACTCGAGCACGCTCTTGTATTCGCTCTCGTTGCGCGTATGCGCGAGCGTCACCTGCGTCTGTCCGATCAGCACGCCGATAGGCGTGCGTACCTCGTGCGCCAGATCCGCGGAGAACTGCAGCAGCCGTTCATAACCGGTCGCCAAGCGGTCGAGCATGGCGTTGAACGACATCGCGAGGCTTTGCAATTCGGTTGGGGTGTTTTCTATATCGAGTCTCGCGGACAACGTATCGGGTGTGATTCCGGCGACCCTGTCGGCCATTTTTCGCAGCGGCGCAAGACCACGGCTCGATACCCACCACGCGAGCAGCGCCGTGATCAGCACCGCGCTCACCACGTTGATCCAGACACGCACGAGATACGCCGACAGCACCCGCGCTTCTTGCGTCATCACGTGTGCCGCGATGATCTCGATGACTTCGCCGCTGGCGCCTACCCGCGCTTGAGCCGCGACCCAGCGCATGCGCACGCCGTCCCGGCGCGAGCCTTCATAGAGCGCGTCGAGGTTGACGGCGCGTTGAACCGGCACCGGGACGAGCGGCGGCAACGGCATGTTTTCCGGGTTCACGCTGATGAACGGCGCCTGGCCGGGGCGTCGGAAAATGATCACGTCCTGACTGTCGCCGAGCATGGTCTCGAACAGCTTGGGGCGCGCTTCGATTTCCTTGATCGTGTAGAGGTCGTGCAGCAGCGAGCGAAAGTGTTCGACCCGTCCGATCAACTGGTAATCCGCACGCGTGGACAGCGTGGCGCTGGTCGCGTGATACAACGACGCTCCAACCATGCTCACCACCACACACACGATCAGCGCGAACAGGCACGTGATGCGTACGACCAGCGAGCGCGAACGCCATAGCGGACTCAATGCGAGTCCCCGGATGGGCCGAACGAATAACCGATGCTGCGCACCGTGTGGATCAGCTTGATATCGAAGGGCTGATCGAGTTTCGCGCGCAGGCGTTTGATGGCGACATCGACTACGTTGGTATCGCTGTCGAAGTTCATGTCCCACACTTCCGATGCAATCAAGGTCCGTGACAGCGCTTCGCCCTGCCGCTTGCAGAAGAGATGAAGCAACGCGAATTCCTTGTTCGTCAACGCGATGTCTATGCCTTGGCGCGTCACGCGCCGGCGCAGGACATCGACGTGAAGATCCGCGACCTGGAATACATCGGACTCGCGTATCACGCCGCGCCGCAGCAACGTGCGGATGCGCAGCACGAGTTCGGTGAATGAGAACGGCTTGACGAGGTAATCGTCAGCGCCCAGTTCCAGGCCGTGAATACGGTCCCGGACGTGATCTCGCGCGGTCAGGAAGATGACTGGCAGGTCACGCTTCGCGCGCAACGCCTGCATGATTTGCCACCCATCAAGACCGGGCAGCATGACATCCAGCACGATCAGCTCGTACGGATGCGCCAGCGCCTGATGCAGGCCATCGGCGCCGTTGCGGATCAGGTCGACCTGATACCCGGACTCGGTGAGCCCCTTCTTCAGATAGTCGCCGGTCTTGCGGTCGTCTTCTATAACCAGGATGGTCATGCTGCGGGCGCGTCGCTTTACGTGAGGAATAAGGAATAAGGAATAAGGCCCATTCTATCCACCTGCCCGGACGCGTGGAAAAGATGACAAAAAAGTCATTAACGCGTCATGCGCAGATCAGCGTGCGGTCGCTAAGATGCAATCAAGACGAGGCCTTCGCGTGTAGCACTGTGCAGTGCGGCCCTTCAAGTCTGCCCGAATCCGCGAGCTACGGCGTCTTGGCACCCTGTTCGAATCATCCCCCCACGAGGCGAGCTTGAACTCATCTTCGACTCAACTTTCGACTCATGTCATAGCCCAGCCTGGCTGGGTTCGCATCACGCACTGGATCAACGCGCTGGCGGTGGTGGTGATGGTGACGAGCGGCTGGCAGGTCTATAACGCTTCGCCGATTTTCCCTTCGTTTGTTTTTCCCTCAAGCATCACGTTGGGCGGATGGCTGGGCGGCGCGTTGCTGTGGCACTTCGCGGCCATGTGGGTGCTGGTCGCGAACTTCCTGGTGTACGTGGGGCTGAACATAATCTCCGGACGATTCCGCCGCAAGCTGTTTCCGCTCAGCATCAAAAGCCTGTTCGGCGATTTGCGCGCCGCGCTGACCGGCAAGCTCAAACATGACGATCTCACGCACTACAACGCCGTGCAGAAGGCTGCGTATCTGGCGGTGATCGTGGACATAGTCGTTGTCATCTTGTCGGGTCTTGCGGTCTGGAAGTCGGTGCAATTCCCGTGGCTGCGTGAGCTCATGGGCGGTTACGACAATGCCCGCGTAGTCCACTTCTTCGCGATGAGTTTCCTGGTGGCCTTTTTCGTGTTGCACGTGGTGATGGTCGCGCTCGTTCCACGCTCGTTGTTGTTGATGATCCGGGGCCGCTGAACCATGCTGAACAGAAAGAGCGAACTGATTGCGTCGAAGCTCGATGTCGACAATATCCTCAAAGATGCGCGCAATGAACTGAAGGCGCCGGCGCGGCGTCTTTTCGGCAAGCGCATTCTGTCGCTGGGCGGCCTCATGATGCTGTCGGGCTGCAATATCTCCGACGATAAATCCGTCAACACCGTGCTGCGGACCATGTCGCGTTTCAATGACGAAGCGCAAGCTTTCCTCTTCGATCCGAACAAGCTCGCGCCGACCTATCCCGAGTCGATGATCACGCGGCCGTTCCCGTTCAACGCGTTCTATGACATCGACGATGTACCAATCGTCGATGCCGCTACGTACAAGCTGCCGGTCGGTGGATTGGCGAAGGGCAAGAACGTGTGGACGCTTGAAGAACTGCGCGCGTTGCCGCAGGAAAGCCAGGTGACGCGGCACATCTGCATTGAAGGATGGAGCGCGATTGGCAAGTGGGGCGGTGTGCGTTTCTCTGATTTCCTCAAGCGTTCCGGCGCGGACACCACCGCAAAATATGTGGCGTTTCATTGCGCGGATAACTACTCAACCAGCATCGACATGCCGACGGCACTGCATGCGCAGACGCTCCTGGCGTTGACGTATGACGGCCAGGTCTTGCCGCCGAAATACGGCTTCCCGATGAAGCTGCGCATGCCGACGAAGCTCGGCTACAAGAACCCGAAGCACATTGTCGCGATTACCGTGACGAACGAATATCCCGGCGGTTACTGGGAGAACCAGGGTTACAACTGGTTCGGCGGTGCCTGAATTTTCTCGCGTCAAATACTAAAACTGGAGCCTCCATGTCTATTGCGTCATCCACCTCATTGCGTTTGAAACTCGGTGTATCGGTTGCTGCGCTCGCGTTTGCCAGCGTTGCATTTGCTCAGGCGCCGGCGGCTAAACCCGCGCGTATTCGTGGCGATATCGTCTCGTTGTCCGGCGATACGTTGACCGTGCATCGTCGCAGCGGCGACACCGTGACGATCGACATGAAGCAGGACACGCCGGTCACGGCAGTGAAGAACATCAAGCTATCGGACATCAAGCCGGGTTCGTTCATTGGTACGGCAGCGACCACGGGTACCAACGGCAAGATGACGGCGACCGAAGTGCTGGTGTTCCCGGAAGCGGCACGCGGCACGGGTGAAGGCCACTATGCATGGGATCTCTCGCCGAACAGCACGATGACCAACGCGAACGTTGATCAGGTCGTGACGGGCACGAGCGGGCGTGATCTGAAGCTGTCGTACAAGGGTGGCAGCAACACAGTGACGGTGCCGGACGGCGTGCCTGTGGTGACGTTCGCGCCGGCCGCGCGCACGGATCTGGTCGCGGGCAAGAAGGTGTTTATCGTGGCGACGCCGGTGAGCGGTACCGAGTTCGCGGCTTCGCGCGTGGTGGTTGAGAAGGATGGGGTTGCGCCGCCGATGTAAGTTTTTACGGCATCGACGTATGAAAGGGCAAAGCCGACCGGAGGTCGGCTTTGTTTTCGGCGATGAAGACTTTGCAACGAGACCGTGGACGGTCGAACGGCAATCTACGGCCGCCAATACTCTGTTTTCACTAATAGGGGATCGAAAACGAGTCGAAATTAGCTTAAGCGTTTGAGGCGTCTGGGTTCTCAAGTCAGGCAGGAGTCGCCGTTAATCTGGAGCTAAGCCGGCAGTTTTCCCGAAAACCGGATAGCTTTTTCAACTCCGTGCTCCTTGGTCCATTCAACTATCTTAAAACCGCCCAGCTATAAATGCAGCATGTTCGGTGTCGCCTTCAACGAGAATTGGATAAGACCCAAAGAATACCTCGGAGAAACTGGGATCAATGTGTTGAAGGGCCTGAAGGCGCTGCTTTTCATCCCCTTCGAAGGCAATCGAATCAGAACGATAGTGAACCGCCCCGGATTTGGTGGAGGCTCCAACTCTTGAGAGTGATTCATCGGGTTTTGCCCGACCCCGAAGGATGAAGCGCGCGACTGCTGCAGGCGGATCTGGGAAGGAATACGATTACGAGGCAGCGGTGGTCGAGGTCGGCCCATTATCTGGTGCACTGAGCCCGTTTGAGAGTTGGACCCGCAACCCTGCGAGCACCCCGAATTGTGACCGAGGGCAAATGTCGCCCTGCCGGAGCACGCTTACCAGAATCCGATAACGAGGGTTGTCGCCGCTGCCATTCTCTATCTTGCAGGAGGGCAGCATGCAGGTACTCTATCCGCGCTGTGCCGGGCTGGACATACATAAGGACATCATCGTCGCCTGCGTCCGTTGTGTGTCAGCGCCGGAGCACCGTGAAGTGCAGAGATTTTACAGTACCACTAAGGGATTGCTGGCGCTGTCGGACTGGCTGGCCGTCCATGGCTGTTCCCACGTGGCAATGGAAGCCACCGGCGTTTACTGGAAGCCAGTGTGGCACGTTCTCGAGGGCTCCTTCGAACTCGTGCTGGGCAACGCTGCGCATATTCGGAACGTGCCTGGCCGCAAAACCGATGTGAACGATGCGACGTGGATCGCAGACCTGCTCGCACACGGGCTGATCCGCTCCAGCTTCGTCCCGCCGGCCGCGATCCAGGAGTTACGTGATCTGACACGCACACGCAAACAGCTGACGCGCGAGATCGCCCAGCATTGTCTGCGTGTCCAGAAGGTGCTCGAGGATGCCAATCTCAAACTGGGCAGTGTCCTTTCTGACGTACTTGGCGGCAGCGGACGCGCGATTCTGAAGGCCATCATCTCGGGCGAGAACGATCCGGTGCTGCTCGCGGCACTGGCGCAAGGTCACGCGCGCAAGAAGACGAGTGAACTACGCGAAGCATTGCGCGGCCGCATAACTTCACATCACCGTACGATGCTCGCGCTGCATTTGCAGCTCATCGACGCCCTTGAGCACGCGCTGACTGAACTGGATGCCGCCGTGGGACTTGCTCTGACGCCAATCCGGCAGCACGTTCAACTGCTAAGAACCATTCCCGGCGTCGGTGACCTGACCGCGCGGGTCCTGGTGGCCGAGATTGGGGTCGACATGACGCGCTTTCCCGATTCCGCTCACCTCATATCGTGGGCCGGACTGTGTCCCCGCAATGATGAGAGCGCCGGTAAGCGCCGCAGTACGCGTGTCCGCAAGAGCGGCACATGGCTCAAGACGGCACTCGTGACTGCCGCATGGGCCGCAGTACGTACGAAGAACAGCTACCTGTTCGCCCAGTTCACTCGCGTCAAGGCGCGGCGCGGTTCAAAGAAAGCAATCATCGCAGTGGCTGCGTCGATGCTCACCGCAGCGTGGCACATGCTTCGCAATGGCGTGGAATACGCAGATCTCGGTGCAGACTATTTCACCCGGCACGACATGCAGAGCACCGTTAAGCGATTACTAAAACGCCTCACGGATCTTGGATATCCGGTGCAGCCAGCTTCCCCGTCATAACGGCTTCTTACCAGAATGGAGCCATGAGCAAGCCAAGCCAATTTTCCCCTGAAGTCCGAGAGCGCGCCGTTCGTCTGGTGCGCGAGCAGCGTGGCGAGCACCCGTCACTGTGGGCAGCTGTTGAAACCATTGCGCCGATGATCGGTTGTTCGAGCCAGACCCTATTGGGCTGGGTCAAGCGTGAGCAGATCGACAGCGGCGAGCGCGAAGGCGTGACCACGTCGGAGCGTGAACGCCTCAAGACGCTGGAACGTGAGAACAAGGAACTGCGCCGCGCCAACGAGATTCTGAAGTTGGCGAGCGCGTTTTTCGCCCAGGCGGAGCTCGACCGCCGTCTGAAGTCCTGAAGGCCTTCGTCGATCAGCATCGCGACACCTTCGGGGTCGAGTCGATCTGCAAGGTCTTGCGGATTGCCCCGTCGGGCTATCGGCGTCATGCCGCACAGCTTCGCGATCCGTCGCGGCGCTGTGCTCGCGCGATACGCGATGAACGTCTGCAACCCGAGATCAAGCGCGTCTGGCAGACCAACATGCAGGTCTACGGCGCGGATAAGGTCTGGAAACAGATGAACCGGGAGCGCATCAAGGTGGCTCGCTGCACCGTTGAGCGATTGATGAGACGACTGGGTTTGCGTGGCGTGATGCGAGGCAAGCGTGTTCGCACGACCGTCCCCGATGCCTGCGCCCCGCGCCCGCTGGATCGGGTCAATCGCCAGTTCAACGCTTCGCGGCCAAACCAGCTTTGGGTCTCGGACTTCACCTACGTCTCGACGTGGCAGGGCTGGTTGTACGTCGCGTTCGTGGTCGACGTGTTCGCTCGGCGGATCGTTGGCTGGCGCGTTAGCACATCGATGACCACGGACTTCGTTCTGGATGCGCTTGAACAGGCACTTTACGCACGGCGACCAGGCGGCGACGGAATGCTGATACACCACTCCGACAGAGGTTCGCAATACGTCAGCGTTCGCTATAGCGAGCGGCTCGCCGAAGCGGGCATCGAACCGTCGGTCGGCAGTCGGGGCGATAGCTACGATAATGCCCTCGCTGAAACGATCAACGGCTTGTACAAGGCTGAACTGATTCATCGCCGCACCTGGAAAACACGTGAGTCCGTCGAGTTGGCAACGCTGGAATGGGTGGCCTGGTTCAATCACCATCGGCTGATGGAACCGCTTGGCTATATCCCGCCCGCTGAAGCTGAGGCAAACTACTACCGGCAACTTGAAACATCCGCCGTTGAACCCGTATTAACTTAAACCAACCAGCCTCCACGATTCCCGGGGCGGTTCAATAGGTTTTCGGAGCAATAGGTTTCGCATCCGCGTCGTTCATGCGCTCTAACAGGCTGCGGAAATACCTCACCCCGGAGTCACCCAAAAGGTCAGTTCAAACGTTGTTAGTGAAGACCCCACAACTGTGAGAAGCGATGCGCGGCGCGGATACCTTTACCGAGAATTTGTTCACGTTGCGTAAGCTGGAGGACTTTGTTCCAGCCGATCATCCGCTGCGCTCGATTCGCAAGATGGCCAACGCAGCATTGGCCAGGATGGATCGCTTGTTTGCCGGCATGTACGAGGCTGATATCAAAGGTGGGCGGCCCAGCATTGCCCCGGAGAAGTTGCTGCGCGCGATGCTATTACAAGTGCTCTATAGCGTTCGCTCGGAGCGCCAGTTGATGGAGCAGGTTCAATATAACCTGCTGTTTCGTTGGTTCATCGGGCTGTCGATGGACGATGCCGTTTGGGTGCCCACTGTCTTCACCAAGAACCGCGAGCGCCTGATCAAGCATGACGCGGTCATCGAGTTCTTCAACGAGGTTGTGGGCATTGCCGAGAAGAAGTGCTGGCTTTGCGGTGAGCACTTCAGCGTCGATGGCACGTTAATTCAAGCATGGGCCGGCCATAAAAGCTTTGTGCGCCGCGATGATGATCAGGACCCCGAAGACGGTGGGAGCTTCAAGGGTGAGACGCGCAGCAATGAGACGCATGAATCGAAGAGCGACCCCGATTCGCGGCTGTATCGTAAGGGCAAAACGGCAAGCGAGCTACGCTACATGGGCCACACGTTAAGCGATAACCGCCATGGGCTGATCGCCAGCGCCGTGGTGACGCTGGCCGATGGCTATGCCGAGCGCGAAGCGGCCAAAGTGATGATCAACGATGCCCGCCAGGCGCTTGGCGATCCGACGCGCGAGATCACGCTGGGGGCGGACAAAGGCTATGACGCGGCAGAGTTCATCGAGGCTGCAAGACCATGAAAGTCACGCCTCACGTGGCGCAAAACAACTCAGGCCGCCAGTCGGCGGTGCCCGAGTCAATCGCCCAGAGTGCGGGCTATGCGGTTTCCCAGCAAAAGCGCAAGCTCATCGAACAAGGTTTCGGCTGGGCTAAGAGCATCGGCGGTATGCGTCAAGTGATGGTGCGCGGCTTGAAGAAGGTCGATCAGATGTTTGTGCTGACCATGGCCGCGTACAACCTCGTGCGCATGCGCACCTTGGGAGAGATCCGGCCGTTGCAGCCGCTGTGAGCCAAAAATGCCCAAGAGAGCGTCATAAACAGGTCCGAAAACCGAAATTAACCGGTCCGCATTTCAAACTATGAGAAATTCCCCGCTGAAAATTCTGATTAAGCTCACGGCTCAGTAAAGTCGGCCTCTATTTCCGCAGCCTGCTAAGCGAATACTGGTCGTGTGATCATCAAAGGGGTTCACAAAATACGGCGAGTGCGTTGTCATTAACACCTGCCAATCCGGGCTTTCGGCGAGTTTGTAGAGGTGTCGCTAACGCGAAAACGCATCCTACACTTTTAAGATTTATCTCATATGCGACTCCCCCCAGATCAAGCGAGTCTCGTCCATATTACTCAAAAAGCGAGGGTTCATGCGTTACAGCACCTTGGTTGAAGAACTGAGCGCGACACCGGCCTATTTGATCGGTTTTTTCCTTTTCCTGTTGATACTGATGCACGTAACCCTCGTCTACTGGTGGCCGCTTTCGAGCCGCTCTTGGAAGCGTGCCGACTACATATGGCTTGCGGCTGCGACATTGGGATTGATCGGGAGCAGCAGAGAAGCGGAGCATTTTTTGTCAGGACGTTATGCGGAACATTCTCAGGGTCCCGCTACTTGGTCTGCATACCATCAACTGAGAGAAGCGTTGACTAATCCCGTTGGCATTTGTGCCATCCGCACCAAGGGACCAAACTCGCCTCCAGACTTTGACGCTATCGCGGAAGAGGAGCGTGAGCTCTGCGTGAAGTCGAATGAAATTGCGAAGCGGATGCCAGCGGATTTCGAGGGCGATCTGCCTCCGCTTGCCGACACGGGCTTCGAGCGATTTGGGATGAGCGTTGAATATCGGACGCAGTTTGTAGCGCAGATCAACCAGGCTGCAGACTTCTACGAACGCGAGCAGCATCGTTATGCCATGTATCGAGAGACCAGTAAACCAAATAAGACGGAAAACCTGATGAAGGTTTTAGGACCACTACTCTTAGCTTTTGCGCTCGCATTGCGAATTACAAAGGTCACAGGTGAAGTCAGAAATTCACATAGCAAGGGTTAATTTTTATCGAAATCCGGATCGTTCGTTTCGAAAGAAAAGAACTCTGCTTTTCGTCCATCTCACGCATCTCTTATCTGCACTATTCGCGTCATGTGAGCTAAAGGAGCCCAGTCAAGCGCTTTAGCTCTCTCCGCCGTCTCGCCATTACTCGCGTCACCCTTCCTTCCCCTCCACCGTTGTAACCAGCTCCCCAAAATCCGTCACCAGCAAATTCAGCACAAATGGCAGCACGGTATTCTTCTCCATTAATGCATTCGCCTTTTCCGCCGCCACCCTCAGCCTCTCAAACGCCTCGCGCGCCGCTCTAACGTTCTCATCTTGTTTCCGCTTATCGGCATCGAGCGTGGCCGCGAGCGCCTTCGCTAATCCATCGAACGCATCGGCGGTGTTGCTCAACGCTTCTCGGACAACTAAAGTCAACCGTCCAGCCAACCCCGCATCTCCCGCAAACGCCTGCCCTAAAAACAGCCCATCGCGATGCAGCCGCGTCAGCATCGGCGCAACCTTATCAATCACGTCACCACGCGTGCGCTTCACCGGCACGATGATGTGCTCGCGCCCTGCTTCGGTAATGGCCTCATCGAGTGCCTGCTCGGCGGCCGCGGAATGCCCATGCAAACGCTCGGCATCGCTCGCGTCACCCGGCTTGCGCAGCGTCAGCGCGATCAACTCGCCCAGCACCAGCACGATTTCGCTTGCACGGTCATGGGCGATATTGATCGCGCGGTTCGGCATCAAGAACGCAACGAGTAGCGCTGATCCCGCGCCAATTAGGATTTCGAGCAGGCGGTCGATCGGCCGTGCATACGGCGAGCCGTGGCCACTTGCCGGAACCAGCACAACAACGACGAGCGTGACGCAGGCGAGCCGGAGGGTTGGGCGCCAAGCGGCCAGTGCTGCGAGCGGCAGGAGTGCGATGGCGAACACGATGAGCGGCTGTGCGCCGCGCAGGATGGCGAACAAGCCCACCACGCCGACCAGTCCACCAATCACTGCACCGATGATCTGGTCCCGGCCCGTGCTCAGCGCCTGGTTGAGACTGGGCTGCGTGACGACAACGAGGGTGGTGATGACCGCCCAGTAAAGCTCGGGGAGCGTGGCGAGTTTGGCGACGTAGTAGCTGAGCAGGCAACTGACGAGCGTGCGAGCAAAGCGCCGGAGTTCGGGTGTAGACGTGAGTTTTGCCGTGAGCACTAGGGGTTTATTGGGTGAATTCCGTCGGGTTGTCGGGCTCGCGCTTGGCGGTGGTTTTGCCAGCGGCAGCAAGGTGCAATCCCGGATGGCGCCGCCAGCCGGAGCGGTCAGTTTAAGTTCAAACCGACGGAAATATCCGACGTAAAAACCGCCCTCTGCGGCCCGCAACCACGCCCGGATTCACCGCCGCGAGCAAAACCCTCGTGATCGCGTTACCATAAATGGTTAATTCGCCGGGTTTCGAATGTTGAGAATGTTGAATCAACACCGGCGGCAGTTTCCCCAATAACCGTGAACATCACGAACATCAGGAGCCAGGCATGAGCGACAGCACTCTATCGCGCAATTACCCGAACACGCAGTTGTACATCGACGGCGCATGGCGCGCTGGCAGCCGCGACACGGCCGTCGTCAACCCGGCGACGGAAGCAGAAATTGGCCGCCTCTCGCTGGCAAGCGAACAGCATCTCGCCGACGCTGCCGAAGCCGCCGGACGCGGTTTTGCGGCCTGGCGCAAGGTATCGGCATTCGATCGCAGCAAGCTCATGCGCCGTGCCGCGCAAAACCTGCGCGACCGCGCCGAGGAAGTGGCCGCGATCATGACCATGGAACAGGGCAAGCCGCTGGCCGAATCGCGCATTGAAGTGCTCGGCGCAGCGGACACTATCGACTGGTTCGCTGAAGAAGCGCGCCGGACGTACGGCCGCGTGATCCCGGCCCGCGCCGGTAATGTGCGCCAGATCGTGACGCGTGAGCCGGTCGGCCCGGTTGCCGCTTTCACGCCGTGGAATTTCCCGATCAATCAGGCTGTGCGCAAGGTATCGGCGGCGCTGGCGGCAGGATGCTCGGTGGTCCTGAAAGGCCCGGAAGAAACGCCGGCGAGCTGCGCGGCGCTGGTTCAGGCTTACATCGACGCAGGTTTGCCTGCTGGCGTGCTGAACCTCGTGTTTGGCGTTCCCGCCGATGTCTCCAAGTTCCTGATCACGCATCCGCTGATCCGCAAGATCTCGTTCACGGGCTCCACGGCAGTCGGCAAGTTGCTGGCCGCGATGGCCGGTGAGCACATGAAACGCGCCACGATGGAACTCGGCGGCCACGCGCCCGCACTGGTTTTCGCCGATGCCGACATTCCGCGCGCCGCGAAACTTCTGGCCAGCGCCAAGTTCCGCAATGCCGGTCAGGTGTGCATTTCGCCGACGCGTTTTATCGTCGAGGAATCCGCTTACGAGGAATTCACGGAGCATTTCGTCGCGACGACGAAGAAGCTGAAAGTCGGCAACGGCCTGGAAGAAGGCGTGCAGATGGGGGCGCTTGCCAACGGCCGCCGCTTGCAGGCAATGGAACGTCTGGTTGCCGATGCGGTGGAGCAGGGTGCGAAGGTGCTGACGGGCGGCGAACGCATTGGCCGCGAAGGCTATTTCTTCGCGCCGACGGTGCTCGCCAATGTACCGATGTCAGCTCGCATCATGACGGAAGAACCGTTTGGCCCGATCGCACCTATTTCGACTTTCAAGAACTACGACGAAGCGATTGTTGAAGCGAACCGTCTGCCGTATGGCTTGGCCGCGTATGCGTACACGCGTTCGAGCGCGACGTCGGCGGCGGTGGGCGAGGACATCGAAAGCGGGATGGTGTCGATCAACCACCACGGGTTGGGTATTCCGGAAACGCCGTTCGGCGGCGTGAAGGATTCGGGTTATGGCTCGGAAGGCGGCAGCGAAGCGATGGAAGCGTATCTCGTGACGAAGTTTGTGAGCGAGGCGCGGTAAGACTGATTCGGGTAGATGGCGCGGCGAAGCCGCGCCATTCAACGGATTACTCAAACGGATTAAGTAGTTTGACGCCTGTTTTTTCAAAGTCTTTGGTGTTCCGCGTCACGACCGTGAGATCGTGCATCAGAGCGGTGGCGGCAATCAGTTTGTCTATTGGGTTTTCGGGGTTCGGCACCCGCAAGCGGCCCCAGAGTTGAGCAACGTCGTCATCGATCGAGATGACGTCCATCGCGTAATCGTCCAATATTGTTCCTAGCCAGGCTTCGAGCATCGCAGCCTGCGGAGCATCGCCTCGATGCCTTACCGCTTCAGTTCCACGACGTAGTTCGCCCATTGTCACGGCTGACAAATGCAGCCGAATCTCGTCTTTACCGATTCGCTTAAATAACTTGCGCACGCCTTTATTCGCGTTCGCGCCTTTCCGAATTTCGCTAATAACATTTGTATCAATCAAATACACGGGGCGCCCCACCAGTATCTTGAATCCGCTCGAAATCAGCGTCCTCTCCGACGTTCGGCATGCTTGCTAACACTTCCGCCAGGCTGCGTTTTTTGGGACGGCTAAGCGCCTGAGCAAGAATTTCCCGATGCTCGGCTTCGGCGCTCCGACCGTGAGCGGCAGCGCGTTCGCGCAGGCTTTGGACCAGTGCTTCATCAATTCCGCGAACCAGTAAATTGGCCATCGCTGCTCCTCCCATTGAATGTTATCAATGATAGCACTCAAACGGGAAAATGCGATCGTTGCTATCAAGCATTGCGCTCTATAAACCCCGAAAAAAAACCCGGCCGAAGCCGGGTTCAACGTTCCCGCGCCCTGATCTCAAAAGGGCGCGGTCACCTGCAAAAAGCTACCGCAGAAAAGTGGAAAAACTTACGCTGCCAGCAGCGAGCGCAGCACGAACGGCAGGATCCCGCCGTGCTTGTAGTAATCCACTTCAATCGGCGTATCAATACGCAGCAACACCGTCACGCGCTGCTCGCTGCCATCCTTGCGATGGATCACGAGCGTCACTTCCTGCTGCGGCTTGATATCGGAAGTCAGGCCCTCCAGATCGAACGTTTCTTCGCCCGTGATGTTCAACGACTGCACACTGTCCGTGCCCTTGAACTGCAGCGGCAACACGCCCATGCCGACCAGGTTCGAACGGTGAATCCGCTCGAAACTACGTGCCACCACCAGTTTCACGCCGAGCAATTGCGTGCCCTTGGCGGCCCAGTCGCGCGACGAACCCGTGCCGTACTCTTCGCCGGCAAACACAATAGTCGGCGTGCCTTCGTCGATGTACTTCATGGCTGCGTCATAAATCGACATTTCTTCGCCGCTCGGCTGGAATATCGTCACGCCGCCTTCCACGCGCGAACCGTCTTCCTTCAGCGGGATCATCAGGTTCTTGATCCGCACGTTGGCGAACGTGCCGCGCATCATGACGTCATGGTTGCCGCGACGCGAGCCGTAGCTGTTGAAGTCGGCCTTCTGCACGCCATTCGCCTTCAGCCACACGCCTGCGGGCGAGCTTTCCTTGATCGAACCAGCCGGGCTGATGTGATCGGTCGTGACCGAGTCACCGAAAATGCCCAGCGGACGCGCGCCCTTGACTTCAGGGATGCTGTCGGCCGGCGTCATCGAAAAGTCCTTGCCGAAGAACGGCGGCTCAGCGATGTACGTCGACTTCGGCCAGTCATAAACCTGACCCGCTTCGCCTTCGATCTTGCTCCACAAATCACCGGTCTTCGTGAGTTCGGCGTAGTTCTTGCGGAACGCATCGGCGTCCAGCGCGTACTTCAACAGTGAGTTGACTTCTTCGCTCGTCGGCCAGATGTCGCCGAGGAAGATGTCCTTGCCGTTCTTGCCCTTGCCAACCGGTTCCGTCATCAGGTCGACGGTCATGTTCCCGGCAATGGCGTAAGCCACGACCAGCGGCGGCGAAGCCAGGAAGTTGGCGCGGATGTTCGGATGAATACGCGCTTCGAAGTTACGGTTACCCGACAGCACGGCAGCCGCCACAATATCGTTCTTCGTGATCGCGTCGTTCAGTTCAGGCGTCAGGTCGCCCGCGTTACCAATACACGTCGTGCAGCCGTAAGCGGCCAGCGTGAAACCAAGCTGGTCGAGGTACGTCAGCAGGTTGGTCTTCGTCAGGTACTCGGTGACAATCCGCGATCCCGGCGCCAGCGACGTCTTGATGTGCGGTGCAACCGTCAAACCGGCTTCCACGGCCTTCTTTGCAAGCAGGCCGGCGGCAAGCAATACGCTTGGGTTCGACGTGTTCGTGCACGACGTGATGGCGGCGATCAGGATGTCGCCGTTCTTCACATCGACGTTGTTCGTGGTCACGTATTGCTTGTCCAGATCGGCAGCCTTCTTGCCGAAGCCGTTGTCGCTGACAGCCTTCGAGAACAGCTCGGTGAAGTTCGACTTCACATTGCCGATCTCGATACGGTCTTGCGGACGCTTCGGACCTGCCAGCGACGGAGCAACCGTGCCCAAGTCGAGCGTGAGCGTCTTCGTGTAGTCGATCTCGCCGGCCTTCGGCACGCCGAACAGGTTTTGCGCCTTGAAATAGGCTTCGAACGCTTTGATTTCTGCTTCGGTACGGCCCGTGCCCTTGAAGTAGTCGATGGTCTTTTCATCGACCGGGAAGAAGCCCATGGTTGCACCGTATTCCGGCGCCATGTTGCCGATGGTCGCGCGGTCCGGCAGCGACAGCGACTTCGTGCCTTCGCCGAAGAACTCGACGAACTTGCCAACGACCTTCTCTTTACGCAGCATTTCGGTAACGGTCAGCACCAGGTCGGTTGCCGTCACGCCTTCGCGAATCTTGCCCTTCAGCTCAACGCCCACCACGTCCGGCGTCAGGAAATACACCGGCTGGCCGAGCATGCCGGCTTCAGCTTCAATACCGCCCACGCCCCAGCCCACCACGCCAATACCGTTGATCATCGTCGTGTGGCTATCCGTGCCGACGAGCGTGTCCGGGTAATACACCGTATCGCCGTCGACCGTCTTCTTGTGCACGCCACGCGCCAGATATTCCAGGTTCACCTGGTGAACGATACCCACGCCCGGCGGCACGACCTTGAACGTATCGAAGGCTTGCATGCCCCACTTCATGAACTGGTAGCGCTCGTTATTGCGTTGGAATTCCAGCTTCATGTTCAGGTCGAGCGCGTCTTTCTGGCGGAAGTAATCGATTTGCACCGAGTGATCGACCACCAAATCGACCGGCACGAGCGGCTCGATCGCCTTCGGATCCTTGCCTGCGCGCTGTGCAACGCCACGCATTGCAGCGATGTCGGCGAGCAGCGGCACGCCGGTGAAATCCTGCAGCACGACGCGCGAGACGACGAACGGGATTTCATCGGTACGATCTGCGACCGGCTTCCAGGTCGCCAACTGCTTGATGTGTTCTTCGCCGATCTTCTTGCCGTCGTAGTTGCGCAGCACCGATTCCAGCACGATGCGGATCGACACCGGCAAGCGTTCGATCTTGATGTTCAGCGCCTTTCCGAGTGCGGGCAACGAGTAGTACTTGCCTTTGCCGGAACCGCTGTCGAATTCCTTGAGCGTTTTGTGGAGATTGTGGGCCATGTTTTTTTTCCCTTGGTTTAAACGAGGAAATACCTTCGAAACGTTTGATCTAAAACGAGTGACGAATCCTGACTAAATCACGTACAAATCAACGTATTCATTGACCGGCATTGCTTCGAGCGTTGCCTGATCCAGCGATACCGCGAGGATCGCCTCTTGCTGCTTGGCTGGGAAACGCCGTGCAAGGTTGGTCCTGAACTTCTCGACCAGAAGGGGGATGCCGTCTTCGCGACGGCGTTTGTGTCCAATCGGATATTCGACGACCACTTCGTCGAACTGGCTGCCGTCGTTGAACTCGACGGTCAGCGCATTAGCGATAGAACGCTTCTCCGGATCGTGATAATCCTTCGTGAATTGCGGGTCCTCCACGCATTCCATCTTGGCGCGCAAGGTGTCGATGCGCTGATCCTTCGCTACTGAATCTTCATAATCCAGAGCGGTCAGGCGACCATGGATCAACGGCACGGCGATCATGTATTGAATGCAGTGATCGCGGTCGGCGGGGTTATCGAGCGGACCCTTTTTATCGATAATCCGAATCGCCGCTTCGTGCGTGCGGATCGTGATCTTCTTGATGTCTTCAACCTTCTTGCCGGTTTCCGTGAGCTTGGCGTGCAAGGTCATTGCCGCTTCCACGGCCGTTTGCGAGTGGAACTCAGCCGGAAACGAGATCTTGAACAGCACGTTTTCCATCACGTACGAACCGTACGGACGCTGGAACTTGAACTCGTTGCCCTTGAAGAGCACGTCGTAAAAACCCCATGTTTTAGCGGTCAGAACCGACGGATAGCCCATCTCGCCCGTCTTCGCGATCAACGCGAGACGTACGGCGCGCGAAGTTGCGTCACCCGCTGCCCACGACTTGCGCGAGCCCGTATTCGGCGCGTGCCGATACGTGCGCAGCGAATGACCATCGACGAAGGCCAAAGATACGGCATTGATCAACTCATCGCGCGTCAACCCGATCATCTGACCGACGACGGCCGTGGATGCCAGTTTGACCAATAAAACGTGATCGAGACCGACCTTGTTGAACGAGTTTTCCAGCGCGATACAGCCTTGAATTTCGTGCGCCTTGATCATCGCGATCAAGACGTCTTTCATCGACAGCGGCTTCTTACCGGTGGCCACCGCGCTACGCGAGAGCCAGTCGGCCGTTGCCAGAATACCGCCGAGATTGTCCGACGGATGGCCCCATTCGGCAGCCAGCCATGTGTCGTTGAAGTCGAGCCAGCGGATCATCGCGCCAATGTTGAACGCAGCCTGAACCGGGTCGAGCTGGAAAGAGGTGCCAGGCACCTTGGCGCCGTTGGGGACTATCGTGCCGGGCACAATGGGTCCCATCAGCTTGGTGCATGCAGGATAGGTCAGTGCTTCGAG
This sequence comes from Caballeronia sp. SBC1, assembly GCF_011493005.1. Classification (NCBI taxonomy): domain Bacteria; kingdom Pseudomonadati; phylum Pseudomonadota; class Betaproteobacteria; order Burkholderiales; family Burkholderiaceae; genus Caballeronia; species Caballeronia sp. SBC1. The sequence goes on from NZ_CP049158.1 coordinate 120,753, forward strand.
TCCGCAGCCGAGCGTATCGATCAGGCAGTTGCGCGCCGTGTCGAGCGCGAGCGTGCTGTCGATCTTGTAGTCGAGAACGTAGTCGACAATATCGACTAGTACTCGGTCCGGCTCGGGCCGGACATTGGAAATCGGTGCGGACATCGAAAAACCTCTTGTAAAAACTAACTTACTTGACGTTCTTGATCAGTGCGTTGGACTGCGTGGGTGCCGGCACGCCTGCTGAAGCCATTTCATCCGTCTTGCATTCGTCGGCGAGACGCGACGAGTCCTTGTCTGAGAACAACATGGCCTTGCTCGGGATCACGACCAGGTCCATGCCCGATGCTGCGTCGTGGAAACGATCCGCGCCGGTGGTGGTTGTTTCGCGCGGCAGTTGATAGTCCTTCTTCGCCCAGTTGACGGTGACGACCTGGTCACGCTTCATGTCGCCTTTCAGGTAGAAAGCCAGACCTTCGTTGCACGACCATTTCGTTGCGCCTTCCGGAATCGGGTCTACTTTTGCTGCATTTTTAGCTTCTGTAGCGGGTTTACGCTTGATCAGGCGGCGTGCCGGTGCGGGGCGTTTAGCCACGGCCTTCTTGGCCGTCGTCGATTTGGCCGGAGTGGTGGTCGTCGTGGCATCTGCGGCCAGCGCGCTCGTGCTGGCGAGCATGCCCGAGAAGGACAGGGCGCCGACAACGCTAGCGATCAGGAGTTTATTCATCAATGACAGCCTTTCTAAATTTCGTTTAAATGTTCAATCGGGGCGTTTGCAGCGGCAGTTCGTGGGTAGAAATGACCGGCTGCATTGGCCCGTTTTGCGAAAGCACGCGCGCCGATTTGGCTATCCGGCGCACGCAGCGCGCTATTTTCGCTTATTTATAGACTGGAACTTCAGATTTTCGGGACCTGTGTAATTTGCGCTCGGCCGGATGATCTTGTTATCGATACGTTGTTCAATGATGTGAGCGCTCCAGCCCGAGGTCCGCGATATCACGAACAGCGGCGTGAACATGGCCGTGGGCACGCCCATCGCGTGATACGACACCGCGCTGAACCAGTCCAAATTCGGGAACATCTTCTTCGCGTCCAACATGGTTGTTTCAAGGCGCTCGGCGATGTCGTAGAGCTTCGTGTCGCCTGCTTCCTTCGCCAATTTTTTCGCGATTTCCTTGATCACCTTGTTGCGCGGATCGGAGATCGTGTACACCGGATGACCGAAGCCGATGACCACTTCCTTCGCTTCCACGCGTCGGCGGATATCCGCTTCCGCTTCGTCGGGCGTTTGATAGCGCGATTGAATATCGAACGCGGCTTCGTTCGCGCCGCCATGCTTCGGGCCGCGCAACGCGCCAATGCCGCCCGTGATGGCCGAGTACATGTCCGAGCCCGTGCCTGCGATCACGCGGCAGGTGAACGTTGATGCGTTGAATTCGTGCTCAGCGTAGAGAATCAGCGATGCGTGCATTGCATCGACCCACGACTTCGACGGCGGAACACCATGCAGCAAATGCAGGAAGTGCCCGCCGATGGAATCGTCATCGGTCTCGGTTTCAATGCGCCGGCCGTTATGCGAATAGTGATACCAGTACAGAAGAATTGAACCGAGAGAGGCCATCAGGCGATCGGCAATATCCTTGGCTCCCGCGATGTTGTGGTCTTCTTTCTCGGGCAGTACGGTGCCGAGCACGGAGACGCCCGTGCGCATCACATCCATCGGGTGGGCGGATGCGGGAATCCATTCCAGCGCGGCTTTCAGGTTCGCGGGAAGCCCGCGCAGACCCTTGAGCTTGGCCTTGTAGGTCTTGAGCTCCGCGACGGTGGGCAGCTTGCCATGGACGAGCAGATACGCGATCTCCTCGAACTCGGACGACCCGGCAATATCAAGAATATCGTAGCCACGATAGTGCAAGTCATTGCCCGTCTTGCCGACGGTGCACAGCGCGGTATTACCGGCCGTCACGCCCGACAGCGCGACCGATTTCTTCGGTTTGAAGCCGCCGGTGGCGGGTGCTTCTTTCTCTAACGTATCGCTCATTCGACCCAGTCTCCTGATATGTAGAACGCGTTACTTGTCTTCTGAAAAAAGCGTCTCTGCGCCTTCGGGCAGCGCCTGGGCCGACGCTTTCGCGCGGCGCAGCACCGACCAGTAATACCGATAGCTTGCGCGATCGTGCAACGTGTCCTGATGTCGCGTCGGTCCCCAGTGCGCGTTTTGCGCGGCGAGCAAAATCGCCGTCGCGGTTGCAATCTCATCTTGCCGCGGCAGGAAGGCATCGACGATTGGCTGGATCTGATCCGGGTGAATGCTCCACATGCGCGTGTAGCCAAACTCGTTGCGGGCACGCTGGGCATCGCTCGCGACCACGCTCATGTCGCGCACTTCCGTAGAAACGTTATGCGACGCCACCTTGCCATGCGCGTGGCAAGCCGCCGCGATCTCGAGCTTCGCGCGCCGCACGAGCGGATGATCGAACTGCCCGGGCGAGCGCATCGAGGTGTCAGGGATCGCGCCGTTATGCGCCGATACAAAATCCATCAGCCCGAAGCTCAGCGCCTCGACGCCCGGCAGCGCGGCGAGTTCGAAGACCTCGGCCAGCGCGCCATGTGTTTCGATCAGCAACTGACACGGGATAGCTTGCTTGATCCCAAACTCGCACCGCGACGCTTCGACGAACGCGATCATTTCGGCGGCATCGAAGACGCTGCGAATTTTGGGCAGCGTGATGTACGCGGGTGCTTTCCTGGCGGCGCGCAGGATGATGCGCACGTCGTCGCGCCAGGCGCGGTTCTGGAAGTCGTGGATACGCACGCCCACGCGGCCAAAGCGGTCTTCCTCGCTGCCCAGAAACGATGCCACCAGTTCCGCGTGCGTGGCTTCCTGACCGACTTGCGCGCCGTCCTCGCAGTCGAGCGTGACGTCGAACACCGGGCCGAGTTGCGCCTGCAGGGCGAGCGATTTCCTGATCAGCTTTTCGCTGCCTGCATAGTGATCGCAAGGGGGCATCACAGCGGGTGGAACGTCGCCTTCAAACAGGACTTCGGCGGGGGTGAGAGCGCGCATCGTCGGCGTCGGCTTGCTTGTAAAGAGGGTGGTGGAAACGGCGGATTCGGGTGAGTTCGGACGTTATGTCACGCGTCAACGTCAAACACCAAACACACTCGAATCAGCGGCGAGCGCCAGCCTTCCGGCCAGGCGCTCGCGTGAAACACAAAGACTGCCAGACCCGCTTACTTGCCCAGCAGGTGCGCCACGCCTTCACGCTCTTCGAGCAATTCGTTCAGCGTGCCGGTCATCTTCTCGCGCGAGAACGCGTCGATTTCCAGGCCTTCAACGCGCTTGTATTCGCCGTTTTCGCACGTCACGGGAACGCCGTAGATGATGTCTTCCGGGATTTCGTACGAACCATCGGACGGAATGCCCATGGTGACCCACTTGCCGTTCGTGCCCAGCACCCAGTCGCGCACATGGTCGATAGCCGCGTTAGCTGCCGACGCCGCCGACGACAAGCCACGCGCTTCGATGATCGCCGCGCCGCGCTTGCCGACGGTCGGGATGAACGTGTTGCGGTTCCATTCGTCGTCGTTGATCAGCTTGGTCAGCGACTCGCCTTCGACCGTGGCGAAACGGAAATCCGGGTACATGGTCGGCGAGTGATTGCCCCACACGGCCAGCTTTTCGATCGATGCGACCGGCTTGCCCGACTTGCCTGCCAGTTGCGACAGCGCGCGGTTGTGGTCCAGGCGCAGCATGGCCGTGAAGTTCTTCTTCGGCAGATCCGGCGCCGACTTCATTGCGATGTACGCGTTCGTGTTGGCCGGGTTGCCTACCACGAGCACCTTCACGTCGCGGCTTGCCACTTCATTGAGCGCCTTGCCTTGCACCGTGAAGATCTCGGCGTTGGCGGACAGCAGGTCCTTACGCTCCATGCCCTTCGAACGGGGACGGGCGCCGACCAGCAACGCGACGTCGGCGTCCTTGAATGCAACCTTCGGGTCGTCGGTGACAACCACGCCGGCCAGCAACGGGAACGCGCAGTCTTCCAGTTCCATGACTACGCCCTTGACGGCGCCTTGCGCCTGCGGCAGGTCTAGCAACTGAAGGATGACCGGCTGGTCTTTGCCCAGCAGGTCGCCGTTGGCGATGCGGAACAGCAACGAGTAACCGATTTGACCTGCGGCGCCTGTGACGGCAACGCGCTTTGCGGACTTAGCCATTGAGAACACTCCTGAACGGTGCGTGAAACGCTAGGGGAAAACGCCATTTTAGGCGCGTTACGCGAAGCGTTGATGAAGCATGTGAATCGAACTGCGCGGGTCGCCCCGCGGGTTGCCCCGAAAACCCAATGGCGTCGCGCCTGAAGCGAGATTGTCATGGTCTTTCCGGTAGCATGCCGGCAATCGCAGCCCGATCCTCGTGCTGGGAATCTGGCTTGGGCGAGCATGGGATTTGCGCTGGATCCTGCTGGTTCAGCGCCGCTTATATGCCTCGTACACGCCTCATGCTTCGTGCGTCGCGTTTTCGAGGGCGCGGGCGTTGCGAGAGCGGGGCACTGGCAGCGGCAGCGAACACGAAAGCCGTTCGGCTTGAAGCGGTGAGCGGTAGGGCGATCTGGTGCGTCCTTGTGGCCAGCGCTTGGCTGGCCGACGCGCCGGGTGCGCGGCATGAAACGCGCAGCATCCCGCAAACCCTTGCTCGCCAAGGAGTGTAGGATTCGATCAGGTCAAAGTCAACCGTATCCTATGTCTTATATAAGACATAGGAATACCCGGGAAAACGCTAGACGCGGCTTGGCGCTTTATGATGAAATGCGCGCATGAATTCGAACCCAGCGAGCACCACGAACCTTCCCGGCGCAGCCGGCGCGACGGAAGTCGTGTCCGCTTCGTCGCCAACGTTCAGCCCGCTATACCAGCAGATCAAGACCCTGATTACGCAAGGGCTGGAATCGGGTGATTGGAAGCCCGGCGAAATGATCCCCAGCGAAGTCGAACTGGCCGCCCGTTACAAGGTGAGTCAGGGGACCGTGCGCAAAGCCATCGACGAACTCGCCGCGGACAACCTGCTCGTGCGCCGTCAGGGCAAGGGCACGTTTGTTGCAACGCACAACGAAGATCGCGTACAGTTCCGCTTTCTCCGGTTGCTGCCGGAAGACGGCGACCTTCATCCCCACGTGAGCCGGTTGCTGGAGTGCCGCCGTTTGCGCGCACCCGCCGAGATCGCTCGCCAACTGGACTTGAAGCCGGCAGACCCGGTTGTCTGTATCAAACGATTGCTGCAATTCGACGGCGAAACCACCGTCTTCGACGAAATCTGGTTGCCCGGCGCGGTTTTCCGCGGACTGACGGCTGAGCGCCTGGCAGATTACAAAGGCCCGCTTTACGCAATGTTCGAAACGGAATTCGGCACGCGCATGATCCGGGCATCGGAGAAAATCAGGGCGGTGGGGGCGGACGACGCAGTCGCTGAACTGCTTGGCGTGGCCGCCGGGTCGCCGCTGCTGTCGGTCGAGCGGGTGTCGTACACGTATGGCGACCGGCCGGTGGAAGTGCGGCGCGGGTGGTATGTCACGAACGGCTATTACTATCAAAACGATTTGAGTTGAAGCGGGAGTTAAAACGGGACGTGGATGGCTTGGCGGCGGACCCAAGGGGCGCCTTAAAAGCCTTTCTCACGCGATTAGCAATAGCCTCTTGCGCGGCATTTCGCTGCAGCGCGATATAAAAAGGCGCTAAAATCGCGGACTAGTGTGATAACAAAGTTGGGGTCTAGCATGGCTGAAGCCGTAAAAAAACCAAGACCTGAGTACCGGAATATCGGAATTGCTCAGCTAGCAACCTACCGCTTGCCACTAGCGGGAAAGGTTTCAATTCTTCACCGCATCAGTGGTCTGCTTCTATTCGTATCGCTGCCGTTTCTGCTCTATCTGCTGGACCAAAGCCTCACGTCGGAGATCAGTTTCGACAGCTTCAAGGGCTTTCTCGCCAATCCCCTCATCAAGATCGTCGTCCTCGTGCTTTCGTGGTCCTTCCTGTTCCACTTTTGCGCCGGCATCCGCTTCCTGCTGCTCGATACCCATCGCGCAGTGAGCAAGGAAGGCGGCAAGCAGACGTCCATCGTTGTGCTCGTGGTGTCATCTCTGCTGACAATCGTCGTTGCGCTTAAACTCTTTGGAGCCTTCTGAGAATGGCAGCGAACAACAACAATCGAATTGGTCCCAAGCGCCTGGTTGTAGGCGCGCACTACGGTCTGCGCGACTGGCTGGCGCAACGCATTACCGCCGTGGTAATGGCCCTGTACACGCTGGTCCTGCTGTTCTGGTTTTTTGGCGCGCGTGATTTTTCGTACGACGGCTGGGCATCCATTTTCGCCATGCAATGGATGAAGCTTGCCACGTTCGTAGCCTTGCTCTCGCTCTTTTATCACGCGTGGGTCGGCATTCGCGACATCTGGATGGACTACATCAAGCCCGTCGGCTTGCGCCTGTTCCTTCAAGTGGCGACGATCCTCTGGCTGGTCGGCTGTATCGGCTACGCGGCACAGATTCTCTGGAGAGTGTAAAGAATGGCTGCAATTAAAACGTCCCTGCCGCGTCGCCGTTTCGACGTAGTTATCGTGGGTGCAGGTGGTTCCGGCATGCGCGCGTCGCTGCAACTCGCTCGCGCGGGTTTGTCCGTCGCGGTGCTGTCGAAGGTATTCCCGACGCGTTCGCACACTGTCGCGGCTCAAGGCGGTATTGGCGCGTCGCTCGGCAACATGAGCGAAGACAACTGGCACTACCACTTCTACGACACCATCAAGGGCTCCGACTGGCTCGGCGACCAGGATGCGATCGAATTCATGTGCCGTGAAGCGCCGAACGCAGTCTACGAACTCGAACACATGGGCATGCCGTTCGACCGCAACGCGGACGGCACGATCTATCAGCGCCCGTTCGGTGGCCATACGGCGAACTACGGTGAAAAGCCGGTGCAACGCGCTTGCGCCGCCGCCGACCGTACCGGCCACGCGTTGCTGCACACGCTGTACCAGCAGAACGTCGCGGCCAAGACGCACTTCTTCGTTGAATGGATGGCGCTGGACCTGATCCGCGACGCCGACGGCGACGTGCTCGGCGTGACCGCCATGGAAATGGAAACCGGCGACGTCCATATTCTCGAAGGCAAGACCACGCTGTTCGCCACGGGCGGCGCGGGCCGGATCTTCGCGGCATCGACCAACGCGTTCATCAATACCGGCGACGGACTTGGCATGGCGGCCCGCTCGGGCATCGCTTTGCAGGACATGGAATTCTGGCAATTTCACCCGACTGGCGTGGCCGGTGCGGGCGTGCTGATTACCGAAGGTGTGCGCGGTGAAGGCGGCATTTTGCGCAATTCGGACGGCGAACGCTTCATGGAACGTTACGCGCCGACGCTGAAGGATCTGGCGCCGCGCGACTTCGTTTCGCGTTCAATGGACCAGGAAATCAAGGAAGGTCGCGGTGTAGGTCCGAACAAGGACCACGTCTTGCTGGACCTGTCGCATATCGGCGCCGAGACCATCATGAAGCGTCTCCCGTCGATCCGCGAGATCGCGATGAAATTCGCGAACGTGGATTGCATCAAGGAACCGATCCCGGTTGTGCCGACCATCCATTACCAGATGGGCGGCATTCCTACGAACATTCACGGCCAGGTCGTGGGTACGTTGAAGGGCGGTTACGAAGAGCCGGTGAATGGCTTCTACGCGGTCGGCGAATGTTCGTGCGTCTCGGTGCACGGCGCGAACCGCCTGGGCACGAACTCGTTGCTGGATCTGGTTGTGTTCGGCCGCGCGGCCGGCAACCACATCATCAAGCATGCGCTGGACATGAAGGAACACAAGCCGCTGCCGGCCGACGCCGCCGACGCCGCGCTTGAACGCCTCGCCGTGCTGGAGAGGTCGTCGTCGGGCGAATACACGCAATCGATCGCGGGCGACATCCGCTCGACCATGCAGGCGCATGCGGGCGTGTTCCGTACGTCGAAGTTGCTGTCGGAAGGTGTGGACAAGGTCAAGGAATTGTCCGAGCGCGTGAAGCATGTGCATCTGAAGGACAAGTCGAAGGTATTCAACACGGCGAAGGTCGAAGCGCTGGAACTCGCGAACCTGATCGAAGTGGCGCGAGCCACCATGGTCTCGGCCGAAGCGCGCAAGGAAAGCCGCGGCGCGCACGCGCAAAGCGACTTCGAAATTCGCGACGACGAGAACTGGATGAAGCACACGCTGTGGTTCAGCGAAGGCGACAGGCTCGATTACAAGCCGGTGCATATGACGCCGCTGACGGTCGAATCGGTGCCGCCGAAAGCGCGTACCTTCTAAGGCAAAGGAATCGAAATGGCAAAGCGTACTTTTGAAATTTACCGCTACGATCCGGACAAGGACGCAGCGCCCCGCATGCAGACGTACGAGATCGAGATCGACTCGCACGAGCGCATGTTGCTGGACGCGCTGCTGAAGCTGAAGTCCGTCGATGAAACGCTGTCGTTCCGCCGTTCGTGCCGTGAAGGCGTGTGCGGTTCGGACGCCATGAACATCAACGGCAAGAACGGTCTGGCTTGCTTGCAGAACATGAACGACCTGCCGCAGAAGATCGTGTTGCGTCCGCTGCCGGGCTTGCCTGTTGTGCGCGACCTGATTTGCGATTTCACGCAGTTCTTCAACCAGTATCACTCGATCAAGCCGTACCTGATCAACGACACGCCGCCGCCGGAAAAAGAGCGTCTGCAAACGCCTGAAGAGCGCGACGAGCTCGACGGCCTGTATGAGTGCATTCTGTGTGCGAGCTGCTCGACTTCATGCCCGAGCTTTTGGTGGAACCCGGACAAGTTCGTGGGTCCGGCGGGCTTGTTGCAAGCCTATCGGTTCATTGCGGACAGCCGTGACGAAGCGACGGGTGAACGTCTCGACAACCTGGAAGATCCGTACCGTCTGTTCCGTTGCCATACGATCATGAATTGCGTCGATGTGTGCCCGAAGGGACTGAATCCCACGAAGGCTATTGGCAAGATCAAAGAATTGATGGTGCGCCGCGCTGTCTGAGAAGGACTTGTGTCATGAATGACTCCGGGCATCAGTCCGACCCTCTACGCCGCGCACGCCTTCGGTGGCGCGCGCGGCGCGGTCTGCTGGAAAACGATCTGATCTTCGAGCGTTTTTTCAGCCGATATGAGCATGACCTCAGTGACGCGGACGTTGGTGTTCTGACGCAACTGCTGGAACTGAGCGACAACGACCTGATGGACTTGCTGCTGGCACGCAAGGAACCGGATGGCGAACTGGCCTCGCCGGATATGACCCGCGTGCTGGAGATGCTGCGCTCTGCCTGAGCTAGTCCACGTGGCGTATGCAAGAGTCGTGCGAATTATCGAAAACCTGTTTCCATACTTCGATTGAGGATGTGCTATGACCCCGTCAGATGTTAAAGCCACGCTATCGTTCAGCGACAACTCGCCGAGCGTTGAAATGCCGATCTACAAGGGCACCCTGGGCCCGGACGTAATTGACATCCGCAAGCTGTACGGCCAGACCGGCAAGTTCACGTACGATCCGGGCTTCATGTCGACGGCGGCGTGCAATTCCGCAATTACGTACATCGACGGCGACAAGGGTGAGTTGCTGTATCGCGGGTATCCGATCGAGGAACTCGCGGTCCAGGCCGACTTCATGGAGACCTGCTACGCGCTGTTGCACGGCGATCTGCCGACGGTCCAGCAGAAGGCCGACTTCGTTGAAACCGTCACGAAACACACGATGGTTCACGAGCAGATGCATTTCTTCTACCGCGGTTTCCGTCGCGACGCGCACCCGATGGCGGTGCTCGTGGCCGCGGTTGGCGCGTTGTCGGCGTTCTATCACGACTCGCTGAATATCAACGACCCGCGTCATCGTGAAGTGTCGGCCATTCGCATGATCGCGAAGCTGCCTACGCTGGTGGCCATGGCGTATAAGTTCACGATCGGCCAGCCGTTCGTTTATCCGAAGAACGATTTGTCGTACAGCGCGAACTTCATGCACATGATGTTCTCGAACCCGTGCGAAGAGTACAAGGTCAACGACGTGCTCGTGCGCGCGCTGGATCGGATTTTGATCTTGCATGCGGACCATGAGCAGAACGCTTCGACGTCGACCGTGCGTCTGGCTGGGTCGTCGGGTGCGAATCCGTTTGCTTGTATTGCTGCTGGCATTGCTTGTCTTTGGGGCCCGGCGCATGGCGGTGCAAATGAAGCTGCGTTGAACATGCTGGAAGAGATTGGCTCTGTCGACAACATTCCTGAGTTTATCAAGCAGGTGAAGGACAAGAATTCGGGCGTGAAGCTGATGGGCTTCGGGCATCGCGTTTATAAGAACTACGATCCGCGCGCGAAATTGATGCGTGAGACTTGCCATGAAGTGCTTGAAGAGCTTGGTCTGCATGACGACCCATTGTTCAAGCTGGCAATGGCGCTGGAAAAGATTGCGCTGGAAGACGAGTACTTTGTGTCGCGTAAGCTGTATCCGAATGTTGATTTCTATTCGGGCATTGTTCAGCGCGCGCTGGGTATTCCGACGGCTATGTTCACGTGTGTGTTTGCAATGGCTCGGACGGTGGGCTGGATTGCACAGTGGAACGAAATGATCGCTGATCCGGAACAGAAGATTGGCCGTCCGCGTCAATTGTTTATCGGCGAAACGCCGCGCGAAGCGAAGGCGATTGAGAAGCGGTAAGCGGTAGTCTGGCTCACGCTTTGCATGACCCGTAAGGTCGTGAAATGCGTGAGGCGGGATGGATTGGGAGCGCCCCGACAGGTTGACTGTTGGGGCGTTTTTTTTGGCGGCGCGAAACTCGCGTGTGGCAAATAAGCGCGAGCCGGGCAAATCCTGATGCCAATTGCCGCGGCCCTCGTTCGACAGACCCAAACAGAGGGAGAATGACAGATGGTGCGAAGCCAGCGACCGCTCTTCGCGTCTTCCATCCGCGAGGAGGGCCAATCAAATGGCAAAGAAATTCCCTGTACACCCGAAGCATCCCGAACGAAATTGTTGGGGATGCGATAAATACTGCGCCGCCGATTCGATGAATTGCGGAAACGGCAACGTTCGCACGCAACATCCAATAGAAGTGCTTGGCGACGATTGGCTCGAATGGGAACAAAGCGTTGCTGAGGATATGGCGACGGTGCACGGCGTTCGGCAGGACGACGCTGCATAGAACCATAAGCTGGCTCACGGCGCATAACTAAACTCCCACTGTTGGTAGCTTTTCACCGCTGCAAAACTCGTCTGATCAGTCCGAAATCCGGCTACCCTGACTGGTTTGCGAAGCGACACGCTGTGCACACCCATTACACCGCCGTCCGGAGCGGGAATCGGGATAAACGCTTCTCCCGTGATCGGATCTGGATAGAGCCTGCGCAGATAGCGGCGTATCACCGGATAGCGTGGGTCGCGTAGCAAATCATTGAGTTTCTCTGGATACGGTTTTGCGCCGACTGGCGTGCTCTGAGAGTACTGCCGAATTGCCTCCCGATACAGATTGCCGGTGTAGAGCAGTTCCGTCTCACGGTTGCGCTTATCAGTCATCGCGACATTTTCAAGCAGCTTGCCGAGACCCAGCGTGATGAACAGCACCATCAACAGCGCCCAAAAATACGTGACGCCCCGCTGTCGCGCGAAACTCGACCGGTTCTTCACCACGAGTTGTATTCCGTGCCGTCGAGCGCTTTGCCTGACGCACCACTCTTCACATCGACGATAGTTTTGTCATCTTCGTCAACTCCCGCCACTGGCGCCCAACTATCGGAGCGGTTGGTGACCGGATCAAGCGGCAGCGCGCGAAGATAGTGCCGCTCGGTTAGAACGGATAGTTTTTCTGGATAACTGCCGGTATCGCCGTAATACTGGTCTAGCGCCCGGCGCAGGACTGACAGATTCTCTTTTAAGGCCGCTTCCTTTGCTCGATCGGCCTGATGAACGTAGCGTGGTGCGACAATTGACAGCAACGTCGCGACTATCGCGAGCACCACCAGCAATTCGATCAGTGTAAAGCCACGATTCTGGCTCTGTGGGTTCATCTTTTTTTCACCATTTCCGATAAGGGATGCCGTTAGTTCCCTTCCTGTCGTTTAGCGAATACACGTCGTACACGTCGCCGTCCTCTTGCGGATCGTCGGCTTCGCTGGAATAGCTGCGTATCCCCCAGCTGTCCTGCGCGGATTCGGATTGCGTCGGATTCATAGGATCCCGCGGCACGCGACGAAGGAAAAAAATCTTTTTGCCTTTTGGGTCACGCTTATCCACAAGACCTTTTGTCAGCTCGTCCAAGGAACGTGGATAACCGGTCGAATCAGCGGAGCGAGCAATCCGGCCTTCGTCGCCTGCTTGTTTGTAGACATCAATCGCAGTCCGAATCTCTCGTAGAGCTTGTTTTAGCTCGCGTTCTTTCTCACGCTGCTCATGCATCTTGACAAACGGTGTCGCGACCGAAGCGATGATCGCAACCAAGGCAACAGTGACGATCATTTCGATCAACGTAAAACCGGAATGGAGGCACCTCTTCTTCATTTCACGGCGACACCATAATCTGTTTTGGAAGTGCCACCGTGACGGCCAACTCTTCATGGTTTTCGTTCTCCACCTTCAGGTTCTGCAAGGACAGATTGAGCGGTCCGTTCGACGGGTGATCCGCCTGGAATGTGATCATTGCGAGAGAGCCATTGGCCGCTGCTTTTCCGATCGAGATATGAAGCCTATTGCCATCCTGCTTCGCATCTACCGTTACACCCGTGCGAGCTTCAACTTTGAGCAGTTGAATCTCGGGCTGGTCCAACATGAGATCGAGTTCGGCTTTTTCAAAGCTGGGGCCATTGGCGAGCAGATTGACGGTAAAGCTCGTCTTCGACGCAGCCTGAGGCGGTACGGCCAAGTCAAAACGTACAGAGTTTGTTTTGCCCTGCGAGTTTGTTGGGTCGGTCGCGACGTGCACGACTGAGGAGGACGCACTAGCGGCGGCGCCCGGTCCCGATGTGGGTGGTGGAGCGACTGTGGTGTCCGTGGGTGATGCGGCCGTGGCAGGCAAGCTATCGGAATCACTGTATTGTGCGGCGGGCGTCAGACGCAGTGGGCGAGCTGACACTTGCTCGGCGGTTCCGCTTGGGAATGCCTGCGCATAGGAACCCGGTACTGCCAACGAACGTGTCACATGCGGCGTAATCAGCAAAACGATTTCAGAGCGCGCGTTGGTATCGTTGGTGTTGGAAAAGAGCCGCCCAAGTACCGGAATCTTCCCTATGCCCGGAATATGGGTACCAGATTCCTGGCTGTCGGTCTTGATCAAACCGGCCAGTACCTGAGTCTCACCGTCACGCAGGCGCAGTACGGTATTCGCGTTCCGTGTACCAATCTGATAGGCAAGCAGACCAGTAGCCGATGAGCGGACTTCCTTGATGATGTTGCTGACTTCCAGCGAGACGTGCATTGTCACATCGTTGTCGATATGAATTTCAGGTTCCACTTCCAGCTTCAGGCCGACATCAAGATAGCTGATCGATTCGGTGATCGCGTTTGAATTTTGATTCACAGTTGATGTGATTACGGGCACCTTATCGCCGATCATCACGCTGGCCTTCTCTCGATTGAGCACGCGAATGCGCGGGTTTGCCAAGGTGTGTGTACTGCCGCTGGTCTGACGCAGGTTCAAGACAGCAAACGGATCGGGAAAGGTCAACGGAAAACTATTCCGATTCACGCCTTTCAGTTGATCGATGGTCAGGCTCGCAGGGATGCCGGCCGGTCCCACCAGGCTTGCGCTAACACTGGTCGGAAATTGGACGCCCAAGTTGAGCAGATCGTTGGAATTTACCTCCAGCACTTCCACCTCGAGGATCACCTCCGGGCTCGCTATATCGTATAGGTCGATCAGGCGAAGAATGGTGTCCTGTACTGATTCGGTGTCGCGCACCACCAACATCTTCAATCGCTCATCGACGTAAATCGACTTCGGCGTCACCACTGCGCGCAGCATTTCCTGCACTTTTTTGGGGTCTGCACTGTTCAGGAAATAAGACCTTACGACCAGGTCGTCATAGCGCTTCCTTTTCTCGTCGTTCGCCGGATAAACAAGAAAGGTGGTGTCATTCAGTATCTTCTTGTCGAGTTGTGAGGTCTGAAGGATTAGGTTCAGAGCGTCAGCAACCGTGGTGTTTCGTGCGTAGATTGTAGTTCGGAGATCGGGACTGACGTCTTTGTCCAACACGAAGCTGATGCCAGATGTCTGCGTCAGGATCGCAAGGACGGAGCGGATGTCGACATCCTTCAATTCCAGCGTGACAGGTGTCTGCAGCGACTGGTTTAGTGCCGGCAGTACCATCGCGGCGCGTGTGGACTGCGCGTCGATCTGCTGCAACATCTGGCGCGCTTGCATATGGCTGGGGTTTTCAGACAGGATGGCATTGAGCAATTGCCTGGCAGTGGCGGCATCGCTCTTGCCGATCGCGGATCTTGCCTCGTCCATTTCAGTCTTTTCGCGCTGCTCGCGTGCGATCAACCCAATGCCACGCAATGCCTCGGTATTCTGTGGGTCGTAATGCAGCACATCCTGATATGCGGCCAGCGCTTCGTCGGCATGCTCGTCGTAGCGTGCTGCTGCGGCCTTTTGCATGATCGACTGCATTTGGCGGTCACGCTGGGCGATGAACTTCATCCGGTACTGCTCCGGATTCTCTGCTGATGCCTGCTGCATTTTCCCCAAGCCTTCGCTAACCTTACCTTCCTTAATCAGCTTGTCTCCGTCCCGCCAATCACTGTAGCCGGCACACCCGCCGATGCTGAATACAATCGCACCAACGCACAACGCCAGCACTGGCCGTTGCACATGACCGACTGCGTGCGCGCAGAAACGCTGCTGCCAAAGCTGCTCATTACTCATCCGTCTGCCTGTTAGTCGGGCTGTTGCCGTTGTGTAGGTTGGCTCGCGAGGAAGCGGTGGCCGACCTGAGTCGGCGCGGCGCTCGTCGGATGCGTGTCGGCGCTGCCGCCTGTCGCAATAAGCCGCGTTTCCCCGGTTTGCAAGTGGTGAAGCGTGACATCGGTTGGCGTGATCTCCTGAATGCGCCAGATGCCGTTTAGCACTTCTCCGGCGCTCAAGACGACTGGATCGCCGTTCGATGCAAAAAAGACCTGGACCTTGCCGTCCTTGATCATCCGGCCGAGATAAACCACGTCCGGTTGCCTCATTGCGTCCGGAAGCGGGGGCAGCGGTGGCGTAGAGCCCGCGACTGCGGTAACACCCGCACCCGGAAGAGGGGGCATTCCTGACGCTTGCTGAGCGGTCGGCTCGGGTGGCACGGGATCGGGCAGCACCGGCCGAGTCCACGGCAGGTCGTCTCGGTCAGAGGTTTTCGAGGCAGCGGTGTCCCTTTCCCTAATGGACGACGTCCGCGCAAGGGGGGGCAGTGGCAGTTCGACAGGTTCAGCTCGAAGTAGCAAGAAGATCGAGCCGACCACTGTCGCCATCAATACCAACTGCACCGGTTTTGAAACAGTCAGCTTCATGAAGCTGCCTTAGGGAGCAGCCGGTAGTACAGATTGAGGTCCAGTTTTTGATCCAGTTTGGCGGCTCCATCTGCATTCTTCGCATACGCGAGACGCGCGACCGACAAGTTTGGAAACGTGTTTAGCGTCGTTCGCAAGAACGACTGTTGCTGCGCTTCGTCTCCCCTCACATCCATGCGTAAGGCGAGCTTCCTGATCGGCAGCGCGGGCAACTGTTCGTACCGGTAATCGATGCGCGTAATGACGACGCCATTTTTTTCCGCCAGCGAATTCAACGCACGAAGCTGTGCTATGTGCTCCTTAAATTCAGGCAGCGAGGCCGCGAAATCACGTGCCAAATCGCGCGGCGCCGATGAGTCCAGTTTGGCCGAGCGGGGCTTTGCCCGTTCAAAGGCGACGTGCGGAGCCAGCCGCGATGTCATCAGCTGAGTATCTGCGTGCAGCGGAGAGTCGATTGCGCAGATCAACGTCGCCCACGAGAGCACAAGCCCTGCTGCGATGGTGTATTGCCACTTGAACCAGTCCAAGACGCATGCGATGTGCCAGGAGACTATTCTCCGGAGCTTTTTCCAGTTCATGGTCGTCCCCATTCAGCTATGAGCGAGAAGGAAACACTACGCCGCGAGGTTGTGGGCAGCCCTGGCAGTATCGAACTGTTGACCTGTGGTAACCCCGCGTCGTCGTTTCTGGTCTGGCTGACGAGTTCAACCGAAGACCACGAGGGGTCGCTCTGCAGCGCCGCCATCAAGTCGAACACATCTTTCGGCTGATCTGCTACCCCAGTGATATTCACACGACGGACCGCGCCAGCGTCTGGCTCCAGCGTGATTAATTCAACTCCCGCTTTGGTTACATGTTGCAGGCTGTTTAGTACATCGATCCACGGATAGCGCATTTCCGCAAATACCAGGTTGAGTGCGGCAGGTGGAGGAACAGAAACGGGACGCACACGGAATGCCGCACGGTGAGACGCTTCCTCAGCTTTCTCTATTATTTGTTCACGCTGCTGTAGAAGATCATGCGTAAGCGCTCGATCTGGCACACGGGACCAACGTGACCGCGTGGCAACGGTCGCGTCAATACGGTGGTTGGGCCAAGCGTTGTTACGCGGTCAAGTCGTAGGCTTCGAGAAGTTAAACGGCAGCAGGTCGCTAACATCGGCGTCTAATGCCCGTTGCGGCAATTCGCTGAGTACCCGTACGAGGTATGCATAAGGTTCGACGTTGCACGCTCGGCACGTGAGCATCAAGCTGTAGATCATGGCACTGGCCTTCGCACCAGCAACCGTGTCACTGAACATCCATGAGGATCTGCCGGTACAGAATGGCCTGATGTCGCGCTCGATCACGTTGTTATCGATTGGGGCACGCCCATCGTTCACGTAGCGGCTCAGGTACGTCCACTGATTGCGTGTATAGGAGATCGCCTTGCCCAGCAGGCTCTCAGGAAGGATCTGGGGTGCCAGTTCGTCAAGCCATTTCCTGAAGGATTCGAGCAGCGGCACGCTGTGTTGCTGGCGCAGCCGGAAGGTGTAATCGACGCGCGTCTCGCTTTCGGGCAGATCCCCCTTTGCGAGTGTTTCGACCTGGTAGAGCGCCTTGAAGTATTCCAGTGCATCTGCTGCACGCCCGCCTGGTTTCTTCATGCTCTTGAAGGCATCAACAAATGTGCGGCGCGCGTGGGCGAGGCAGCCGAAGTGGGTCGGACCTTCGAGCGTGCGCCAAGCGGCGTATCCATCGGTCATAAGCAGGCCCTTGTAGCCCGCGAGGAACGCTTGGGGATATTGCTGTGCGCGCCCCGGCTGGTAGTCGAACAGCACGACGGGTTCGGAGCAGTCTTCAGCGCTACGGTACACCCACATATACGAGGTGCTCTGGGCGGTTTTGCCCGGTTCCTTGAGCACCTGTACCGTTGTTTCGTCGCCGTGAATCAGCTGTTGCGACAGCAATGTCTTGCGCAGCGCCTCGTACACACGGCTGTAATGCAACTCAGCAGGCCGGATGATCCAGTTCGCCAGCGTAGCGCGTCCGACTTCGATGTCCGCGCGCGCCAGCGCATGGGCCATCCGGTATAACGGTGTTCCGTCAACGTATTTGCCCGCGGTGACCGTGGCGATCATCGCCGCACTGGCGTTGCTGCCCGGCAATGGCTGGGCCGGCATCGGTGCCGTGATGACCGGCGTGCGCTCGGCGTGGCGTTCGCAGTGGCGACACGCATATTTGAAGCGCACGTGCTGGAGCACCGACGCCTTTACTTCGATGTGCAACTGTTCGCTAAGCTCTTCACCCATGCGGTGCAGTGCGTGCGCGCAGCACGGACATACCTTCGCGCTCTCGGGCAGGTCATATTCGATGCGTTGGCGTGGCAGGTGCGCCGGTAAAGGCTTACGTCCCGGTTTGCTTCTCGTGGGTGCCGGCGGATCCGGCAGGCCCGTGTCGGGGAGCACAAACGCGTCGTCAGTAACGCCGGCGTCCATGTCGTCGGACTCGCAGCCGGCGATCTGTTCGGCCTCGTCGAAGACGCGATCCTTGAGCTTCTCGCTGCTTGGGGCGAATCGCTTGCTTTGCGCGAGGCGAAACTGCTCTTCGAGCTGAGTGATCCGTTCGCCCAATTGCCGGTTGCGTGTCTCGAGTTCACGGATATAGGCCTGGGCGGCCGGCGGCAATCGGGAGAAGTCGTCCTCGTTCATGCCTCCACGATAACGAAGTCGCGCGCGCGATGGGTTTACGGGAATTTGTAACAGGCCAGCCGATGCTCACAGGTGACGCGCAATGCTCAACTGGCGTGATGGTACGACCGTACCGGGTGGCGGCGCACAGCATCAATGTCGATGCCATCCAGGAGCCAGTGCAACTGCTCGCTTGTCAGCTTGACTACGGTCTGCTGCCGTCGTGGCCAGACGAAGTGGTCTTCTTCGAGGCGCCTCAACATCATCCAGAAACCGTTGCGATCGTAGAACAACAGTTTGACCCGGTTGCGTTTGCGGTTGTGGAAGGCGAACACGGCGCGTGCAAACGGATCGAGTTGCATGGACTGCTCGACAAGCGTCACGAGACTATTGATGCCGGCCCGGAAGTCGATCGGTTCGCGATGCAGGAAGACCGTCAGGTCTGCTTCGAAGCGAAACATCAACGCGCTCCCAATGCGGTAACCATCGCATTGACGATTGCCACGTCCTCTGCTGAACATTCGAGCTCGAGCTTCACGCCGTTGGGCAGGTGGGCAGACAGCCGTGCCAGTCGGGTTGAGCGTGGAGAAACGCAGGATGATTCCGCTCGGGTGGCACGGTGCGACGCGGGCGCGGATGCCATGACTGCTGTCGGCTCGTCGATTGCGACCACAGGAATAAAAGCTGACGCTGCAACCGGTCCGTCGTGGGAGGTTAGGGACTGGGGCTGTTCACGCGCGCGAACCCATTTATGCAACTGGTTGGCGTTCACCCCAGCCTTCAGGGCAAGGCCCGATAACGAGGCACCGGGCCGCATACAGGCTTCGACCAGCCGTCGTTTGTCCGCCGGATCGAAGCTTCGTTTGCCGCCGACACCAACACGCGTCACGCGTAAGGGCAAAAAACTGAGGTCATCTTCTGTCATGGATTGCGTCCGCAAAGTTGGGTTGCGGACGCAATCGTGAGCCTTCTTAACAACGCAAGCTAGGTGTGCGAAATTGCGCGCTTACGATCATGCCGCCACCAGAGGGCATGAACGCAACCCAATAGCGCAACTACCCAGATTGCCGCCCACGGTTGAGTCCACCAACGACGCTGGGCGAAATCCCAGTTCAAACGAGCCGTTCAGAGCACCCCGCAGAGTGCGTATGCGAAGCGCGCGTCATCGCCGGAAATTGGGTCTTGCAGAGGCAAATTTTCTCCCCCCGGCACAGCTATGTTCCGCGGCGGGAAAAGGTACGTAATGTCGCTTGGGATGACTGGCGTCTGCTCTTCGCAGAAGGGCTGGACCGATACAGATGTAAATTGTCCGCGGTCATAGCTCACGCGTAGCAGACGCTGTCCCTCGACAAGCGCAAGCACACCGGCACCGTTTTTCACTCGGGCAAAGAGGCTGTCCCAGACCACACTCAACGCCGGGGTTATCCGCCTGGAGCGGTAGCGGTGGCGCGACGCAAATTCGTTGAGTTCGGAAAGTAATTCGCTCGAAATCAGTACCGTCAGTCGCGGGCGACCAAACGCGAGGCGAGCGAATCGCAGCTGGTATGCAGAAAACGAAACGTCGCTTCCGGAGAACTGTTGCGCGAATAGCGCCGCTGCCAGCGCGAGGCAAAATGGGCTGCTGGAGAGACGCTCATCCCACGGCAACAAGAGATAACGGACATAGTCGATGCCAATGACCCATTCGATCACTCCCTGGACCGGATGCACTTTCAGCCATTCGGTCAAGGCATCCAGGGCCGCCGTGGCGCCGTCGGTGTCATCGCAGTCCCGCGTGGCGATGGGCAAGATGGCTTTAATTCGTACCACGGGCCGGAATCGGCCTTTCGCTACACAGACTGCCAATCCGCCCCGGCTGAGGTAAATCAGCAAACGCTCCGGACGGCTGAGTTTTGCACGGAGTGTGCGAATGCTTCGAGCGAGATGAGTCAGCAGGCTAGCCCGTAAACGTGACACGATTAATCTCCTCCAGCGTGGTCTGACCCAGCCGCACTGCATCCACGGCTTGTTCGCGCATAAAGCGCATGCCGCGTTGACGCGCCATTTCTTTTAATTGAGTTGCCGGGACCTGTTGAAGGATGGCATCACGCAGGTCGTCGTCCAGCACGAGGACTTCCGCCAAGGCGCGCCGGCCGCGATAACCGCTGCCGCGGCAATGGGCACAACCAGCACCTTTCATTAGATGGCCGTCCGATAACAATTCGCGCGTTACGCGGGAATCCTGCAGAAGCACGTCGTCTGGCGTGAACGGCGCTGCACAGTGAGTACAGACAAGCCGTACGAGCCGTTGCGCGACCACGCCGTTGAGCGCGCTCACGAAGCTATATGGATCAATCTGCATATGCCGGAAACGGCTCAGCACATCGAACACATTGTTTGCATGAACCGTGGTGTAAACCAGATGACCGGTCAGTGCGGCCTGGATCGCAATCTCGGCCGTCTCTCGATCCCGAATTTCGCCCACCAGGATCCGATCGGGATCATGTCGCAAAATCGAGCGTAGCCCGCGTGCGAACGTTAGCCCTTTTTTCTCGTTCACCGGAATTTGCAAGATGTCTTCGAGTTGATACTCAACCGGGTCCTCGATGGTAATGATCTTGTCGTCGCCGCGTTTGATCTCCGAAAGCGTTGCGTATAGGGTGGTTGTTTTGCCGGAGCCGGTCGGCCCCGTAACAAGTAGCATGCCGTACGGCTGATTCGCCAGTCGCCGCATGACTTGGCTGGTCTTCTCATCAATACCCAACATGTCCAGATTCAGTTGCGCCATATCGGTTGTCAGAGACTGTCGGTCCAGAATGCGCAATACGGCATCTTCACCGAAGAGGCCAGGCATTATCGATACGCGAAAATCAACTTCGCGAGCTTGCAGTGACACCGAAAACCGTCCGTCCTGTGGAACCCGCTTTTCGCCGATATCCAATTCCGCCATCACCTTCAAACGTGAAACTACTTGCTCAGCCAGACCAGAATCCGGCAGCGTGCGTGCGGTGGAAATTACACCGTCGATCCGATATTTGATCGTTAGCCCGCGCAGGGAGTTTTCGAAATGGATGTCGGAGACACGGTTGCTGTGTGCGTCGTATAGCGTCGAATTCACCAGCCGCACTACTTGGCTTTCGTCGCCGGCGATCGACGTGAGAGAAATCTCTTCGAAATTTAGTGTTTCTGTCTTCGCCCTGTCCAGCCGGATCAATTGAGACAGCGCCTCCTGATCATTGCCAAAACGAGCGAGCAGTGCCTTGAGTTCGAGCGGATGAGCGAAAGCCAGATCGAAGTAACCCGGCAGTCGATAACTCGCGAGTGAGATCAGCGCGCTGTTCCATGGATCGTCGCAGACGAAGATCCGTCTGGGTTCGTCACCGCCAATGTTATCTCCGAATTCCGCTGCACCGGATAGAACAACACAGTTTTGCCTGAGGCAGTCGGAGTAACTGAACACCGAGAAGTCCGGCGTTGACAATTCCATCTCCGCAAGGTGTTGAACCGGCATGCCGCTTTCACTTTTGGCGAACAGCAACATCTCGTCGGGAGAAAACTTCCCAAGTTTCTCCAGCACGGTCAGAATCGGCGCGCCATCGGCTAGCGCGAGTTGTTTCGCCTGCGCTATGAGTGAGGCATGCCGCGTGAAGTCTGCAAGTGGAATCGTATCTTGATCGATCACTGCAAGCTCCCTGCCAGATCAAAAATAGGCAAGTAGAGTAGAACGACGATCGAGCCAATTCCCAGCCCCATTATCAGCATCAGAACGGGCTCAATAAGACGGGCGAACCGATCCACCCATTGGGTGATTTCACGCTCGTGAAACATTGCCGCTTGCTCCAGCATTCCAGCGATCTGGCCATTTCGCTCGCCGGCACGCAACAGGCGCAGGGCAATCGAAGTCATCAGGCTTTCCTGTTCCAGGCTCTGGCTCATCTTCTTACCTTGCGCAATGCTCAACATTGACCGCGTAAGGCCGGCCTGAAGCGTGAGAGGTAACAACTCACGCGTCATTGCAAGAGAGGGGAGCAACGCAACGCCGCCTTGCAGCAACATTCCTAGCGAGCGATAGAAGCGGGCCAGTTGCATCAGCTTCAACATTGCGCCTATCCATGCGATGCGCCCAAGCAGCACGAGGCATCGCTGCTGGGCTGTCGGACGCATCGCTAGCACGGCGATGCCTGCGAGCATGGTGGTCAGGCAGACGAGCGACGCTAGTGTGTGGTCACTGACAAACAGCCCGAAGTTGATCAGCCACTGCGACATCAACGGTAGCTCCGCATGTGTCATGCCCTCATATACATGTCCAAAGCGCGGCGCCAGAAACCAAAGCAGGAAGAAGGCGACGGCCATTCCCGTGATCAGCAACATCACCGGATACAGCGAGGCCGCAATGATTTTCTGTCGTACAAGGCTTACTTGACCGTCGTATTGCAGATATCGCTCGAGCGCCTGTGTCATGCCGCCCGTCTGCTCGCTTGCCGCCACCATGGCCACAAATAACGCGGAAAAGCAGTCCGGATGTGCGGCTAATGAAACTGAGAATGATTTTCCTTGCTGCATTAGGCGAATCAATTCAGACAGCACATAGTGCCCTTTCTCTTCCGTTGCTCCAGATTGGTTTTGCCGTCGGCGTTCGTCTAGCGTTTCGAGTGCCTCGGTCAGAGCTAGCCCTGCGCGCAGCAACGCCAGCAGTTCATAGACAAACAGCGATAGATCGAAGCGGCTCCGCCGAAACATACGAGCAAGTGACATATGTTGACGGGAGAACCCTGCCTTGCCGGCGCGGGCGGCACAGACTTCTACTACCTGCACGTCGGCTTGCCTTGCGCGCTGGGCGGCCTCTCGCTGAGCCTCATCTTTATTCAAAGCGAGTAGGTCGAACTGCTGCAGTTCACCGCTTGAGTTCAGTCCGAGCAACACGAATTTTGTCACAGCGTGAATTGCTCACTCGAAGACGCCGGGGGAAAGGGGCCAAGCTCAGTTATGGATATTCGCATTCTCATTCGCACCTGTCGGCCTCTTGTCCGCACCGTATGACTCAATGTCGTAATCCGGATTGCGCTTCCCGGGATAGACGTAGTGGTACGGCATGCCCCAAGGATCCAGTGGCACAGCCTTGGTTAAATAAGGTCCACTCCAGCCCGGAGTGCCGTCGGCAGGCGGGGAAGAAAGCAAGGCCAATCCTTCCTGTGCGGACGGGTAACGGCCGATGTCCAGCCGCAGCTGCTCAACTGCTTTGCTCAAAACGCTGATTTGCGCCTTTGCCGTGGTCACCTTCGACTTGTCCACATTGGCAAACAGTCGTGGACCGACGATTCCCGCGAGCAATCCGATGATCACCAGAACCACCAGCAGTTCGAGCAGGGTGAAGCCTCGTTGCTTTCCTGCCTTTGATATTTTCATAGTTTGCTATGTATTTGGTCATTTTCTGTTGTTCGCCCCTCACTCCACAGGGTATTTCAAGATGATCTGCGATCTATCTTTTCATAGACGGTTGCGGCCGTTAAATACCAGCCCTCGCGCCGTGACAGCGGGGCCATCTAATCGATGTGCTATTCAGTAAAACGATCTGACAAATTTATTGAGATAGATAATATGCACTACATATGTTTTATGCATCGCTCTACAAAACGATTTAAAGCATTGAACGGTATTGGTCCGGTTGGCAATATTTTTTAGCGTTTGCGACACTTTATCTCCGTTGTTGTTGACGCAGTTTGGATTTCCAGTGGGTCGTCGAAATAGGCGTTGATTGGCTGGTAGGTAGTATGTAAGATCGGCCGGCATTTAGCGATACAGAGAGAATATGTCGAGACGCTCTCAGGCAAGTAACGCTACCCAAAATAGGTAAGGCATCGGTGCATTAATAAGAGTGTGGCTCGCGCTTTCAGATCCGGTGAACGTTACGACCAACAGAAATTAAAAAAGGGGATTTCGAAATGTGCATGAGAATAGGCGTATCAGAACGAAAATCGGGCGGGCGGCCTGATGCGGTTCACAGTCACTTGATGCACAAGAGAGTTTTGCACGCGGCCGGTCTCGTGGCGAGCGTCGCATTGCTGACGCTTTCAACAGTGACGTTTGCCGCGAGCAACGCTAACTACACCTATGACGCACTGGGACGGCTAACCAAGGTCGCATACAGCGACGGTGTCAAGACTACTACCGTCACATATAGCTATGACACCGCCGGTAACCGAACCAGTGTTGTCAGTAGTGCGCCGTCCTAGTCGACGTCATGACTGCACCGGCCGGAAAATAAGCTTGATGGATCAGTAGCGCTGCCCGGAGCCTTGTACACGCATTCGGCTTTTTGCAGTCTGATTTCGGTTCCTATTGATTCGTTTACCTAAATAGTAAACCTTTCCTTTTTACCCGGGAAGGGTGCACTGCGCGCGCAAATTCGCGCAGCAGCGAACAGCGTGCCAAAAAAACAATTTTCGAGGAGATTTCGATGCCCGATGCCGCATCAGTAGGTAATTTTGCGACCAGTCGCAGTACTAATCGCATACGTAAATCAGTCCGTCCCGCTCTGATCAATACTCTCCTGAGCCTTCTCACTCTGTTTGTGAGCACAGCTGAAGCGGGCAACGTTCAGTTCTCCAACACCACGCCTGCCGTCGTCGACAGCGCCGCTGCCGCGAATACTCCGCAAACTCAGCAGCAGCCATCAATCCGTCGCGGCCGCGAACCGTCCAAGCCGAGGCTATTGCGGGCTGGCCAGACGCAGTCAGGTGAGGAATTTGCGCCGCAGCCGAATAGCCTCAGAGCACTCATGGCGCCGGTTTCCGAAGCTGACGCCGCGGCGCACGACGACCAAGTGGCCCGTGATATGCCGGCAGGCATCAACGGTAATGGCGCTATTGAAACGCTCGCGAAGCTCGACCTCAAACGTACGCGCGCTGCATCTGAAGACGTGCATCTGCAGAACTTCGAGCAATCGAAGAAAGGATTGCTCCGCAGTTCCGGCGCTAACGGTGTTGTCAGCAATGACGCACCTCCGGGACCCGCGTCGATCGACGAGCTTGCACGTGCACTGCGCTACCATCCGGACCTGATCTATCAATTCGTTCGAAACAACATTGAAATCGATCCTGTGCGGGGCATTCATAAAGGTGCTCTCGGTGCGGTGCTTGATAACCAGGGCAGTGCCTTCGACCAGGCGCAGTTGATGGTGTCGCTGTTGCGCACGTCGGGATACGACGCGCGGTTTGTGCGTGGTGTGATCAAGCTCAGCGCGCAGCAGTTCACGGACTGGTACGGCGTGTCGTCGGACAACACGTGCGCGGTGCTTAACCTGATGGGGCAGACCCAGATCCCGGTCTACAGTATTAACGCGACCCAGGCAGGCAACTGTCCGGGACTGAAGGCCGCGATGACAGACATCTCGATCGAGCATCTGTGGGTCAAGGCCAATATCGGCGGTACCTGGTACACGTTCGATCCCAGCTATAAGCCACACACAGTCAAGTCCGGCGTAGACTTAAATGTTGCGGCCGGTTATAACGCGGCGGCGTTTCTAAAGAATGCGACTGCCGGCGCAACGATCACTCCCGATCTCGTGCGCGGTCTGAATCGCACCGGCATACGTTCGGACCTTCAGAGCGCTGCCACCAGCCTCGCGACCTGGATCCGCAAAAATAAGCCGACCGCGACCCTCAGCGATATCATCGGCGGCAAAGCGATCACTCCGTTCTTCGGCGGGGCCGTCCGTCAAACTCAAAATCCGCTGCTGGACACCCGCTGGAATACCGAGGAGTGGGTTGATATACCGGTGGGTTTCAAGCCAACGGTGCGCGTGGTTTATCAGGGCATTGACCAGACCTTCACGTCCGACGCGATTTACGGCAAACGCCTGACGATCACGTACAACTCGTCGAACCAGCCCGTGCTCAAACTTGAGGGGCAGGCGATCGGCGCGCCGGGAAGCCCGGTCGCGCCTGGGGCGGACAGTGTAGTGAGCTTTGTCGTGTGGCACAACGCGTATACTAGCGACGACTCCGACCATGCGTTCGATCAGCGTATCAAGGGCGGTGGTACCTACCTGATCGTCAACGGCTGGGGACCGACCGGTCGCGGGCTGTCACAAAACTATCTCAAGTATCTGGAGAACGTCCGCGCGGCCGGCAATGCAGATAACAGCGAACCAGTGCTCGGTGCGAGCCTTGGTGTAATGGGTGCGCAATGGGTGTCGCAGACGACGGCTAGCGCTTCGATCACCGATCGTCTGGCAAATGCGTACTCGGTCCAGCAGCACCAGGTCGGCATCGCGGGCTTCGACGATGGCGCGTACGTCGACCTGCCAAGCAACATGAGCTCGACCGTCCAGATGGCTGGAGACGCGAACCTGGAAAAGGCGGTGTTCGACAGCAACGGAATGCATTTGTCGATCCTTGAGTCGACTGCAGTCAATCAGACCTCGGGTGTGTCAGCGGTGTCGACGGTCAAGCTGCTCGACATGGCTCAGAGTCAAGGGCAAACAATCTACAACACTGGCGGCGGTCGCTACGCGAGTCTGATCCAGCCCGCGCTCGTCAACTGTCAGGCGCATATTGGAAACTTCCAGAACTATCTGAACCAGGGATATCGGCTACTAATTCCGGGTAACTGCCAGTTGATAGAAAACCGTTGGAAGGGTGTCGGCTACTTTGTCCTCGGTACCGGCAATGTGCGGCTGCTCGGCTCGACTATCAGTGGCGGGCTTTCGGGTGGCAAACCCACAATACCTAGTACCCCGGCCGCGAACAACATTCAGACAATTGCGAATTCACAGTCCGAGCAAAAACAGACTAATGTCCATGGGCCGGATTCGCAAGCTGGCGACCCAATCGACATGGTGCATGGCAATTTCCTCTATGAACATCAGGACGTCAAAACCGGCTATGGCGATTGGCCGGACAGCTTGAGCTTCCAGCGTCTTTATAGCAGCGGGATGAAGAATCAGAGTGGCGTACTCGGAAAGGGGTGGACGCACAACTACGACATTCGGCTGCGTACTGCGTCAGACGGCTTTATTGGGATGGGCGACCGGCTCGCACTTGATGCGGTGGGAACTATCGTTGAGCATAAGGCGTCTCTCGACTTGCTGAGCGATCCGGCTGCTCCGGCGGAAAAATTCCTCAGTGCCGTGGTGGCTCAACGCTGGTTCGGGGATCAACTGGTAGACAACACCCGAATCGTGACGTTTGGTCTTAACAGCGAGGTGTTCGCACGACTGCCCGATGGCAGCTTCAGTGCACCGCCCGGCAATGGTGCATATCTGGACAGTAGTTATGGCGCCAATCGGATGATGTATAGGGCCGTCAGTGGAGCGTACTATTCCTTCAACATCGACAAGGTCAGTTTCTACTTGCAGCCGGATGGCAAGATAACGACTTTCGTCTGGAGTGGAAATCAACTCACCGGCGTGAAAAACCATGCAGGTCGCAGCTTGACCCTGACCTATGCGAATAACCGTTTGCAAAGCGTCAGCAGCCCGCAGCAGACAGTCCGCTATGCCTACGACGGCAACGACAATCTCATCAGCGAGACTGATCCGGATGGCTTCGCCACGCGTTTCGAATACGATCAACCTGGACGGATGACGAAATTTTATCAGGCTGGCTTTCCGAGCACTCCCGTCGTCAGTAACACCTATGACACGCTCGACCGGGTGCAGACGCAAACCAGCGCCGCAGGTAACCTGTTTAACTACTACTTCGCCGGCTCGCGTAGCGAAGAAGTGGGCCCGGGCGGATCGAGTCGCACGGATTACATTGATGCCGAGGGAAATCTGCTGCAGCTGGCAGACCCTATGGGCAACTGGACAATCAAGGACTATGACGGCCAGAACCGCTTGGTCCGTGAGACCCGTCCTGAAGGCAACCGAACGGAATATACGTACGACGACGCTAGCTGCTTGAGAGCGAACAAGCCGGCCAAAGGCTGTACGCATCAGATCGCGACAATATCGCGGTTTCCCCGTGTCGGCACTGGCGATCAAGTACTGACACAGCGCTTCACCTATGACCCGAGCTGGGAGACTCTGTCGACAGCAACGGACGCGAAAGGCCAGGTCACTACGAATGTATATTCGGGTTATTCGTTGCAAAAGGTCATCCGGCCAGCGGTAGGCGGCGTGGCGCCCACGACAAGCATCACCTACGAGTCCGTCACACTCCCGGGTACGCTGCCCACTTACCTCTACCGGCCGGCCCGTGTCACCGAAAATATTGACGCTACGCGAAGCACCGCAACCACTATAAGCTACGCGGCTGACTTCACACCAGCGACCACGACTCAGGACGCAGACGGTCTGGCGGTCAAGACCGTCACGACTTTCGACAATGAGGGGCGATTGATCACCAGTAAGCGTGACGGCGTCGCGACTGTCACGAATACCTACGACAAGCGTGGCAACGTGACCCGCACTAACGCAAACCTGCTCGGCGGCGACGAGGTTATTGGTTACGACGCCGACAGCCGCGAAATCAGCCGTGGCGTCACAGTAGCCGGTGGCGCCATGGTGACGTGCAAGCGTTACAACGCAATGGGCGATGTTGTGCGCGTCTGGGGTCCGGCCAAAACCGCGAGTGTGAGCACGTGCCCGGTCGAGGTCGCGCCGACGCCTATCACGGACACGACGTACGACGATCATCATCGCGCCTTCCGGGTCACGCGTTCCATGAGTGCGGCCGATGGCGGCAACCGGCTGACCGAGATGGCGTACAACGCGGACGACAGCGTGAAGAGCATCCGGAAGGCGGTGGGGACGGGGCTTGAGCAGAGCTACGTGAGCTACGTCTATAACCCAAACGGGACGGTTGGACTGACCACTGACGCAAAAGGCAACACCACGGTTAACCTCTACGATGGCCACGACCGGTTGTACCGAACGCACTATCCGCTAAACGGCCAGCCGGGGATGGGCGACGGCAATAACTATGAGCAGTACACGTGGGACGCAAACAGCAACTTAGTCGCGCTAAGAAAGCGCGATGGCCAGACGATCGCGCAGAGCTTCGATTCACTGGACCGGTTGGTGACGCGCACGTTTCCGGGCGCGGTGGGCAACGTGCAGTACAGCTACGACTTGCGCGGGCTGAAGGCTGGGTCCCAGTTCAGTGACGGTAGCCACACTGTAACGAACAGCTACGACGGACTGGGCCAGCTGACGCAGACGAGTGCGGCAGGGAGAACGTTGCGCTATAGCCATGATGCGGCGGGAAACCTGACGGACATTATTTGGCCGGACGGCTTTCACGTGGCAACTACGTACGACGGCTATCGTCGTCCGATGCAGATGCTGGAGAACGGCACACAGAGCCTGGCGAAATACACTTATGACACGCTAAACCGTCGGACCTTGGTGGAGTTGGGCAATGGCACACGCACGGAGGTGGTGTATGACGGGCTGGGGTGGCTTGCGAACCTGAACCACCGTTTCACGAGCAGCGCTGAGGATTGGCTCGCGAGTTTCACACGTAACCAGCTTGGGGAAATCAAGCAGGCGAGCGTGACGAATAACCGGTATGGGTGGACGCCTTCGGCGGCGAGTACTGCGTATGCGTCGAACGCGTTGAACCAGTACACGAGTGCAGCGGGAACGGCGGTGACGTACGACGGTAATGGCAACCTGACCGGCGACGGGGCGTGGACATATGTCTACGATCTGGATAACCGGATGAAGACGGCGAGCCGCTCGGGCACGAGCGCGACGCTTGGCTATGATCCGGAAGGCCGGTTGGTGCGGACTACGGTGAATGGTACGGACACGAACCTGATGTACGACGGGAAGAACCTGGCAGGTGAGTACAACGGCGCGGGCCAGTTGACGCGACGCTTTGTATTCGGCCCGGGAGTGGATGCGCCGCTGGTACAGTACGAGGGTACGGGTACGGCCGCAAGGAGCTGGCTGTACGTAAACCAGCAGGGCAGCATTGTGGCGTTGGCGAATGTGACCGGCGCGACGACGGGCAGCCAGGCGTATGGGCCGTTCGGGGAGACTGCTGGGACGCCGGCATCGCGCTTCGGGTATACGGGGCAGCAGTATTTGGCACCGTTGGGGCTGTACTATTACAAGGCCCGGATGTACTCGCCGACGTTGGGGAGGTTCCTGCAGACGGATCCGGTGGGGTACGCGGATGACCTGAACTGGTATGCGTATGCGGGCAATAACCCGATCAACTTCAGCGATCCGACAGGGTTAGCGGCCTGCTCTGAAAAGTCGGCACTTACGGATATGGCGCTGGGTGGACCGCCAAAACTTGACAGCAGCGGCTGCATTTCGACAGGTGGGCCAAGTGTTTGCTTAGCAGGCTGCGGAAATAGAGGCCGACTTTACTGAGCCGTGAGCTTAATCAGAATTTTCAGCGGGGAATTTCTCATAGTTTGAAATGCGGACCGGTTAATTTCGGTTTTCGGACCTGTTTATGACGCTCTCTTGGGCATTTTTGGCTCACAGCGGCTGCAACGGCCGGATCTCTCCCAAGGTGCGCATGCGCACGAGGTTGTACGCGGCCATGGTCAGCACAAACATCTGATCGACCTTCTTCAAGCCGCGCACCATCACTTGACGCATACCGCCGATGCTCTTAGCCCAGCCGAAACCTTGTTCGATGAGCTTGCGCTTTTGCTGGGAAACCGCATAGCCCGCACTCTGGGCGATTGACTCGGGCACCGCCGACTGGCGGCCTGAGTTGTTTTGCGCCACGTGAGGCGTGACTTTCATGGTCTTGCAGCCTCGATGAACTCTGCCGCGTCATAGCCTTTGTCCGCCCCCAGCGTGATCTCGCGCGTCGGATCGCCAAGCGCCTGGCGGGCATCGTTGATCATCACTTTGGCCGCTTCGCGCTCGGCATAGCCATCGGCCAGCGTCACCACGGCGCTGGCGATCAGCCCATGGCGGTTATCGCTTAACGTGTGGCCCATGTAGCGTAGCTCGCTTGCCGTTTTGCCCTTACGATACAGCCGCGAATCGGGGTCGCTCTTCGATTCATGCGTCTCATTGCTGCGCGTCTCACCCTTGAAGCTCCCACCGTCTTCGGGGTCCTGATCATCATCGCGGCGCACAAAGCTTTTATGGCCGGCCCATGCTTGAATTAACGTGCCATCGACGCTGAAGTGCTCACCGCAAAGCCAGCACTTCTTCTCGGCAATGCCCACAACCTCGTTGAAGAACTCGATGACCGCGTCATGCTTGATCAGGCGCTCGCGGTTCTTGGTGAAGACAGTGGGCACCCAAACGGCATCGTCCATCGACAGGCCGATGAACCAACGAAACAGCAGGTTATATTGAACCTGCTCCATCAACTGGCGCTCCGAGCGAACGCTATAGAGCACTTGTAATAGCATCGCGCGCAGCAACTTCTCCGGGGCAATGCTGGGCCGCCCACCTTTGATATCAGCCTCGTACATGCCGGCAAACAAGCGATCCATCCTGGCCAATGCTGCGTTGGCCATCTTGCGAATCGAGCGCAGCGGATGATCGGCTGGAACAAAGTCCTCCAGCTTACGCAACGTGAACAAATTCTCGGTAAAGGTATCCGCGCCGCGCATCGCTTCTCACAGTTGTGGGGTCTTCACTAACAACGTTTGAACTGACCTTTTGGGTGACTCCGGGGTGAGGTATTTCCGCAGCCTGTTAGGGGTGGCAAGTGTTAAAGAAGTTAGCAGTGCTTTGGCGGGCGCGGTTAACTCAGCCGTTCGGGCAGTGTCTGGTCCGGTGTACGCGACCACAAAAGAGGCGACGGCTGCCGCGGAAGCACTTGGATTTAGCAAAACCTCGGCAGTGGTAAATGGTCAAGCCGTTTACCGAGACGGGAATCGTTTTATCACTAGGGATATTGACGGGCATAATGGAGGAGCATGGAAAATGGCCGATTCTGTTCAGAATTTGATGTCCAAAGATACGCGGCTGGGAACATTTGGTGCTGATTTGACCTATATAGGAAAATAGTATGCAAACGGACAATCCGAAGTTTCCGGAATGGAAATATCGCGGAAAATCGATTCGCGGGCTTATTCAAGAGCTTCAACGATTCGAGGATCAAGAGATAGAAGTGCAAATTTCAATTGATGACGGTGACACTAGAAAGCCTATCAGTTTGGTCCAGAATAGTCGCGGACAGTGTCTTTTAGTGTACTGCGGCGATTAAGTCTTGTGTGCGTGAAGTAAAACCTGTGGCCGCTGAAGCGGCCACAGGCATTTCAGCCGTGGTTGTTGAAAAATATCAAGACTGGAAAACTATCACGACGCGCGGATCGTCGACCGTGATCGACTGGTAGAGCGCCTGCTGCGCCGGATCGTAAAGAGCAATGCCGGTTTCGAGCTGCCGGATGGCGTCGCCGAACAAACCGAGTGGGTGGCACGGGCCGCGTCAGCGGCCCTTTGTTGTTTTAAGCGGCGGTAATGATGAGTTTGCCGTGTTCGACGGTGATGCGCACTTGCTGGCCGGGGAGGAATCCGGCGTGCTCAATCCAGAGCCCGGAGAGCTTGATCCAGGGGTAAAGCTTGGGCGGCTTGTTCAGGTGTGAAGGCCAGGCTTGGCGAAGAGACTGCTGAACCTTGACGGAGCGTTCAGGAAATCCAGCGGCTGCTTTATGATTGGCGTTAGCCATGGTCAACTCCTTGAGTGAGTTGGTGGTGGTCAGCGGGCGGTGAGTGTTAGCGCACTCATCGCCCGCGCTTCGTTTACGGTTTCTACCTCTGCTTCGTGATCCGCCTATCGCCGGCGGTTCATGACCTTCTGAACCTGCGTCTTCCTGACGAAACTGTCTATCACCAGAATCAACGCCTGCTGCTCGGCATCGGGCAAGCTGTCCACCTGTTGGTAGAGGTTCAATAACTCGTGATTGTGAATCTTGGGCTCGGCCGGAGCGGGCGTTCGCCCGGCCAGTTCATCGAGCGTGATCTGCAAGATATCGGCGATCCGCACGACGGTATCGAACTGGGGCGTTGCCAGGCCGCGTTCCCAGCGGTTATAGACACGAGGGTTCACTTCCAGTAGCTCAGCGAGGCGCGCCTGGGTGATCTGTCTCGCGGAGCGCAACAGGCGAAGTCGTTCAGCAAAGACGGACATATCAACGCATCCCAGCGAAAAAAGAGATGCAGCCATTCTAAGTACCCCCTCTGAGCCGACTTGCTATTAATCCACTATACAGTGTATTGTTAACTCTATCAATTAGAGTATTGACAGGTTTTTAGCATAAGGACGATCCATGGCCCGTATTCCCGAAACTGAGCTTGAGCGCATGAAGGCCGAGGTGTCGGTCGAGCAGCTCGTGCGTGCGCACGGGATTGAGCTGGCGAAGTCGGGGAAGGACTGGCGTGGGCGCTGTCCGTTTCATGCTGACGGCACGCCGTCTCTGGTGGTGACGCCGTTGAAAAACCTGTGGCACTGCTTTGGCTGCGGGATCGGTGGGGGACCGGTGGATTGGGTCATGAAGGCGAACGGGATCTCGTTTCGGCACGCGGTGGAGTTGCTGCGGGAGGGGATTCCTTCCTTAGCCGCTATCGGGCCGGTGCGCTCGACGGTGCGGGTGCTGGAGTCGCCGGTGTCGGTGAGCGCGGACGACGCGGCGCTGCTTGACCAGGTGGTGGACTATTACCATCAGACGTTGAAGGGCTCGCCCGAGGCGCTTGCGTATCTGGAGAAGCGCGGGATTGCGGGGGCGGCGGATCACTTCAAATTGGGGTTTGCGAACCGGACGCTGGGCTTGCGTTTGCCGCTGAAGAACCGCGGTGCGGGCGATGCGATCCGCAGCCGCTTGCAGCACATTGGCGTGATCCGCGAGAGCGGGCATGAGCATTTGAACGGCAGCATCGTGTTCAACTGGCGTGACGAAGCGGGGCACGTTGCGGGCTTGTACGGGCGCAAGATTGGCGAGGGCCTGCGCGCGGGGACGGCTTATCACCTGTACCTGGCCGGGCCGCGCCGGGGCGTGTTCAACGCCGAGGGCTTGCGTGGTCAGAAGGAAGTGATCCTGTGCGAGTCGGTGATCGATGCGCTGACGTTCTGGTGCGCGGGATATCGGAACGTGACGGCGTCGTGGGGCGTGGAGGGGTTCACGGCGGATCACCTGGCGTTGATCCACGAGCTGGGGCTTGAGCGCGTGGTGATTGCGTATGACCGGGACGAAGCAGGTGATGCGGCAGCGGTGAAGCTGGCTGAGCGGTTGATGGAAGAAGGGTTCGGGTGTTACCGGTTGCGGTTCCCGCACGGGCTGGATGCGAACGAATACGCGCTGAAGGTGAGCCCGGCGGTGAAAAGTTTAGGCGTGCTGATCCGTAGCGCCGAGTGGCTGGGCAATGGGAAAGGGCCGGTGCGTAGCGTGGCGTCAATGGCGGTGAAATCAGCCGTTCAGGAAGTCCAGGCGTTACGCGGTAACGGAGATGATGCGCCTGCCCCCGCTCCTCTCTTAGTGGCTAAATTAGCGGCTAAAGAAGAGCCGGAACCCGAGGCAGTGCAAGCCGAAGTGACGCAAGCTGACGTGGCACAAGCCGAAGCGCCGGAGATCGCAACGGTTGCGGCCAGCGTTGCGCCTGCCGCGCCGGCACTTGCTCTCGAATGCGTGGTGAGCGACGCGGAGATTGTGTTCACGTTGGGCGCGGTGCGGTATCGGGTGCGCGGGTTTGATGCGAAGGCCGCGGGCCTCTTGAAAGTGAACGTGCTGGCCAGCTGCCGCGAATGGTTCCACGTCGACACGTTCGACCTGTATCACGCGAAAGCGCGGGCGAATTACGTGGCGCGAGCGGCGGCTGAATTGCGGCTAAAGGAAGAGACGGTGAAGGCCGATCTGGGGCGCATGTTGCTGAAGCTGGAGATGTTGCAGGGGGCGGCTGCTGCGCCCGCGACCGGGGTGCAGATGAGCGCGGCCGACGAGCGCGCGGCGCTGGGGTTGCTGCGCGAGCCGGAGCTGCTTGCGCGGATCCTGGCCGACTTCGCCGCGTGTGGCGTGGTGGGTGAGGAGACGAACAAGATCGTGGGATATCTGGCGGCTGTTTCCAGAAAACTCGACGCGCCGCTGGCGGTGGTGATCCAGAGCTCGAGCGCGGCGGGCAAGAGTTCATTGATGGACGCGGTGCTGGCGTTCGTGCCGGAGGAGGAGCGGATCAAGTACAGCGCCATGACGGGGCAGAGCCTGTTCTATATGGGCGAGACGAACCTGAAGCACAAGGTGCTGGCGATCTGCGAGGAGGAGGGGGCGAGCCGTGCGGCGTATGCGCTCAAGCTCTTGCAGTCCGATGGCGAACTGACGATTGCGAGCACGGGCAAGGATGCGCAGACGGGCAACCTGGTCACGCAGGAATACCGGGTGGAAGGGCCGGTGTCGATCATGCTGACGACGACCGCCATCGAGATCGATGAAGAGTTATTGAACCGGTGTCTGATTCTGACGGTGGACGAAGGGCGTGAGCAGACCGAGGCGATTCATCGGCTGCAACGGCAGAAGAGAACGCTCGGCGGCTTGAAGCTGAAAACGCAGAAGGAACAAATTCTGGCGTTACACCGTAACGCTCAAAGATTGTTAAAACCGTTGGCGGTGGTGAACCCGTTTGCGGACCAGTTGACGTTCCTGTCGGACAAGACGCGCATGCGGCGTGATCATGAAAAGTACCTGACCCTGATCGACACGATCGCGCTGCTGCACCAGCACCAGCGAGAGGTCAAAACGGTGCGGCACGCCGGAGCGGAGCTCGCGTACATCGAGGTGATGGTCGCCGATATTGCGAGCGCGAACGCGCTGGTGCATGAGGTCTTGGGGCGCAGTCTTGACGAGTTGCCGCCGGTGACGCGGCGAGTGCTGGAGCAGATTGTGTGCGCGGTGAAGGGCAAGCCGTTGCCGCGCGAGTCGGTGCGGTTCAGCCGGCGGGAAGTGCGGGAGTGGACGGGCGCGAGCGACACGCAGGCGCGCGCCCACCTTGAACGTTTGGTCGATCTCGAATACTTGCTGACGCATCGGGGCAAGCGCGGCCAGAGCTTTGAATATGAACTGGTCTATGACGGCGACGGGAGCAGTGCGACCCATCTTGCGGGGCTGCTGGATATCGATACGAATCAGAGTTCGCGGGGGCAAGAGGGTGTCAGCGGCGGCGTCAATTTCAAGTAAAACGGACGGTTTGAAACTCACCATGGCGAGATGATCAAGTGGTGGGTTCAGGATCACTCTGGTCTTTCATGCGATAGCTTTTGCCTTCGATGACGACGGTCTCGGCATGATGGAGGACGCGATCGAGCAACGCGGAGGTCAGCGTGCTGTCGTGGTTGAAGATCTCGGCCCAGTGCTTAAACGCTCGATTTGAACTGAGGATTGTTGCGCCATGCTCGTACCGCTGACTGATGATCTGGAACAGCGCGTCGGCACCCTGTTTATCGATGGGTAAATATCCCAGCTCATCGACGATGAGCACGCGCGGTTTGACGTAGCGGCGCAGTTCACGCTTGAGCCCGCCATGCGCGTATGCGGCGTTCACCGAGTTGATGATATCGACCGCGGTGGCGAAGAGTACAGAGTAGCCGCGCAGACAGGCGGTATGTCCGAGCGCGATACTCAAATGGCTCTTGCCGAGCCCGACGCCACCGAGGAAGATCACGTTGGCTCGCTCTTCGATGAAGTTCAGGCGAAACAGATTCTGGATCTGCAGCCGATTGATCTTGCTGGGCCAATTCCATTCGAATTGATCGAGCGTCTTGAGCACCGGGAAACGGGCGAGCGCGACCCGCCGAGCAATACTGCGATCCTCGCGTTGATGCGCTTCACCTTCGATCAGGTTCGCTAAATAGTCGACATGCGACCAGTGCTGCGCCGCCGCCTCGGTGGCCAACGCCTCGTAATGTTGCAGCACGTAGCCCAGATGTAGTCCCGTGAGCTGCGTGCGCAACGGATCGATGGCGAGTTCGCTCGGGTGCGCGATTGTGGTGTTACGTTGAGCTTTCGTCGTCATGGGGCTGCTCCGGTCCGTAGCGTGAGAGATCCGGTTGCGCGAGTTCGATGTCCAGCAAATCCTGATGGCGGATCAGGTGCAGCGCGCCGGGTTCAGGCAAATCGCGTGCTTTCATCTCGAGGATGTTGGCGATGTACTCGCAACTGAAGGCGTGGAACGAGAGCCCATCCTGCAAGGCGCGCGCGAGGGCCTCGATGCCGTAGATCTCGCTCAGCGCGACGATCTTGCGCATGTGCTGCCGCGCATTGGCACGCCGTTGCTCGAGCCCTTCGTAATAGGCCTGAGCGTGAGGGCCCAGACTCAGGAAGCGCAGCATCAACCGCTGTTCGCGAGCATTGCGGCGTTGTGCGAGGAGTGCCTTCGGATGCTCGGGGTCCTCGATGTCCTGGCGGCGATCGTAGCTGCGGGCATGTCGGGCGATCAGCAAGTTGTCGTGGTAAATGCAGACCCGCTCGGGATAGGCTTTGAGCGTCACGCGCTCGCTTGCGTACTGTGCCGGCACGGAATAATGGTTGGTGTCCAACGCCACGCGAAACTGCTTGGACGCACGTACCGTCACGATGCGTGCAACGTCGTAGGGTAATGGATTGAGCGGTTTCAGATGGGCTTGTTCGGCGGCGAACAGATCGGCGGGTCGCTGATGCGTCTCACCGTGTATGCGCACATTGGCGATGGTGTCGAGCCAGAGTCGGGCCGCAGGGTTGATCGCGCTGAACTCGGATAGCTCGAGCCCGTTGAGGAGATTTTTTTTGACGTAACCAACACCGTTTTCCACCCGGCCTTTCTCGTTGCCCTTGCCGACGTTGCAGGCAACGATGTCGAAACCCCAGTGCCGCGCCGCATCGAGGTAGCGCGGATTGAACACTGGCGCCTCGCCCGCCAGGCGTTGCAGCACGGCGGACTTCAGATTGTCCACCATCACCTTCCTCGGGCAACCATGGATGGCTGCGAACGCGTGCTCATGGCACGCAAGGAAGTGCTCCATCGTCTGCGACACGGTGAATTCCACATACATCAGGCGGCTGTAGCACAACACCATGACGAAGAACGACAGTCGCCGCCGAGTCGAGCCGACGCCAATCGAGCCGTATTCGCCCCAGTCGATTTGCGCGCACTCGCCGGGGGCGAAGGCGAGCTTGAGGAACGCCTGGCGCCGCGGCGGACGAACCTTGTGCACATAGTCGCGCACGATCGTGTAGCCACCGTCAAAGCCAACTTCGCGCAAGCGCTGGAAGATCTGCTGCGCGCTGTACGGATGCCCGTCAAGCCAACGCACCACCTGCGCCTTGAACGGATCAAGTCGGCTGGCGCGTGGGGGCGATTGGCGGGGCCGGTACTGACCGGCCTTGAGCCATTTCGTCACGGTTTGCGGATGCAGCCCGAGCGCGCGCGCCGTTTGCGTAATCGTCAGGTGCTGCCGATCATGGCAATCGCGGATCTTGCAGTACGCCTCATAGTCAAGCATGGCGCTTGCCCAGCGCCGCGTGCAGCCGCTCGAGCTGCGTGGCCACATCCGGGTGGCCACGCGGGGACGCTGCCGACTCAGGAGGCGGCGCATCCAGCGCCAGCACCTGATACAGCGGCCTTTGCCAGGCGATCAAGCCAATACGGATCAGATCGTTGCGGGCCATCTCCAGACGCGCCGGCGCCATCGACAGGCGATGCACCAGCGACGTGTCCGCGTAATAGCTCAGGCCCTGGGCATCGGCGACAGTGACCAGAAACAGGTACAGCGCGGCGGCACACGCGTCACAGCGCTCGATATACCGCTCGCGCACCAGCCGGTGATCGACCCAGCTGAAGTGCGCCGGAATCTGCCGCATCCGCTCAGGGCAGATGACTCGCTTGAT
This sequence comes from Caballeronia sp. SBC1, assembly GCF_011493005.1. Taxonomy (NCBI): domain Bacteria; kingdom Pseudomonadati; phylum Pseudomonadota; class Betaproteobacteria; order Burkholderiales; family Burkholderiaceae; genus Caballeronia; species Caballeronia sp. SBC1. The sequence continues at coordinate 159,713 of NZ_CP049158.1, forward strand.
CGGCATGCTCGCGCCCCCCGCTCAAGATGTCCTTTCCCAGTTGTAGCAGTCGCCGGGTGCTGCGCGCGATGTCCTCTTGTAACGCACTGTCGGTTAAATGGGCGATCAGCCCAATCAGCACGGCCGGTTGCGCCGATAAGGCCTCTTGTAACGCCTCGCCCACTAAGAATGCGGATTCCTCTTTTATTTCAATGGCTTGCGTGCGGCAGTCATCTTGTAACGCACCGGCCGCTGGTGAGCCTGGATGCCGCCAGTACCCCGGATGCTCGCCACGCCAGCGCTGTACTCGCACGACGTTCTCCGCGCCGCGGAAGTAGTCCTGGTTCTCAGGTAGGGAAAGCCACCGGCGTTGACTGGCCGCCTTGCTCGCCTGACGGCACGCGGCTTGGCAGCAATACCGCTGGTGCCGCACATTGCGCGGATCCGGCCGGAACAACGTCCCGCAACCCAGGCACTTACGCTGTCTTTGGCGTGTCATGGACCGGCCCCTCCCTGGGGCCAGATCATGCGCCGCTGCGCGAGCTAAGCCCACGCAGCGCGCGCGAAGAACAGGCAGGGTCATCAGCACAGCCAAGGAAAAGACCGACGAAGAAGCGACGAAGAACCGAAGAAAAGCCAGGTTCTAGAGAGATGAATTTGGGCAAGAAAATGCAGGAAGAAAAAACACTTTCACGCCGTCAATTTTTGACGACTTTCAGAACGCCGATGACAGAGGGGGAGTTCGCGGGGTCAACGCGGGCTCAAAGCGGGCCTATATCGGCCCCATCGCGGGGTGAGAAAAACGTCGCCGAGGCAGACGGGCCGAGGGCGAGCGCCGGTCAGCCGATGAATGGTGCCGAAACGCACTTCAGAGAGAATAAAAAAATCGGCGTCGTAAGTCCTGCGTCGTACACCCAAGGGCCGATGTGATGGCGCGCGTGAAACAGCGGTTGCGCCGCCAGCGCGAGGGCGGCTGGCGCACGCAGGAGAAGCCGGACAATGCGCTGATGGCGTATGTGCATCTGTACGTGGATTGGCTGGCGATGACCGGCTGCACGCCGGCGACACAGCGCACACGCCAGCGGGGGCTGGAGCAGTTCGTGAAGTGGTTCGATACGCGGGGCTTGAGCCAGCCCGAAGAGATTACGCGGGCGGTGCTGGAGACGTGGCAGCGGCATCTTTATTTGCATCGAAAGACGGACGGTCACGCGTTGGCGATCCGCACACAGCATACGTTGCTGGTGGCGGTAAAGGGGCTGTGCCGGTGGCTCGCCCGGCAGCGGTACGTGCAGTACAACGCGGGCTCGGAACTGGTGCTGCCGAGAAAGCCGCACGCGTTGCCCAAGGTGGTGCTGTCGGTGGCACAGGTCGAGGCGCTGATGGGGAAGCCGGATCTGGAGTCGGTGACGGGCATGCGCGATCGGGCGTTGCTGGAGGTGCTGTACAGCACGGGGATGCGCCGGATGGAGATCGCGCAGTTGCAGCTGGGCGATATCGACCTGGATACGCGCACGATTGCGATCCGGCAGGGTAAAGGCCGGCGTGACCGGTTCGTGCCGGTTGGCGAGCGTGCGTGCGCGTGGGTTGAGCGTTATCTGCTCGAGGAGCGCACGGCGCTGGTGGTGCATACGGAGCAATGGTCGCTGTTCCTGACGGACTACGGGACGGCGTTCACGCTGGGACAACTGAGCGCGATCGTGACGCGGTACATGCGCCGTGCGGGAATCGATAAAGGCTCGTGCCACGCGCTGCGCCATGCGTGCGCGACGCACATGCTGGATAACGGCGCGGACGTGCGGTTCATCCAGATGCTGCTGGGGCATGCGGATCTGACGAGCACGCAGATTTACACGCACGTGTCGATTGGCAAGCTTCGGGAGATTCATGCGGCGACGCACCCGGCCGGGCTGGATGCTGCTTCTCTCCCCATGGGGCTACCTCCGGGTCGTAGCTGCCATTGAGGCGGAGGCGGACGATGACGACGGCGACGAAGTGAGCGACGAAGAGTCAAAGACGCGAACAGATCCACGCAAAGTTCGTAACGGGTAACGGGACGCGTGCGCCCAAAACAGCGCTCAGGTGCGCACTTCGTGTTCGATAGCGCGTTCGATGAGTTGGTTGAGGCTAATGCCCTCAGCCGCAGCCGTTTCGACAGCACGTGCATGAAGCTCGGGATCGATGCGGGCATTGAAGCGGCCGGAGAAATGGCGCACCGGATCGATACCGTTCTCGCGGCAGACGTCGAGGAATACGGCCAAGGACTTGGCTCCCTCGGTCTTGAGCGTGGGGATGTCGCTCGCGTAGAAGTCTGCGCCGCCGTTGAGGCCAAGGAATTCGCCGCGCAGCATGTCAGTGTCCGGGTCGTAGGTGACGACGGCACGATAGTTGTCGATGCTCAGGATGTTCATGGTTTTACTCCGTTCGATTCGAGCCACTTGCGCACGCTGGCGATGGCACCTTTATCGGTAGTTGGCCGGGGATGCGGGCGGTGATAGACCTGCACTTGGCCAAACAGTACGACCGCGATCCGCGAGCCTTCGCGTTCGGTGATGGTGGCGCCCAGTTCGAGAAAAAGCGCCTCGATATCGGCCCAGCGCACGTTGGCCGAGACGGGGCGTGCAAAGATGAGTTCAAGGGTCTTGGTGTGGGCTCGTTTCATGGCTATATGGTACTACAAAATGGTACCGTGTTGAGTGCGTGATACGAAGCTCGCAAGAAGTGATCGACGATGAAAGGCGATGTCAGAAGAACGAAGAGTCAACGACATATCCAGAGAGACGAATAAAGGCGCACAGGCATCGTGTGCGGGCCTTGCGGCCCGAAGGCTAAGAATGTCCAGCGGCCTTGCGGCCGGGGAACGAGGCCGGGGGTAAATTGGCCTTGCGGCCAATTGAACATAACGCTTGGAAATTAGCGCTGGGCGCCGGGTAGGTGCGCGTTGCGCCCTGTCCCGTCGCCCATCGCTAATTTGCGTTATGTCTGGCGCCCCCGGCCGAGTCACGCGCGTGCGCGCTTGAAGAGATCAGGGCCGCGTGGCGGCCGACGTGGAGTACGCAAGACCAAGCCATGCAAGGCGCTTCGCGCAGGACATAACAGGGGCCGCGTCGCGGCCAACCAATGGAATGAGCCCGGCCCGCCCGGGCCGTCTGCTGCGCTCGGGCTTCGGCCGCTGTGCGGCCTCTCGCTCCGTGCTCGCAGCCCTCCACCCGTCCGCCCCCAAGGGGCTCCCCATCCAGCCGTTACTGCGTAACGGAAAACCCACCGATACGAACAGGCAAAAGCCACGGCGTTTTACATGCGGTGCAAGCCTAAAACCCGTCTTGCACCGCATGGCCCAGCGTCGAGAACCGGGTGACCGTCAAGGCCAAGCCCTGCGGGCGCTGCGCGGCCTTGACGGGGTCGGCGTTGGTGGAGTCGTTGAGTGATCGGGGGAGTTGTTCACGCGTCGGTGCGCGACGGCCGAACCCCGAAAACGAACTTGTTTCGAGATGCGAAACAATGGAAACTCGCGTCTGGAAAAATTCTCTCCGTAATGCAGGCGATATCGCGGGAAAGCTTGCCAGATAAGGGAAAGCGTCCTGCGCGAGGGGAATGTGCGTCAAAGCAAACAGATTTGGGGCTGTACTATTACAAGGCCCGGATGTACTCGCCGACGTTGGGGAGGTTCCTGCAGACGGATCCGGTGGGGTACGCGGATGACCTGAACTGGTATGCGTATGCGGGCAATAACCCGATCAACTTCAGCGATCCGACAGGGTTAGCGGCCTGCTCTGAAAAGTCGGCACTTACGGATATGGCGCTGGGTGGACCGCCAAAACTTGACAGCAGCGGCTGCATTTCGACAGGTGGGCCAAGTGTTTGCTTAGGGGTGGCAAGTGTTAAAGAAGTTAGCAGTGCTTTGGCGGGCGCGGTTAACTCAGCCGTTCGGGCAGTGTCTGGTCCGGTGTACGCGACCACAAAAGAGGCGACGGCTGCCGCGGAAGCACTTGGATTTAGCAAAACCTCGGCAGTGGTAAATGGTCAAGCCGTTTACCGAGACGGGAATCGTTTTATCACTAGGGATATTGACGGGCATAATGGAGGAGCATGGAAAATGGCCGATTCTGTTCAGAATTTGATGTCCAAAGATACGCGGCTGGGAACATTTGGTGCTGATTTGACCTATATAGGAAAATAGTATGCAAACGGACAATCCGAAGTTTCCGGAATGGAAATATCGCGGAAAATCGATTCGCGGGCTTATTCAAGAGCTTCAACGATTCGAGGATCAAGAGATAGAAGTGCAAATTTCAATTGATGACGGTGACACTAGAAAGCCTATCAGTTTGGTCCAGAATAGTCGCGGACAGTGTCTTTTAGTGTACTGCGGCGATTAAGTCTTGTGTGCGTGAAGTAAAACCTGTGGCCGCTGAAGCGGCCACAGGCATTTCAGCCGTGGTTGTTGAAAAATATCAAGACTGGAAAACTATCACGACGCGCGGATCGTCGACCGTGATCGACTGGTAGAGCGCCTGCTGCGCCGGATCGTAAAGAGCAATGCCGGTTTCGAGCTGCCGGATGGCGTCGCCGAACAAACCGAGTGGGTGGCACGGGCCGCGTCAGCGGCCCTTTGTTGTTTTAAGCGGCGGTAATGATGAGTTTGCCGTGTTCGACGGTGATGCGCACTTGCTGGCCGGGGAGGAATCCGGCGTGCTCAATCCAGAGCCCGGAGAGCTTGATCCAGGGGTAAAGCTTGGGCGGCTTGTTCAGGTGTGAAGGCCAGGCTTGGCGAAGAGACTGCTGAACCTTGACGGAGCGTTCAGGAAATCCAGCGGCTGCTTTATGATTGGCGTTAGCCATGGTCAACTCCTTGAGTGAGTTGGTGGTGGTCAGCGGGCGGTGAGTGTTAGCGCACTCATCGCCCGCGCTTCGTTTACGGTTTCTACCTCTGCTTCGTGATCCGCCTATCGCCGGCGGTTCATGACCTTCTGAACCTGCGTCTTCCTGACGAAACTGTCTATCACCAGAATCAACGCCTGCTGCTCGGCATCGGGCAAGCTGTCCACCTGTTGGTAGAGGTTCAATAACTCGTGATTGTGAATCTTGGGCTCGGCCGGAGCGGGCGTTCGCCCGGCCAGTTCATCGAGCGTGATCTGCAAGATATCGGCGATCCGCACGACGGTATCGAACTGGGGCGTTGCCAGGCCGCGTTCCCAGCGGTTATAGACACGAGGGTTCACTTCCAGTAGCTCAGCGAGGCGCGCCTGGGTGATCTGTCTCGCGGAGCGCAACAGGCGAAGTCGTTCAGCAAAGACGGACATATCAACGCATCCCAGCGAAAAAAGAGATGCAGCCATTCTAAGTACCCCCTCTGAGCCGACTTGCTATTAATCCACTATACAGTGTATTGTTAACTCTATCAATTAGAGTATTGACAGGTTTTTAGCATAAGGACGATCCATGGCCCGTATTCCCGAAACTGAGCTTGAGCGCATGAAGGCCGAGGTGTCGGTCGAGCAGCTCGTGCGTGCGCACGGGATTGAGCTGGCGAAGTCGGGGAAGGACTGGCGTGGGCGCTGTCCGTTTCATGCTGACGGCACGCCGTCTCTGGTGGTGACGCCGTTGAAAAACCTGTGGCACTGCTTTGGCTGCGGGATCGGTGGGGGACCGGTGGATTGGGTCATGAAGGCGAACGGGATCTCGTTTCGGCACGCGGTGGAGTTGCTGCGGGAGGGGATTCCTTCCTTAGCCGCTATCGGGCCGGTGCGCTCGACGGTGCGGGTGCTGGAGTCGCCGGTGTCGGTGAGCGCGGACGACGCGGCGCTGCTTGACCAGGTGGTGGACTATTACCATCAGACGTTGAAGGGCTCGCCCGAGGCGCTTGCGTATCTGGAGAAGCGCGGGATTGCGGGGGCGGCGGATCACTTCAAATTGGGGTTTGCGAACCGGACGCTGGGCTTGCGTTTGCCGCTGAAGAACCGCGGTGCGGGCGATGCGATCCGCAGCCGCTTGCAGCACATTGGCGTGATCCGCGAGAGCGGGCATGAGCATTTGAACGGCAGCATCGTGTTCAACTGGCGTGACGAAGCGGGGCACGTTGCGGGCTTGTACGGGCGCAAGATTGGCGAGGGCCTGCGCGCGGGGACGGCTTATCACCTGTACCTGGCCGGGCCGCGCCGGGGCGTGTTCAACGCCGAGGGCTTGCGTGGTCAGAAGGAAGTGATCCTGTGCGAGTCGGTGATCGATGCGCTGACGTTCTGGTGCGCGGGATATCGGAACGTGACGGCGTCGTGGGGCGTGGAGGGGTTCACGGCGGATCACCTGGCGTTGATCCACGAGCTGGGGCTTGAGCGCGTGGTGATTGCGTATGACCGGGACGAAGCAGGTGATGCGGCAGCGGTGAAGCTGGCTGAGCGGTTGATGGAAGAAGGGTTCGGGTGTTACCGGTTGCGGTTCCCGCACGGGCTGGATGCGAACGAATACGCGCTGAAGGTGAGCCCGGCGGTGAAAAGTTTAGGCGTGCTGATCCGTAGCGCCGAGTGGCTGGGCAATGGGAAAGGGCCGGTGCGTAGCGTGGCGTCAATGGCGGTGAAATCAGCCGTTCAGGAAGTCCAGGCGTTACGCGGTAACGGAGATGATGCGCCTGCCCCCGCTCCTCTCTTAGTGGCTAAATTAGCGGCTAAAGAAGAGCCGGAACCCGAGGCAGTGCAAGCCGAAGTGACGCAAGCTGACGTGGCACAAGCCGAAGCGCCGGAGATCGCAACGGTTGCGGCCAGCGTTGCGCCTGCCGCGCCGGCACTTGCTCTCGAATGCGTGGTGAGCGACGCGGAGATTGTGTTCACGTTGGGCGCGGTGCGGTATCGGGTGCGCGGGTTTGATGCGAAGGCCGCGGGCCTCTTGAAAGTGAACGTGCTGGCCAGCTGCCGCGAATGGTTCCACGTCGACACGTTCGACCTGTATCACGCGAAAGCGCGGGCGAATTACGTGGCGCGAGCGGCGGCTGAATTGCGGCTAAAGGAAGAGACGGTGAAGGCCGATCTGGGGCGCATGTTGCTGAAGCTGGAGATGTTGCAGGGGGCGGCTGCTGCGCCCGCGACCGGGGTGCAGATGAGCGCGGCCGACGAGCGCGCGGCGCTGGGGTTGCTGCGCGAGCCGGAGCTGCTTGCGCGGATCCTGGCCGACTTCGCCGCGTGTGGCGTGGTGGGTGAGGAGACGAACAAGATCGTGGGATATCTGGCGGCTGTTTCCAGAAAACTCGACGCGCCGCTGGCGGTGGTGATCCAGAGCTCGAGCGCGGCGGGCAAGAGTTCATTGATGGACGCGGTGCTGGCGTTCGTGCCGGAGGAGGAGCGGATCAAGTACAGCGCCATGACGGGGCAGAGCCTGTTCTATATGGGCGAGACGAACCTGAAGCACAAGGTGCTGGCGATCTGCGAGGAGGAGGGGGCGAGCCGTGCGGCGTATGCGCTCAAGCTCTTGCAGTCCGATGGCGAACTGACGATTGCGAGCACGGGCAAGGATGCGCAGACGGGCAACCTGGTCACGCAGGAATACCGGGTGGAAGGGCCGGTGTCGATCATGCTGACGACGACCGCCATCGAGATCGATGAAGAGTTATTGAACCGGTGTCTGATTCTGACGGTGGACGAAGGGCGTGAGCAGACCGAGGCGATTCATCGGCTGCAACGGCAGAAGAGAACGCTCGGCGGCTTGAAGCTGAAAACGCAGAAGGAACAAATTCTGGCGTTACACCGTAACGCTCAAAGATTGTTAAAACCGTTGGCGGTGGTGAACCCGTTTGCGGACCAGTTGACGTTCCTGTCGGACAAGACGCGCATGCGGCGTGATCATGAAAAGTACCTGACCCTGATCGACACGATCGCGCTGCTGCACCAGCACCAGCGAGAGGTCAAAACGGTGCGGCACGCCGGAGCGGAGCTCGCGTACATCGAGGTGATGGTCGCCGATATTGCGAGCGCGAACGCGCTGGTGCATGAGGTCTTGGGGCGCAGTCTTGACGAGTTGCCGCCGGTGACGCGGCGAGTGCTGGAGCAGATTGTGTGCGCGGTGAAGGGCAAGCCGTTGCCGCGCGAGTCGGTGCGGTTCAGCCGGCGGGAAGTGCGGGAGTGGACGGGCGCGAGCGACACGCAGGCGCGCGCCCACCTTGAACGTTTGGTCGATCTCGAATACTTGCTGACGCATCGGGGCAAGCGCGGCCAGAGCTTTGAATATGAACTGGTCTATGACGGCGACGGGAGCAGTGCGACCCATCTTGCGGGGCTGCTGGATATCGATACGAATCAGAGTTCGCGGGGGCAAGAGGGTGTCAGCGGCGGCGTCAATTTCAAGTAAAACGGACGGTTTGAAACTCACCATGGCGAGATGATCAAGTGGTGGGTTCAGGATCACTCTGGTCTTTCATGCGATAGCTTTTGCCTTCGATGACGACGGTCTCGGCATGATGGAGGACGCGATCGAGCAACGCGGAGGTCAGCGTGCTGTCGTGGTTGAAGATCTCGGCCCAGTGCTTAAACGCTCGATTTGAACTGAGGATTGTTGCGCCATGCTCGTACCGCTGACTGATGATCTGGAACAGCGCGTCGGCACCCTGTTTATCGATGGGTAAATATCCCAGCTCATCGACGATGAGCACGCGCGGTTTGACGTAGCGGCGCAGTTCACGCTTGAGCCCGCCATGCGCGTATGCGGCGTTCACCGAGTTGATGATATCGACCGCGGTGGCGAAGAGTACAGAGTAGCCGCGCAGACAGGCGGTATGTCCGAGCGCGATACTCAAATGGCTCTTGCCGAGCCCGACGCCACCGAGGAAGATCACGTTGGCTCGCTCTTCGATGAAGTTCAGGCGAAACAGATTCTGGATCTGCAGCCGATTGATCTTGCTGGGCCAATTCCATTCGAATTGATCGAGCGTCTTGAGCACCGGGAAACGGGCGAGCGCGACCCGCCGAGCAATACTGCGATCCTCGCGTTGATGCGCTTCACCTTCGATCAGGTTCGCTAAATAGTCGACATGCGACCAGTGCTGCGCCGCCGCCTCGGTGGCCAACGCCTCGTAATGTTGCAGCACGTAGCCCAGATGTAGTCCCGTGAGCTGCGTGCGCAACGGATCGATGGCGAGTTCGCTCGGGTGCGCGATTGTGGTGTTACGTTGAGCTTTCGTCGTCATGGGGCTGCTCCGGTCCGTAGCGTGAGAGATCCGGTTGCGCGAGTTCGATGTCCAGCAAATCCTGATGGCGGATCAGGTGCAGCGCGCCGGGTTCAGGCAAATCGCGTGCTTTCATCTCGAGGATGTTGGCGATGTACTCGCAACTGAAGGCGTGGAACGAGAGCCCATCCTGCAAGGCGCGCGCGAGGGCCTCGATGCCGTAGATCTCGCTCAGCGCGACGATCTTGCGCATGTGCTGCCGCGCATTGGCACGCCGTTGCTCGAGCCCTTCGTAATAGGCCTGAGCGTGAGGGCCCAGACTCAGGAAGCGCAGCATCAACCGCTGTTCGCGAGCATTGCGGCGTTGTGCGAGGAGTGCCTTCGGATGCTCGGGGTCCTCGATGTCCTGGCGGCGATCGTAGCTGCGGGCATGTCGGGCGATCAGCAAGTTGTCGTGGTAAATGCAGACCCGCTCGGGATAGGCTTTGAGCGTCACGCGCTCGCTTGCGTACTGTGCCGGCACGGAATAATGGTTGGTGTCCAACGCCACGCGAAACTGCTTGGACGCACGTACCGTCACGATGCGTGCAACGTCGTAGGGTAATGGATTGAGCGGTTTCAGATGGGCTTGTTCGGCGGCGAACAGATCGGCGGGTCGCTGATGCGTCTCACCGTGTATGCGCACATTGGCGATGGTGTCGAGCCAGAGTCGGGCCGCAGGGTTGATCGCGCTGAACTCGGATAGCTCGAGCCCGTTGAGGAGATTTTTTTTGACGTAACCAACACCGTTTTCCACCCGGCCTTTCTCGTTGCCCTTGCCGACGTTGCAGGCAACGATGTCGAAACCCCAGTGCCGCGCCGCATCGAGGTAGCGCGGATTGAACACTGGCGCCTCGCCCGCCAGGCGTTGCAGCACGGCGGACTTCAGATTGTCCACCATCACCTTCCTCGGGCAACCATGGATGGCTGCGAACGCGTGCTCATGGCACGCAAGGAAGTGCTCCATCGTCTGCGACACGGTGAATTCCACATACATCAGGCGGCTGTAGCACAACACCATGACGAAGAACGACAGTCGCCGCCGAGTCGAGCCGACGCCAATCGAGCCGTATTCGCCCCAGTCGATTTGCGCGCACTCGCCGGGGGCGAAGGCGAGCTTGAGGAACGCCTGGCGCCGCGGCGGACGAACCTTGTGCACATAGTCGCGCACGATCGTGTAGCCACCGTCAAAGCCAACTTCGCGCAAGCGCTGGAAGATCTGCTGCGCGCTGTACGGATGCCCGTCAAGCCAACGCACCACCTGCGCCTTGAACGGATCAAGTCGGCTGGCGCGTGGGGGCGATTGGCGGGGCCGGTACTGACCGGCCTTGAGCCATTTCGTCACGGTTTGCGGATGCAGCCCGAGCGCGCGCGCCGTTTGCGTAATCGTCAGGTGCTGCCGATCATGGCAATCGCGGATCTTGCAGTACGCCTCATAGTCAAGCATGGCGCTTGCCCAGCGCCGCGTGCAGCCGCTCGAGCTGCGTGGCCACATCCGGGTGGCCACGCGGGGACGCTGCCGACTCAGGAGGCGGCGCATCCAGCGCCAGCACCTGATACAGCGGCCTTTGCCAGGCGATCAAGCCAATACGGATCAGATCGTTGCGGGCCATCTCCAGACGCGCCGGCGCCATCGACAGGCGATGCACCAGCGACGTGTCCGCGTAATAGCTCAGGCCCTGGGCATCGGCGACAGTGACCAGAAACAGGTACAGCGCGGCGGCACACGCGTCACAGCGCTCGATATACCGCTCGCGCACCAGCCGGTGATCGACCCAGCTGAAGTGCGCCGGAATCTGCCGCATCCGCTCAGGGCAGATGACTCGCTTGATCGGCATGCTCGCGCCCCCCGCTCAAGATGTCCTTTCCCAGTTGTAGCAGTCGCCGGGTGCTGCGCGCGATGTCCTCTTGTAACGCACTGTCGGTTAAATGGGCGATCAGCCCAATCAGCACGGCCGGTTGCGCCGATAAGGCCTCTTGTAACGCCTCGCCCACTAAGAATGCGGATTCCTCTTTTATTTCAATGGCTTGCGTGCGGCAGTCATCTTGTAACGCACCGGCCGCTGGTGAGCCTGGATGCCGCCAGTACCCCGGATGCTCGCCACGCCAGCGCTGTACTCGCACGACGTTCTCCGCGCCGCGGAAGTAGTCCTGGTTCTCAGGTAGGGAAAGCCACCGGCGTTGACTGGCCGCCTTGCTCGCCTGACGGCACGCGGCTTGGCAGCAATACCGCTGGTGCCGCACATTGCGCGGATCCGGCCGGAACAACGTCCCGCAACCCAGGCACTTACGCTGTCTTTGGCGTGTCATGGACCGGCCCCTCCCTGGGGCCAGATCATGCGCCGCTGCGCGAGCTAAGCCCACGCAGCGCGCGCGAAGAACAGGCAGGGTCATCAGCACAGCCAAGGAAAAGACCGACGAAGAAGCGACGAAGAACCGAAGAAAAGCCAGGTTCTAGAGAGATGAATTTGGGCAAGAAAATGCAGGAAGAAAAAACACTTTCACGCCGTCAATTTTTGACGACTTTCAGAACGCCGATGACAGAGGGGGAGTTCGCGGGGTCAACGCGGGCTCAAAGCGGGCCTATATCGGCCCCATCGCGGGGTGAGAAAAACGTCGCCGAGGCAGACGGGCCGAGGGCGAGCGCCGGTCAGCCGATGAATGGTGCCGAAACGCACTTCAGAGAGAATAAAAAAATCGGCGTCGTAAGTCCTGCGTCGTACACCCAAGGGCCGATGTGATGGCGCGCGTGAAACAGCGGTTGCGCCGCCAGCGCGAGGGCGGCTGGCGCACGCAGGAGAAGCCGGACAATGCGCTGATGGCGTATGTGCATCTGTACGTGGATTGGCTGGCGATGACCGGCTGCACGCCGGCGACACAGCGCACACGCCAGCGGGGGCTGGAGCAGTTCGTGAAGTGGTTCGATACGCGGGGCTTGAGCCAGCCCGAAGAGATTACGCGGGCGGTGCTGGAGACGTGGCAGCGGCATCTTTATTTGCATCGAAAGACGGACGGTCACGCGTTGGCGATCCGCACACAGCATACGTTGCTGGTGGCGGTAAAGGGGCTGTGCCGGTGGCTCGCCCGGCAGCGGTACGTGCAGTACAACGCGGGCTCGGAACTGGTGCTGCCGAGAAAGCCGCACGCGTTGCCCAAGGTGGTGCTGTCGGTGGCACAGGTCGAGGCGCTGATGGGGAAGCCGGATCTGGAGTCGGTGACGGGCATGCGCGATCGGGCGTTGCTGGAGGTGCTGTACAGCACGGGGATGCGCCGGATGGAGATCGCGCAGTTGCAGCTGGGCGATATCGACCTGGATACGCGCACGATTGCGATCCGGCAGGGTAAAGGCCGGCGTGACCGGTTCGTGCCGGTTGGCGAGCGTGCGTGCGCGTGGGTTGAGCGTTATCTGCTCGAGGAGCGCACGGCGCTGGTGGTGCATACGGAGCAATGGTCGCTGTTCCTGACGGACTACGGGACGGCGTTCACGCTGGGACAACTGAGCGCGATCGTGACGCGGTACATGCGCCGTGCGGGAATCGATAAAGGCTCGTGCCACGCGCTGCGCCATGCGTGCGCGACGCACATGCTGGATAACGGCGCGGACGTGCGGTTCATCCAGATGCTGCTGGGGCATGCGGATCTGACGAGCACGCAGATTTACACGCACGTGTCGATTGGCAAGCTTCGGGAGATTCATGCGGCGACGCACCCGGCCGGGCTGGATGCTGCTTCTCTCCCCATGGGGCTACCTCCGGGTCGTAGCTGCCATTGAGGCGGAGGCGGACGATGACGACGGCGACGAAGTGAGCGACGAAGAGTCAAAGACGCGAACAGATCCACGCAAAGTTCGTAACGGGTAACGGGACGCGTGCGCCCAAAACAGCGCTCAGGTGCGCACTTCGTGTTCGATAGCGCGTTCGATGAGTTGGTTGAGGCTAATGCCCTCAGCCGCAGCCGTTTCGACAGCACGTGCATGAAGCTCGGGATCGATGCGGGCATTGAAGCGGCCGGAGAAATGGCGCACCGGATCGATACCGTTCTCGCGGCAGACGTCGAGGAATACGGCCAAGGACTTGGCTCCCTCGGTCTTGAGCGTGGGGATGTCGCTCGCGTAGAAGTCTGCGCCGCCGTTGAGGCCAAGGAATTCGCCGCGCAGCATGTCAGTGTCCGGGTCGTAGGTGACGACGGCACGATAGTTGTCGATGCTCAGGATGTTCATGGTTTTACTCCGTTCGATTCGAGCCACTTGCGCACGCTGGCGATGGCACCTTTATCGGTAGTTGGCCGGGGATGCGGGCGGTGATAGACCTGCACTTGGCCAAACAGTACGACCGCGATCCGCGAGCCTTCGCGTTCGGTGATGGTGGCGCCCAGTTCGAGAAAAAGCGCCTCGATATCGGCCCAGCGCACGTTGGCCGAGACGGGGCGTGCAAAGATGAGTTCAAGGGTCTTGGTGTGGGCTCGTTTCATGGCTATATGGTACTACAAAATGGTACCGTGTTGAGTGCGTGATACGAAGCTCGCAAGAAGTGATCGACGATGAAAGGCGATGTCAGAAGAACGAAGAGTCAACGACATATCCAGAGAGACGAATAAAGGCGCACAGGCATCGTGTGCGGGCCTTGCGGCCCGAAGGCTAAGAATGTCCAGCGGCCTTGCGGCCGGGGAACGAGGCCGGGGGTAAATTGGCCTTGCGGCCAATTGAACATAACGCTTGGAAATTAGCGCTGGGCGCCGGGTAGGTGCGCGTTGCGCCCTGTCCCGTCGCCCATCGCTAATTTGCGTTATGTCTGGCGCCCCCGGCCGAGTCACGCGCGTGCGCGCTTGAAGAGATCAGGGCCGCGTGGCGGCCGACGTGGAGTACGCAAGACCAAGCCATGCAAGGCGCTTCGCGCAGGACATAACAGGGGCCGCGTCGCGGCCAACCAATGGAATGAGCCCGGCCCGCCCGGGCCGTCTGCTGCGCTCGGGCTTCGGCCGCTGTGCGGCCTCTCGCTCCGTGCTCGCAGCCCTCCACCCGTCCGCCCCCAAGGGGCTCCCCATCCAGCCGTTACTGCGTAACGGAAAACCCACCGATACGAACAGGCAAAAGCCACGGCGTTTTACATGCGGTGCAAGCCTAAAACCCGTCTTGCACCGCATGGCCCAGCGTCGAGAACCGGGTGACCGTCAAGGCCAAGCCCTGCGGGCGCTGCGCGGCCTTGACGGGGTCGGCGTTGGTGGAGTCGTTGAGTGATCGGGGGAGTTGTTCACGCGTCGGTGCGCGACGGCCGAACCCCGAAAACGAACTTGTTTCGAGATGCGAAACAATGGAAACTCGCGTCTGGAAAAATTCTCTCCGTAATGCAGGCGATATCGCGGGAAAGCTTGCCAGATAAGGGAAAGCGTCCTGCGCGAGGGGAATGTGCGTCAAAGCAAACAGATTTGGGGCTGTACTATTACAAGGCCCGGATGTACTCGCCTGCGTTGGGGCGGTTTCTGCAGACGGATCCGATCGGGACGAAAGACGATCTGAATCTGTATGCGTATGTGAAGAACAATCCGGTGAACTTTACGGATCCTTTAGGATTAGCTGGGCAATGCTCGCAGTCCGATTTGTTTGGGCAGGGAGCGGGCCGAGATGCAATAACGCCTGTATATCCAGAGGCTGCGTTAGTCCCGGCATTGAGAATAGCGCAGGCTATTTACAACGCAATCGGCGTGGCAGGAGGTCCGGAGGCAGCGGGTGCTTCGACTGGCCGGGTAGACGTTACCATCGGGCGTAGCACTCCAAATGCGTCAGTCGACCTCACCCGTGCTCAGTTTGAAAGTAATCTGTTAAGCAATGGGTTCTCTGCGAGCTCGAAGGGCGGTGCAAAGGATGTTACGTTATATACAAAGGGGGACGTGCAGTACACGGTGCGGAATGAAGCCACGTCCACAGGAGGACCTTCTGCCGACTTTTTGGTAGGCGGGAACTTAGTTAGCAAAATTCGCTTGAAGTGACTACCTATGACTTATATAGATGACGCCGCCGTGTACGAACGAATATCGACTCAAGCGAGTTCGCTAAAGCATTGGCAGGTCGATAGAAAAAAATCACAAGCATCGCTTCATTATTTCGAATGGAGTGAGTTTCTGGTGAAGGGATTCTGGCCGTATATTGTTGAACTCAGTCGGCTTAGTGAAGACGAGATCGTCTATTTTTATGATATAGAGCAAGGAGAAAGTACCGAATTTGAAAAAAAATTCGGTGTATTTCCCTTGATTCAATTGGATATCAGCATGACGGCGAGGGAGTATATTAAGGCACTCCATGAAGCGCCCAGTAAAGATGCGGGTCCTGTGTTTGCGCTGTCGACTACTAATGCTTATCTTCTCTTTCCCGCATCTATGAAGTGGCATGTTCACGGCGAATATTCAATTGAGCTCGCGGAGTTGGCGACGACGGTCGGTTTGCCTCAATCGCCTGAGTTTCCGCACGACTTCTGGGAACCATCGGAGGCTATGCGGCGATTTAGTTTATTAAAGTGATTGCGCGATAGGGATACTTGTTTTGGAGTGCCCTGCCTAGATTCGTAGCGTGCAGCTGCTTGAAGCAGACGTTGGCGCAGATATCAGATCTCGTCAATGATGGTGTGAAAATGAAGGGCCGCATCAAGCGGCCCTTCATCGTTTTAATCGGCGGTAATGATGGGTTACCGTATTCGGCGGGAAATACCTATTTGCTGACGTCTCGACCACATCTACGATTGGCTACGATAGGTGTCCACACAGCAGTGAATTTGTAGCACCGTTGGGGCTGTACTATTACAAGGCCCGGATGTACTCGCCGGTGTTGGGGAGGTTCTTGCAGACGGATCCGATCGGGACGAAGGACGATCTGAACCTGTATGCGTATGTGAAGAACAATCCGGTGAACTTTACGGATCCGACCGGGTTGCTTGCGAAAACCCAAACGGGAAGTAACTTTAATACCAATGTAGCGGCGGCTTCAGGCACTGCGCCCAAGCTTGATGGTGTGGCGTTCACCATGCCGGCGGCGGAGAAGAAGGAAGCGCCTGCCAGCAATGACATAAAGACTGCTGCTGTCGATAGAGGGGGTATCTATGCCTGCGATATTATTTCCAGCGAGTGCAAAGGTTCGGTGCTGCGTGAATTCCCTGGTCAGTATTTAAATTCAACGTTGAAGGATATTCAAAGCGATGCGAACAGCGGTAACAAGGACGCTCGAAAAGCGCTGAAGCTTCTCAACGATAATCGTTTCAAGAAATAGGAATGTCGATTATGGATTCGCTATTTGATCTGCTTGAGAAGCTCGATGACGCAAAGATTCACTATACATTGAGCCGAAATCGATTGGACACGGTGCTAGTGTCAGTCACTGTAGTCGGGATGCGCATTGAGATAGACGTGTTTCGAGATGGCCACTCAGAAATTTGCATATTCTCTGGCTCAGAAGGAGAGGCAGGTGGCTTGGACCTATTAGACGAGATCATTCGCAATAATCGGGATTAAATGTGATTGCGAACTTGTGAATTGGTGCGTTGCGATCGTTGTAGAAAGTTCGCCCATAGGGCTTTAGGAGTATTGAAAAACGAAGGGCCGCTGACGTGGCCTTTCGTTGTTTTAAGCGGCGGTAATGATGAGCTTGCCGTGCTCGACGGTGATACGCACTTGCTGGCCGAGGAGGAATCCGGCGTGTTCTATCCATCGGCCGGAGAGCTTGATCCACGGATAAAGCTTCGGCGGCTTGTTCAGGTGTGAAGGCCAGGCTTGGCGAAGAGACTGTTGGACCTTGACGGAGCGTTCAGGAAATCCAGCGGCTGCTTTATGATTGGCATTAGCCATGGTCAATTCCTTTGGTGAGTTGGTGGTGGTCAGCGGGCGGTGAGTGTTTCAGCTCTCATCGCCCGCGCTTCGTTTACGGCTTTCTACATCTGCTTCATGATCCGCCTATCGCCAGCGGTTCATGACCTTCTGAACCTGCGTCTTCCTGACGAAACTGTCCATCACCAGAATAAGTGCTTGCTGCTCGGCATCGGGCAAGCTGTCCACCTGTTGGTCGAGGTTCAATAACTCGTGGTTGTGAATCTTGGGCTCAGCCGGGGCGGGCGTTCGCCCGGCCAGTTCATCGGGCGTGATCTGCAAGATATCGGCGATCCGCACGACAGTATCGAACTGCGGCGGTGCCGGGCCGCATTCCCAACGGTTATAGACACGAGGGTTGACTTCCAGTAGCTCAGCGAGGCGCGCCTGGGTCATCTGTCTCGCGGAGCGCAACAGGCGAATTTGAGCTCTATCAGCCCGATTGTTTCTCTATCTGCCGTTCTTCCTTCGCGCACGTCCCAAACCCAACCTGCCCAAGCCAAAACTCGCGCAAACACGCGCAATATCAACACGGGACTTGTGTAGTAATGCCAAGATATCCAGGCTTACTGACCCTGCGGGCATGCCCGCAAATTGCATGAGGAGCTACCGATGTTTCCAGAATTTCGCGATCTGATTTCCACGCTCAAGACTGAAGATGCCCACTTCGCCCGACTGTTTCAGCGTCACAACGAACTGGATCATGAGATCAAGAACATGGAGGGTGGGCCGCTACCCGCGGACGGTCGGACCATCGAAACGCTCAAGAAGGAAAAGCTGCTTTTGAAGGACAAGCTCTATGTTGTCTTGAAGAAGGCCGCGACGCCGGCTTAAGCGAGCAGCGCCTCGTTTAAACCTGAGAAGCGGGGCGCCTAGTTATAAGGAACAGACTTTGACATCACAGCACGACAAATCCGACGCTCGCCAGTCAGCCGTGCGAAGCGTCGCTCGCGGCGACGTACTGGAGACGGGCACTCCGCGCGCCGCGAAGATCGACGAAACCGGCCGCGCTGTCCAGGCGGCCAACGAGCAAATTTCAAGCACCCTGCAGCATGTGTTGTCGACCGGTGCTGCGCAGGACCCGGGCACATTGATGGACACCATCAAGACATTGATGAGCGGCCTCTCCCCCGATGAAACCACCGCTCTGCGCAGCGTCATGCTGGAGGGTGATCCGGCACTTTGGCATGCTCGCGCTTCACGGCATCCCGACGACGAACTGTCGCGTGACTGGCGTGGGGGCGGGTATCCGTATCGGAACCTGATGTCGCGCCATGCGTACGAGAAGCAGAAGTATGCGTTGCAGGTCGAATTGCTGAAACTGCAGGCGTGGGTACGGGAGACCGGCCAGCGTCTGGTGATCCTGTTCGAAGGGCGAGACGCTGCCGGCAAGGGCGGTGCCATCAAGCGCTTTATGGAGCACATGAATCCGCGTGGCGCCCGGGTTGTCGCGCTCGAAAAGCCGACCGAGTCCGAGCGCGGCCAATGGTACTTTCAGCGTTACGTTCAACACTTGCCGACATCGGGCGAAATCGTGCTGTTCGATCGCTCCTGGTACAACCGGGCAGGCGTGGAACGAGTGATGGGGTTTTGTTCGGAACATGAATACAACGACTTCATGCAGCAGGTTCCCGAGTTCGAGCGGCAACTCGTTCGAAGCGGCATGCATGTCGTCAAGTTCTGGTTTTCGGTGAGTCAGGAAGAACAGCTCCGGCGTTTCAAGGAACGCGAGATTCATCCGCTCAAGCAATGGAAACTCAGTCCCGTGGATCTTGCGTCGCTGGATAAGTGGAACGAATACACGGACGCCAAGGAAGCAATGTTCGCGCAAACGGATACGGCCGATTCTCCGTGGGCGGTGGTCCGGTCGGATTGCAAGAAGCGAGCGCGGCTCAATGCGATGCGCCATATCCTGCATAAGTTGCCATATGCGAATCGGGATGTCCGCGCGATTGGTATGGTCGATCCGTTGATCGTGGGGCGGGCTTTGTAGGTAGGCGTTTGAGGGGGATTGCTGATTCTTTCGACGGGTGTAGGTGCAGTCAGCGCTTACACCCATTTTTTATGTCCAGAAGTTCGTCCCACGGGCAACGTTTCTACACGACGTCACTGAGGACCCGGATATGACAGATCGAGACGAAAATAAAGCAAAACGAATGGCAAGTGATGATCCGGTTTTCATCGCAGGCCGCGGCCATCCAGCCCATGTCTGGCTGCCCATCGAAGAGTTTCCATGGGGCGCCGACGCCTCAAGCGCGAGCATTCTCGTGCGGTTAGCTGCTCCAGACGCTGCGGATATCGAATTCGAGGCGCCTCCATCAGGCCGCGCATCCCGAGCGGCTGACTTCTCCTGATTCGCTTCCTTAACTGGTCGGCGGCGCGGCTAAACGGCTGAGTCTTTTCTGCATTCCGGTTGATCCTCCCATCCCGGTACTCCCCATACAGGTAGCTCCACTACCACCCTAACCCACTGTTTTATATCAGTTTTTTCTTGGGTCATAGCGCAATGCGCTGTCCTGCGTGGCATAATCATCAAACCAAAAAACATCCCCGCAGTCACAACACCTGAAAAGACCATGGCCCAGACCCTGTACGACAAGTTGTGGAACTCGCATGTGATCCACACCGAGGAAGACGGTACGTCCATCCTCTACATCGACCGTCATTTGCTCCACGAAGTAACCAGCCCGCAAGCGTTCGAGGGTCTGAAACTGGCCGAACGGCCGGTGTGGCGAATCAGCGCGAACCTGGCGGTGTCGGATCACAACGTACCGACAACCGACCGCTCGCACGGCATCGCGGACCCGATCTCGAAGCTGCAAGTGGACACGCTTGACGACAACTGCGACGCCTACGGCATCACGCAGTTCAAGATGAACGACTTGCGCCAAGGCATCGTGCACATCATCGGGCCGGAACAAGGCGCGACGCTGCCGGGTATGACCATTGTTTGCGGTGACTCGCATACCTCCACGCACGGTGCGTTCGGCGCGCTGGCGCATGGCATCGGTACGTCGGAAGTCGAGCACGTGCTGGCCACGCAAACGCTGCTGCAAAAGAAGAGCAAGAACTTGCTCGTCAAGGTCGAAGGACCGCTGCCGCGCGGCTGTACCGCAAAAGACATCGTGCTTGCCATCATCGGCAAGATTGGTACGGCGGGCGGCAATGGTTACGCCATTGAGTTCGGCGGTTCGACCATCCGGGCGTTGTCGATGGAAGGCCGCATGACGGTCTGCAACATGGCGATCGAAGCGGGCGCCCGGGCAGGCATGGTTGCCGTCGATGAAACCACCATCAACTACCTGAAAGATCGTCCGTACTCGCCGCACGGTGCGGAATTCGAGCAGGCAGCCACCTACTGGCGCACTTTCACGTCCGATCCGGGCGCGAAGTTTGATCGCGTCGTGGAGTTGAATGCCGCTGAAATCGTGCCGCAAGTGACGTGGGGCACGTCGCCGGAAATGGTGACGTCCATCGACGGCCGCGTGCCGGACCCTGAACGCGAAAAGGATCCGGTCAAGCGCGACGCGATCGAACGCGCGCTGAAGTACATGGCGCTCGAACCGAACACGCCGATGCAGTCGATCAAGCCGGACAAGATTTTCATCGGCTCGTGCACGAATGCGCGCATCGAAGACTTGCGCGCCGCGGCGTATGTCGTGAAGACGCTCGGCCGCCGCGTGGCACCGAACATCCGTCTGGCCATGGTCGTGCCGGGTTCTGGTCTCGTGAAGGCGCAGGCCGAACGCGAAGGGCTCGACAAGGTGTTCCTCGACGCAGGCTTCCAGTGGCGCGAACCCGGCTGCTCGATGTGCCTCGCCATGAACGCCGACCGGCTGGAGCCGGGTGAACGTTGCGCATCCACGTCGAACCGGAACTTCGAAGGGCGTCAGGGCGCAGGCGGCCGTACGCATCTGGTGAGCCCGGCGATGGCTGCTGCGGCGGCCATCGAAGGTCATTTCGTCGATATTCGCGAGCTTGCATGAAACGTATCGTCATTCTGCTGGCGTTGATCGCGGTCGTCGCCGCCGCTGCGGGCTGCAATACGGTCCAGGGCTTTGGCGAAGACATGCGTCACCTCGGCAATTCGATCAGCAATGCGGCCAGCAAGTAAGCGGCTTTACAGAACGGTCAAGCAAACCAAACCGGTAACGCATCATGGAAAAATTCATCGTACATAGCGGGCTCGTGGCGCCGCTGGATCGCGATAACGTCGACACGGACGCGATCATCCCGAAACAGTTTCTCAAGTCGATCAAGCGCACGGGTTTCGGTCCGAACGCATTCGACGAATGGCGTTATCTCGATGTCGGCCAGCCGGGCCAGGACAACTCGAACCGGCCGCTGAATCCGGATTTCGTGCTGAACCAGCCGCGCTACAAAGGTGCATCGATCCTGCTGACGCGCAAGAATTTCGGCTGCGGCAGCTCGCGCGAGCACGCGCCGTGGGCGCTGGACCAGTACGGTTTCCGCGCGATCATCGCACCGAGTTTCGCCGATATCTTCTACAACAATTGCTTCAAGAACGGCCTGCTGCCGATCGTCCTGACTGAAAGCCAGGTCGACAAGCTGTTCAACGAAACCTACGCGTTCAATGGGTTCAAGCTGACGGTCGATCTGGAGCGCCAGGTCGTGCTGAGCGGCGATGGCACGGAATACCCGTTCGAAGTGCCGGGTTTCCGCAAGTTCTGCCTGCTGAACGGTTTCGACGACATCGCGCTGACGCTGCGCCACGCCGACAAGATCCGTCAGTTCGAAAACGAGCGTCTCGCGAAGCAGCCGTGGCTGAACAACCGCCTCGTCGGATAAGTACGAGCAAGCACGAATACGTGCGAACACACAAGAAAAGGAAGGAAACACCATGAAGATTGCAGTGCTGCCCGGCGATGGAATCGGTCCGGAGATCATCAAGGAAGCCGTCAAGGTCCTGAACGCGCTCGACGAAAAGTTCGAGCTCGAAGAAGCGCCGGTCGGCGGCGCGGGCTACGAGGCGAGCGGCCATCCACTGCCGGAAGCGACGCTCGCGCTGGCAAAAGCATCGGACGCGATCCTGTTCGGCGCCGTGGGCGACTGGAAATACGATTCGCTCGAACGCGCGCTGCGTCCGGAGCAGGCCATCCTGGGTCTGCGCAAGCACCTGCAATTGTTCGCGAACTTCCGTCCGGCTATTTGTTATCCGCAATTGACGGCGGCTTCGTCGCTGAAGCCGGAAATTGTCGCGGGATTGGACATCCTGATCATCCGCGAACTGAATGGCGATATCTATTTCGGCCAGCCGCGCGGCGTGCGTTCATCGCCGGACGGCTTGTTTGAAGGCGCGAAGGAAGGCTTCGACACCATGCGTTATTCCGAGCCGGAAGTGCGTCGTATCGCTCACGTGGCTTTTCAGGCCGCGCAAAAGCGCACGAAGAAGCTGACGAGCGTCGATAAAGCCAACGTGCTCGAAACGTCGCAATTCTGGCGCGACGTGATGATCGATGTATCGAAGGAATACGCGGACGTCGAGCTGTCGCACATGTACGTGGACAACGCGGCCATGCAGTTGGTGAAGGCACCGAAGGCGTTCGACGTGGTGGTGACCGGCAACATGTTCGGCGACATTCTCTCGGATGAAGCCGCCATGCTGACGGGTTCCATCGGCATGTTGCCGTCCGCCTCGCTTGATAAAAACAACAAGGGCTTGTACGAGCCGTCGCATGGTTCCGCGCCGGATATCGCGGGCAAGGGCGTGGCGAATCCCCTGGCGACCATCCTCTCGGCCGCCATGATGCTGCGTTACTCGCTCGGTAAGCCCGAGCAGGCTGACCGGATCGAAGCGGCGGTGAAGAAGGTGCTTGCGCAGGGTCTGCGTACCGGCGACATCGCGACGCCGGACGGCCGCACGGTCGGCACAACGGAAATGGGCGACGCGGTGCTCGCGGCGCTCTAAGCTTCAATACTGGCAACGCGCTTTTTCATCGGATGGTTCAGCGAAAAATTCCGGTGAGAAAGCGTCTCGCGGCGGACATCTTTTCACGATGCTGACAATCGCGATATTTCATCTCGATTCGTCGCTTTTAGCGCACGAACCACGTCAAAAGGCGTGAAACGCTCGCGTCGAGGGACGAATATGCGGGTTATCGTGTAGACTCTTTTGTTATGGCGAAGATCTCTTCAATCTCTCTGGACTCGATATCAAGCGGCGGCATTAGCTCAGGCGCCCGCACGACTCGTCTCGCCATTACGCGTTCGGACATGCATCTGGGTACGGTTGCGCTGTCCAAACGCATTACGAAAACCATTTCCCTCAAAACGATCACGTTCAGCTGATCGCCCGTCGTGTCCGCCCATCTTCCCCGCGCGGTCACGCCGGCGGAGGGTCTGGCAAGCGGGGAAGTGTCCACACATAAGGTTAGTCATGAATGTAGGTCTCGTTGGTTGGCGCGGCATGGTCGGCAGCGTCCTGATGCAACGCATGCAGCAGGAAGGCGATTTCGACCTGATCGAACCGGTGTTTTTCAGCACCAGCAATGCGGGCGGCAATGCGCCGTCGTTCGCGAAAAACGAGACGAAACTCAAGGATGCGACAAGCATCGACGACCTGAAAAAGTGCGACGCAATCATTACGTGCCAGGGCGGTGATTACACCAACGAGGTGTTCCCGAAGCTGCGCGCGGCCGGCTGGAAGGGTTACTGGATTGACGCGGCGTCGTCGTTGCGCATGAAGGACGACGCGGTCATCATTCTCGACCCGGTGAACCTGAACGTCATCAAGGATTCGCTGGTTAAGGGCGGCCGGAATTTCATTGGCGGGAATTGCACGGTCAGCCTGATGCTGATGGCGCTCGGCGGCTTGTTTAATCAGAACCTGGTCGAATGGACGACCGCCATGACGTATCAGGCGGCTTCCGGCGCGGGCGCGCAGAACATGCGCGAACTGTTGCAGCAAATGGGCGTGCTGTATGGCGCGGCCAAGGAAGATCTGGCGGACCCGTCGTCGGCTATTCTGGATATCGACAAACGCGTGCAGGCAGTCATGTCCAGCGAGCGTATGCCGATCGATAATTTCGGCGTGCCGCTGGCCGGCTCGCTGATTCCGTGGATCGACAAGGATCTCGGCAACGGCATGTCGAAGGAAGAATGGAAGGGCGGCGCGGAAACCAACAAGATTTTGGGGCTGCCTGCCATGGGCGAGCCGGGTTCGGTTCCTGTGGACGGCCTGTGCGTGCGGATTGGCGCAATGCGTTGCCACTCGCAGGCTCTGACCATCAAGCTCAGGAAGGACGTGCCACTGGACGAATTGCACGGCATTTTGGCATCGGCGAATGATTGGGTGAAGGTTGTTCCGAACGAACGCGAAGCGTCGATGCGCGATTTGTCGCCGGCAGTGGTTACCGGTTCGCTGACGGTGCCGGTCGGCCGCTTGCGTAAGCTTGCAATGGGCGGCGAGTATCTGTCGGCGTTCACGGTCGGCGACCAGTTGCTGTGGGGCGCGGCGGAACCGCTGCGCCGGATGCTGCGCATCCTGCTGGACAAGTAAAGTAAACTACGCGCCACGACGCGCAGTAGTTCAATGAAGCGTCGCGCTTGCGCGGCGCTTTTTCGTTGTGCGGCTGGTTTGCAGGCGGGTTGCCAAAATTGAGCAATCGGTCTGCGGCCAGTTTTGGATGTCGCCCCATTTTGTTGGTTTTTTGTTCGCTGTCCACTCGCCTGGAGTATCAATGATCGTTCGTCCGAGTCGGCCGCTTCATTCACAGCCTTGCTTCCTCAGCCGCTCGCGGCGCGCGGCGCTGATCGCGGCAAGCGTCGCGAGTGTGCTGCTCGGAACGTTCGTTTCCTCCGATGCCACCGCCCAGGCCAGCAGCGCGTCTGCCGTTTCGGAGGCATCG
The DNA here is from genome assembly GCF_011493005.1 of Caballeronia sp. SBC1. Lineage (NCBI taxonomy): Bacteria > Pseudomonadati > Pseudomonadota > Betaproteobacteria > Burkholderiales > Burkholderiaceae > Caballeronia > Caballeronia sp. SBC1. The sequence continues at coordinate 184,592 of NZ_CP049158.1, forward strand.
GCGCCAGCGGCTGCGTCGGCTGCAGCGCCCGTCACGCAGTACAGCGTGAAACCCGGGCAGTCGCTCAGCGATATCGCCTCCCAGATCACCGGTTCGACCGACCGCGCCACGCGGGAAAAGATGTCGCGGGCGCTCTTCGACGCAAATCCCAACGCGTTCATGGGCCATGACCCCAGCCGGTTGAAACTCGGATCGGTATTGAACGTGCCGGCGATGGAGGATGTGGGGGTGGCTGCTGCCGCGCCTGGGGCTTCTGCGCCTGGGGCGGCATCGGCGCCGGCAGTTGAGGCTAGCGGTTCGGCAACGGGAACGGCTTCGGCTTCGGCGCCGGCCGAAGGGGCGTCGAATGCTGCCGGTGCAGTAAACGGAGCCGCGGCAGCTAGCGGCGCTGTCGCCAAGGTTGCGCCGAGTGCATCGAGCGGGGCGAATGCGTTGTCGCCGACATCGGAAGCTCAACCTGCGGCGAATGCCAGCGAGGCTGCGAACGCGAGTGAAGCGGCGCCTGCATCGGAAGCGGCGCCGGCGTTGAGCGCGTCGAGCGCACCTGCGGCGACAGTTGCGCCGGTAAGCGCGCCGTCAACAACGGGTTCTACGGCCGCGTCGGCGAACGGGCCGATCGGTTGGCTTGTTGGGGCTGTCGTGGTGATCGGCTTGCTGCTGCTCGTTTTGCGCGCTGGCAAACGACGCCGTGCTGCAAGCGCCGCCGCTGGGTTGGCAGCCGATGAACGCGCGTCGGAAGAACCGCCGGTGGCATCGACGGAATTTGAGACATCCGTTGTGCCTCCTCGCGACGGATCGACGAGCCACGCGCAAGCTCCCACAGGCGCTGCCGATCTCGATGGTGTATCGGTTCAGCGCAGTCAAAGCGAGCTGAATGGCGTGGCAGCGAGCATTGAAAACTACGATGCCGCGCAGTCCTTCGATACCCCAACCGAAGACAAGCCGTTTCCTCCGGCTGAAAGCAATGCAATAGGTGATGGCGCGCGAGTAACGCTCGGCGAGAGCCGTGCGCAGGATGCAGCAAGTCCGACCCGCGACACGGATACCAAACGCGCGCCATTCATGCCTGATGCGCCCGCAGCGCTTCATCGCGATTTCACACCGCCGCGCCCGGGTGCGATCGAGGCGGCATTGGCGGCGGAAAGGGCTGCGGCGGATCGGTCCGAGGCATTGCGCGCAGACATGGAGGCCCGGGAACATGAGCTCCGCGAGGCGGCGGCGTTAGAACAGGTGACGCGAGAGAGCGTGGCGCGAGAGGCGGCAGCGCGAGAATTGGAGGCGCGAGAGGCGGCAGCGCGAGAAGCAGAAGCGCGAGAAGCAGAAGCACGAGAAGCAGAAGCACGAGAAGCAGAAGCACGAGAAGCAGAAGCACGAGAAGCAGAAGCACGAGAAGCAGAAGCACGAGAAGTTGCCGCGAGGGAAGCTGCGGCCCGTGAAATGGAGGCTCGCGAAGCGGAAGCCCGTGAGGTCGCCGCACGTGAAGCTAGGGCCCGTGAAACGGAGGCTCGCGAAGCGGAAGCCCGTGAAGTCGCCGCACGTGAAGCTAGGGCCCGTGAAACGGAAGCCCGCGAAACGGAAGCCCGCGAAGCAGAAGCCCGCGAAGCAGAAGCACGCGAAGCCGCCGCCCGCGAAGCGCAAGCGCGCGAAGCAGCGACACGCGCATCCAACGAGCACGAAAGCAGAGAGCACGCGGCATCGGTCCAATCGGTTACACCCGAACCAGCAACGAACCATCCAAACGACGCGGATGATCTATCCGCCTACGATGACGAACCGTCGCCGGCTTCCCGCTTCCCGCAGCCGAAATTCCCGCAAGAGGCTATCGAAGCCCTGAGCGCGCTCGATTTCGGTTTGCCGCCCCGTCGCGAGGCGCCTGCATCGTCCGACGTCCATGTCCAGCCGCCGATCCCTGCTGCCCCGACCGAGCACACTGCGCAAAACGAAGCCCCTTTGGCCCCCGCCCCCGCCACACCCCAACCGATCGCCGACCCGGCCGTCTTCGATCGCCAGAACGAGCAGTATCGCCACCCTGAATCGACCACGCCTCCACCATCCGCGAGCGAGCAAATCGAATCCGGCACGGCTGGCGCGGCATCGGTGGCGGGCCTTGGCGCATCGCGTTTCGGTCCCCTGAGTCTCGACTTCGACTTGAACTCGCCCGCAAGCCAGACCGAGCCGCTACCGGCTTTCACCCCCGAGCAAATCTCGACGATAGCCCGCAACAAGCTCGAACTGGCCGTCGAATACATTGAGCTTGGCGATTTATCCGGGGCGCGCACGTTGCTGCAGGAAGTGATCGAATCGAACGATCCGGCCACGCGCCAACCCGCAGCCACGCTGTTATCGACGCTGGCGCCGCTGTCCTGAGATGCCTGTGAAACGTATCGCATTAGGCATCCAGTACGACGGTTCGGCGTTCAGCGGCTGGCAGACTCAATCGGACGTGCCGACCGTTCAGGACGTTCTCGAACGCGCGTTGGGGAAATTCACGCAGACGCGCGTGCAGACGGTCGTCGCGGGGCGCACGGATACCGGCGTGCACGCGCTCGGCCAGGTCGTGCATTTCGATACCGAACTCGAGCGCACCGACTTCGCCTGGGTGCGCGGCACGAACGCATTCTTGCCGCAGAGCGTCTCGGTCCAGTGGGCGCGTCCGATGCCCGACGACTTCCACGCCCGTTTCGGCGCCTATGAGCGCACCTACTACTATGCGCTGTACGTCCACCCCGTCCGTTCGCCGATGATCACCGGCCGCGCCGGCTGGTGCTACGCTTCGCTCGATGCCGCCGCGATGCGCGAAGCTGCGGCCTGCCTGATCGGCAAGCACGATTTCACCGCGTTCCGCTCGTCCGAGTGCCAGGCGAAGACTCCCGTGAAATACCTGCATCAGATCGATATCGTCGAGCAGGGCGATTTCATCCACTTCCGGTTTCGGGCGAACGCGTTCTTGCACCACATGGTGCGCAACCTGATGGGGTGTTTTGTCGCCATTGGCCGCGGCAAACATCCTGCGTCATGGATGGCGGAATTGCTGGAAGCGCGCGATCGCAAACGCGCGGCGCCCACCTTCATGCCCGATGGCCTGTATTTGGCCGAGGTCGGCTATCCTGAGAACTTCGTGGTGCCCGCGCCGCGTCTGGGGAGCTACCCCTGGAGCGCGGTCTGGCAGGACAACAAAAACGAGACAAAGCATGAGTGACGGGATGAGTAACCGGATGAGTAACGGAGCGAGCAGCGATTTGCGTCGGACGAGAATCAAGCTGTGCGGTTTGTCGAAGACGGAAGACGTCGATACTGCTGTCGCACTCGGCGCCGATGCCGTGGGTTTTGTGTTCTATCCGCCAAGTCCGCGTTCGGTCAGCGTGGGGCAGGCAGTGGAGCTGGCGGAGCATGTGCCGCCGCTCGTCTCGGCGGTCGGTTTGTTCGTCAACGCCACGCCGGAATGGATTCGCGAGGTGACGTCGAACGTGCGCTTGTCGTTACTGCAATTCCACGGCGATGAAACCCCGGCGCAATGCGCAGCGCTCGCTGAAGTGGCCGGTTTGCCGTGGTGGCGGGCTGTGCGGGTAGGGCCTGATGCCACTGCACGCGATTTGGTAGAATCATCTCTCAATTATTCAGCAGCCAGCGGTTTGCTCCTCGACACCCTTGTCGACGGCTACGGTGGCGGTGGAAAGGTATTCGATTGGTCACTTATCCCAACAGATCTCGGGCATCGGGCCGTTTTGAGTGGTGGGTTGAACGCGCAAAACGTCCTTGACGCCATCCGGCGCGTACGCCCTTACGCAGTCGATGTCTCTAGCGGCATCGAAGTAGCGGGGGCGAAGGGCGTGAAAGATCACGCCCGAATGGCGGCGTTTGTACGCGCGGTGCGCGAAGCAGACGCTGGATGATCAAGGTGGAAACGACGTGGGCTAGCGCAACGCTTCCACGTACCGAGAGAGTGACACATGTACAACTTACCAGACGATCGGGGTCATTTCGGCCCATATGGCGGCACATTCGTATCCGAAACGCTGATCCACGCGCTCGATGAACTCCGCGATGCCTATGCTGAATGCAGCAAGGATCCGGCGTTTATCGCGGAATACGAATACGAGCTGAAGCACTACGTCGGCCGTCCGTCGCCGATTTATTATGCCAAACGCTGGAGCGACATGCTCGGTGGCGCGCAAATCTTCCTCAAGCGCGAAGACCTGAATCACACCGGCGCGCATAAAGTTAATAACGTGATTGGCCAGGCGCTGCTCGCTCGCAAGATGGGCAAGCCGCGCGTGATTGCGGAAACCGGCGCGGGACAGCATGGCGTTGCCACGGCGACTATTGCCGCGCGTTTCGGCATGGAATGCGTGGTCTACATGGGCTCGGAAGACGTGCGACGCCAGGCGGCGAACGTGTACCGCATGAAGCTGCTCGGCGCGACGGTCGTGCCGGTCGAATCCGGCTCAAAGACGCTGAAAGACGCGCTCAATGAAGCCATGCGCGACTGGGTAACGAACGTGGAGAACACGTTCTACATCATTGGCACGGTGGCGGGGCCGCATCCTTATCCCATGATGGTGCGCGACTTCCAGCGGGTGATAGGCGATGAATGTAAGGTCCAGATGCCTGAAATGACAGGCCGCCAGCCGGACGCGGTGATCGCGTGTGTTGGCGGTGGATCGAATGCGATGGGCATCTTTTATCCGTATATCGAAGATAAAGATGTGAAGCTGATCGGCGTGGAAGCGGCCGGTGATGGCATCAGCACGGGACGTCACGCGGCGTCGCTGATCGGCGGAAGTCCGGGCGTTCTGCACGGTAACCGTACGTATCTTCTTCAAGACGAAAACGGCCAGATCATCGAAACGCATTCGATTTCAGCAGGGCTGGATTATCCCGGCGTCGGCCCGGAACACGCGTGGCTGAAGGATGCGGGCCGCGCCGAGTACGTGGGCATTACCGACGAAGAAGCGCTGAAGGGATTCCACGATTGCTGCCGGATCGAAGGGATCATTCCCGCGCTGGAGTCGAGCCACGCGCTCGCGTACGCCGCGAAGCTCGCGCCCACGTTGCCGAAAGACAAGCTGCTGCTCGTCAATCTTTCGGGCCGTGGCGACAAGGACATGCATACGGTCGCCGAGCGCACCGGCATCACGTTCTGAGCCCGCAACCGATGCGCGATGAAATCGATCATGCAAGTGCGCACGGCGTCGCCGGTAGTGAAGTCCATGGCGGCATTGAGCGCGGTATCCACTTGCACCACCGCGATTTCCTGACCGATGCAGCGAACCTCCCGGACGGCTCGATCGACCTGATCGTGGCCGATCCGCCATACGGGCTGGGCAAGGATTACGGCAACGACTCGGACATGCGTTCGGGCGATGCCTTCCTTGACTGGACCTACGGCTGGCTTGAGCTGGCGATTCCGAAGCTCAAGCCAAGCGGTTCGCTTTACATTTTTTGCACGTGGCAATATGCGCCGGAGATCTTCGTGTTCCTCAAGCGCCGCCTCACCATGGTCAACGAGATCGTGTGGGACCGGCGCGTGCCGAGCATGGGCGGAACGGTGCGTAGATATACGTCTGTGCACGACAACATCGGTTATTTCGCGGTATCGAAGGATTACTTCTTCGATCTCGATCCCATCCGCATCCCCTACGACGCAGTGACGAAGAAAGCGCGTTCGCGCAAATTGTTCGAAGGCAGCAAGTGGCTGGAGCTGGGTTACAACCCGAAGGACGTATGGTCGGTGTCGCGACTGCACAGGCAACACGCCGAGCGCGTCGACCATCCGACGCAAAAGCCGCTTGAGATCATTGAGCGGATGGTCTTGGCGAGTTGTCCGCGTGGCGGGCGCGTGCTCGATCCGTTCATGGGCAGCGGCACGACTGCGGTCGCGTGTGCACGTCATGGGCGCGAGTTCATTGGCTACGAGATCAACGCCGACTATCACGCAATCGCCGAAAAGCGGGTCGCGGAGACGCGTTCCGTCGGAGTCCGGGTTGAGCCGAAGACCGAGGCCACGATTACTGCTACTGACCAAGCGAACGCCGCCTAACACTCCGCGAAGTCACTGCTAAAAAACGCTAAAAGGCGCGGATTTCGCGCAAAGAGATTAACTCATGTCCCGTATTAAAAGCACATTTGCGGCGTTGGCCGAGCAGGGCAAGAAAGGTCTGATCCCGTTCATTACGGCTGGCGATCCGAACCCCGAGCAAACCGTCGAATTCATGCACGCGCTCGCCAAGGGCGGCGCGGACGTCATCGAACTGGGCGTGCCTTTTTCCGATCCGATGGCCGATGGTCCCGTGATCCAACGCTCGTCAGAACGTGCGTTGGCCAAGGGCGTATCGCTGAAACGCGTGCTCGCCGACGTTGCACGCTTCCGCGAGACCAACACCACCACGCCGGTGGTCCTGATGGGTTACGCGAATCCGATCGAACGGATGGGCACCGATGCCTTCGCCAAAGCGGCGAAGGACGCGGGTGTGGATGGCATTCTGGTCGTCGATTACCCACCTGAAGAGTCGGTGGAATTCAGTGAATCGATGCGTGCCGCCGGCATCGACCCGATCTTCCTGCTTGCACCCACCTCGACCGATGAACGCATTGCCGCGGTCGGCAAAGTGGCGAGCGGGTATGTGTATTACGTGTCGCTGAAAGGCGTGACTGGTTCGGCAAATCTGGACGTGGCCAGCATCGCGAGTAAAATCCCGGCGATCAAGGCGCATGTTGCGTTGCCGGTGGGGGTGGGTTTTGGCATCCGCGACGCTGTGTCGGCGAGGCTGGTGGCCGATGTATCGGATGCCGTGGTGATTGGCAGCCGTCTCGTGCAACTGCTCGAAGAAGCGCCGCCCGAGAAGGCGGCGGAGATGCTGACGAGCTTTATTGCCGAAATTCGCTCTGCGCTCGATTCTGCAAAATAACCCGTTATTGCGGCCGGAAGGGATTAAAAACCCGCTTCAAACGGGCCGCAAAACACGTGAAAACAGGGAAGGACATACGATGAGCTGGCTCGACAAACTGTTACCGCCGAAGATCAAGCAAACCGATCCGAAAAGCCGCAAGGGGATTCCGGAAGGGCTGTGGATCAAGTGCCCTTCGTGCGAAGCGGTGCTCTACCGCAACGACGTCGAGGCGAATCTGCATGTCTGCCCGAAATGCAGCCATCACATGCGGATTGGCGCACGCGAACGGCTTGACGGGTTACTCGATCCGGAAGGCCGTTACGAAATCGGCCAGGAAATCCTGCCCGTCGACGCACTGAAGTTCAAGGACAGCCGGAAGTACCCGGACCGCCTGAAAGAGGCAATGGAAGATACGGACGAAACCGACGCCATGGTCGTCATGGGCGGCGCGATCCACACCATTCCGGTCGTGACCGCGTGCTTTGAGTTCTCGTTCATGGGCGGTTCGATGGGCTCGGTGGTCGGCGAACGTTTTGCCCGCGGCGCGCGTAACGCGCTCGAGCAGCGCACGCCGTTTATCTGTTTCACGGCATCGGGCGGCGCGCGGATGCAGGAAAGCCTGCTCTCGCTGATGCAAATGGCCAAGACCACGGCCATGCTCACGAAGCTGGCCGAAGCCAAGCTGCCGTTCATCTCCGTTCTGACTGATCCGACCATGGGCGGCGTGTCCGCCAGTTTCGCGTTCCTGGGCGACGTGGTGATCGCGGAACCGAAGGCGCTGATTGGTTTTGCGGGTCCGCGCGTGATTGAACAAACGGTGCGCGAGAAGCTACCGGAAGGATTCCAGCGTTCGGAATTCCTGATCCAGAAGGGCGCGATCGACATGATTGTGGATCGCCGCAAGATGCGTGAAGAAATTGCGCGTCTGATTGCATTGCTGACGCTGCAACCGGCTGATGCGGTCGCCTGAGGCACGGTTTTCAAGCGCCTGTTGCGCTTCGACCGCTTGGAGCGAGTTGGGCTGCAGGCGTTAAACGATGGCGGCCCAGGCGCCGCGCGCGAACCCGCCGAGGGTCGTGCGCGGCGTTTTTGTTTGGTTTGGGCGCTTCGCTTCTTTCACTATTTTGCGGGCTTTGGCCGGCGAGCACGATCACTTCATGGCGACTTCATCGACCCCCTCACCGTTCACCTTCCCCACCCTCGACGCGTGGCTGACTCACCTGGAATCGGCACATCCTGTCGGCATCGACATGGGTTTGACGCGCATCAGCCAAGTGCGCGACGCTCTGGGACTAACGTTCAAATGCCCCGTGATTACGGTCGGCGGAACGAACGGCAAGGGCTCGACCTGCGCGATCATCGAAACCATCCTGGTTCGCGCGGGGTATCGCGTGGGCTGTCATACGTCGCCGCATCTGCTCGACTTCAATGAGCGCGCGCGGCTAAACGGCGCTGATGCCACGAACGATGAGCTGCTCGAGCATTTCGAGGCGGTCGAACAGGCGCGCATGAGCCTCGCCGATCCGGTCTCGCTGACCTATTTCGAATTCACCACGCTGGCAATCATGCGGTTGTTCGCATCGCGTGATTTGGACGCCGTGATTCTTGAAGTGGGGTTGGGCGGCCGTCTGGACGCCGTCAATATTATCGATACCGATTGCGCGATCGTCACCAGCATCGACATCGACCACACGGAGTATCTGGGCGATACCCGCGAGAAAATCGGCTTCGAGAAAGCCGGGATTTTCCGCCCGAACACACCCGCCATTTGTGGCGATCCCTCGCCCCCGCAGTCATTGATCGACCATGCGAAGGCTATCGGCGCGGATCTGTGGCTGGTCGGCCGTGATTTCCGCTACGAAGCGCAGGGCGGCAACGAACGCCAGCAGTGGAGTTATATCGGCCGGACGCAGCGGCGCTCGGCGCTCGCTTACCCGGCTTTGCGCGGCGCGAATCAACTGATCAATACATCGGCGGCGCTGGCCGCGCTCGAAGCGCTGCGGGACCGCATTCCCGTGTCCGCACAGGATATCCGGCTGGGACTTGCGAACGTCGAGTTGCCGGGGCGCTTCCAAGTGGTGCCGGGCAAGCCGCAAGTGATCCTCGATGTCGCTCACAACCCGCACGCCGCGGCCGTTTTGGCTCAGAATCTCGGCAACATGGGCTTTTTCCCCTACACGTACGCGGTCTTCGGCGCGATGGGCGACAAGGACATCGCCGGGGTCGTGGAGCATTTGAAGGGCGAGATCGATCATTGGAACGTGACCGCCCTTCCAACACCGCGCGCCGCGTCTTCGGCCATGCTGGAAAGCGTTTTACGCCACGCCGGCGTCAACGACAGTAGTGACAGCAGCGTTACACAATTCAACAATCCGGCCGACGCTTTTCAAGATGCGTTAAAGCGAGCGTCCGAAAATGATAGAATTTTGGTTTTCGGCAGTTTCCATACGGTGGCCGGCGTAATGGCTTATCGTAAATCGCAGCGTCATTGAACGGACGGCCGGCCAGCCTCTCGCACAAGCCAACCATGTCCTTTTTCTCGTTCGGCAAGAAAGACGACGCGCCCTCAGGTCGCGACACATACTCCGACTCCCCGCGCGGCTCGCGTCAAACCGTGCGTACCGAACGCCGGACGCGCCGCAGCGACCGTCCTGAAGCCGACGCCATGATGCTCGACCCCACCCTGCCCGAAAAGCAGCGTGCGCGGCGGCGTCTGGTCGGCGCGCTCGCGCTGGTCGCGGCGGCGGTGATCATCCTGCCAATGGTGCTGGATTCGCATCCGAAGCCCGTCACCGACGACATCTCAATCGATATCCCGGCACGCCCGGCCGCGCCTTTGCCCAAGACAAGTCACAACGACGCGACGGATGCCGGCGCGGTTGATTCGTCAGCAGATACGCAAGCCGGAGTAGCGCCGGATGGTCCTGCAGCGGCCACGGACAATGCGGCGGCGGTAGCTTCAAAACCCGCTTTAAAGCCCGACTCGAAGCAAGCCTCTAAACCAGTGGAAACGCAAACGCAGGCCAAGGCCGCCGAGGCGCAGCCCGAAGCGAAGCCGGCGGCACCGCCGTCCGCGGTGACGAACGCCCAGGCCTCCAAGCCCGCGGCGCAAGCGCCCGCACCCGTTACGGCAGCCACGCCGAAACCGAACACACCAGCCTCCCCGGCGGGAAGTCGTTTCGTGGTCCAGATCGGCACCTTCGATGACGACACTGCAGCCCAAGGCTGGGTGACCAAGTTGAAGGCGGCGGGAGTGCCCGCATATATCGAACATCGGAAACAGGCTGACGGCACCACTCGCACGCTGTTGCGTGCCGGACCGTTCGCCGACCGGACGGCTGCATCGGCGGCGCTGGTCAAGGTTCGGCAGGCCGGACTGGGCGGCGGCAACGGCGGCAGCAATAGCGCGTCAGCGAACTAGCTGTAGATGTTTACGAGTTTCGACTACGCGGTGATGGCCGTGATCGGCCTCTCCGCGCTGCGCGGCATGTGGCGCGGCTTGCTGGCCGAAGTGTTCGGCCTGATTGGCTGGATCGCCGCGCTGTTGATCGCAGGGCGTTTTGTTGGTTTGGTCGTGCCTTACATTCCGGCGAACTGGCCGGGCGGGGCGCTGACGCAGTGGCTGATTGCGTTTTTGCTGATTGTCGCGGGTGTGCTGGTGGTATCAAGTGTGGCTGGCGCGTTGTTGACGCGTGTGACCGAAGTGGTCGGGCTGCGCGGTATCGACCGGTCGCTTGGACTTTTATTCGGCCTCGTGAGAGGGGCCATTCTGGTAGTGATCCTGGTCGCCCTCGCGGGCTTGACCGAACTGCCGCAACACGATTTCTGGCGTAACGCGTTGTTCCGGCCCGCGGCCGAACAAGGCGTGCGAGAACTGAAACCGCTGCTTCCCGATACGCTCGCCGCGTACCTGCGCACCACGCCGGACGGCCCGCAAGATCCGCCCGCCACGCCTGCGCAATGACGTCCTGGCCCGCTACCCGAGAATCCCGCGACGGCTCGGCGCAACACCCTGCAGTGTGATCACCCCGCGAGGGGCCGCCTGCATTCGTTGCACCGATATGCCTTGTGGACCCGCTTTTGGACCCGTTTCGACTCTTTGAAGGACCATGCCATGTGCGGCATCGTAGGCGTAGTTTCCCAGACTCCCGTTAACCAGTTGATTTATGACAGCTTGCTGCTGCTGCAGCATCGCGGGCAGGACGCGGCTGGCATTGCAACGGCTAACGGCAATAACTTCCACATGCATAAGGCCAACGGCATGGTGCGCGACGTGTTCCGCACGCGCAACATGCGCAGTCTGCCGGGTAATGTCGGCATTGGCCAGGTGCGGTATCCGACGGCTGGAAATGCATCGAGCGAAGAAGAAGCCCAGCCGTTCTACGTGAACGCGCCATTCGGCATCATCCTCGCCCACAACGGCAACCTGACGAACTGGCCGCAGTTGAAGGAAGAGATGTTCCGGATCGATCGCCGGCACATCAACACCGCGTCCGACACTGAAGTCCTTCTCAACGTCTTCGCCCACGAACTGCAGTTGTCCAGCTCCGGCCTGGAACTCGATCCGGCCGCCCTGTTCAAGGCGGTGAGCGGCGTGCATCGGCGAGTGAAGGGATCGTATGCCATCGTCTCGTTGATCGCCGGTTACGGACTCGTCGCTTTCCGCGATCCGTTCGGCATCCGTCCGCTGGTCCTCGGCAAGCAGGAAACCGCGACGGGCGTGGAATGGATGGTGGCCTCGGAATCGGTGGCGGTTGAAGGTATCGGCTTCGAGTTCGTGCGTGACGTGGAGCCGGGCGAAGCGATTTTCATCGATAACGACGGCAACCTGCACAGCCAGCAATGTGCCGAGCACCCGAGCCTGAACCCCTGCATCTTCGAACTCGTGTATCTCGCGCGTCCGGATTCGTGCCTCGACGGCGTGCCGGTCTACAACGCGCGCTTGCGCATGGGCGATTACCTCGCCGAGAAGATCAAGCGCGTGCTGCCGGACGTGGCTATTGACGTGGTCATGCCGATTCCGGATTCATCACGTCCCGCCGCCATGCAAGTGGCCGCGAAGCTGGGCGTGGAGTATCGCGAAGGTTTCTTCAAGAATCGCTATGTTGGTCGTACCTTCATCATGCCTGGCCAGGCTGTGCGCAAGAAGTCCGTGCGCCAGAAACTCAACGCGATGGCGATCGAGTTCAAGGGCAAGAACGTGCTGATCGTGGATGACTCCATCGTTCGTGGAACAACATCGCATGAAATCGTGCAGATGGCGCGCGATGCAGGCGCCGCCAAGGTGATCTTCGCGTCCGCTGCGCCGCCGGTGAAGTTCCCGAACGTGTACGGCATCGACATGCCCACGCGCGGCGAGCTGGTCGCGCATGGCCGTTCGGACGAGGAAGTGGCGCGCATGATCGGCGCGGATCATCTGGTGTATCAGGATGTGGCCGATCTGAAGCAGGCCATTCGCGACATCAATCCGGCGCTGCGTGAATTCGATGCCTCGTGCTTCGATGGCAACTACATCACCGGTGACATCGACTCGGCTTATCTGGATCGTCTGGAAACGTCGCGTCTTGCACCGCAAGCGCAGTCGGATCGCGATGCGGCGAGTGAGGCGATGGAAGGTGGCGTATCGCGTTCGCAGTTGCACTTGCAATTGTCGGTGGAGTGACGAGTTTGACTCCAGCGTGCAATAAGCGCGTGACAGGCGTGATAGCATTGGGTTTGCGTCGATTTGAGATCAGCTTGCGGACGCGGGTGTTGATGAACGGCTAGATCTTTAGCTTGAGTCAGAACCCGAAACAGCTAAAGCGAACCGGTGGCGAATCTGGATCACGCACCGGCGACGCTACAGGCTTTTCCGCACCGAGCCCGCTCATGCTGACGCAGAGGCGGGCTTTTTTGCGTCCCGGTTTTTTTGGGCCGGGCTAATGAATGACGGAATAGATTGGAATGGAAAACACGAACATGGACGAAAACCTAAACTTCGATACGCTCGCCGTCCGCGCGGGAACGTTGCGCAGTGATTTCAACGAGCACTCGGAAGCGATTTTCCTGACCTCGAGCTTTGTGTTCGAGAGCGCCGCGCATGCCGCAGAAAGCTTCAAGAACGCTGAAGAGGCTTACACGTACTCGCGCTTCACCAACCCGACGGTCGCGATGTTCCAGAACCGCCTGGCGGCGCTGGAAGGCGGCGAGGCGTGCATGGCGACAGCATCAGGCATGGCCGCGATCATGTCAGTGGTGATGTGCTCGATGCAGCAGGGCGACCATCTGGTCAGTTCGAAGAGCTTGTTCGGATCGACGGTGGGCATGTTCTCGCAGATCTTCACGAAGTTCGGCATCACGACCACATTCGTCGATCCTACCAATCTGGATGAATGGCGAGCGGCCGTGCGTCCCGAGACGAAGATGTTTTTCCTCGAAACGCCGTCGAATCCGCTGACTGAGATCGCAGATATTGAGGCGATCGGGAAGATATCGAAGGAAGTGGGCGCGTTGTTTGTCGTCGATAACTGTTTCTGTAGCCCGGCGCTGCAGCAGCCGTTGAAGCTTGGCGCGGATGTTGTCATGCACTCGGCGACCAAGTTCCTCGATGGTCAGGGACGCGTGCTGGGCGGCGCGTTGGTCGGGTCGAAGCAGTTCATCATGGAAAAGGTGTTTCCGTTCGTGCGCAGCGCAGGGCCGACGTTGTCCGCGTTCAATGCGTGGGTGTTGTTGAAGGGGATGGAGACACTGTCGTTGCGGGTGGAGAAGCAGTCGGCGAATGCGCTGGAAATCGCGCGCTGGCTGGAGACGCATCCGGCAATCGAGCGCGTGTTTTATCCGGGGCTCGAGTCGCATCCGCAATACGCGATCGCGAAGAAGCAGCAGAAGGCGGGCGGGGCGATTGTGTCGTTCGAGTTGAAGGGCGCGACGCGCGAGGAGCAGCGCGCGAATGCGTGGCGTGTGATTGATGCCACCAAGATCTGTTCGATTACCGGCAATCTCGGCGATACGCGTACGACCATTACCCATCCGTCGACGACAACGCACGGACGGTTGACGCCCGAGGTGCGGGAAGCGGCAGGGATTCGCGAAGGGTTGATCCGGCTAGCGGTGGGGTTGGAGCATGCCTCGGATATTCGAGGGGATTTGGAGCGTGGGCTGAACGGGTAATTTCTGTCGCGCTGAATTGGCGTTCTGATTTTGGCGTGGGCCAAGGCATGGCTGGGTTTGGGCGTAGCGGGCGGGGGCAATACGGGTCGCTAGGTTAGCGATCCGAGTCAAAGGGAGTCAACCCCGAATGACCAACCCAGCGCTGCCGCCCAGCCGCATCGACGGACCCCCTAAACTCGGGGTGCGAAAGACGGAGAAACCCTCCGTCGGCGCGAGCGAGCGAACCTTAAACGTCCAGCAATTCCACTTCAAAAACCAGCGTCGCGTTCGGCGGAATCACCCCGCCGGCGCCGCGTACGCCATAACCGAGTTGCGGCGGAATGGTCAACTTGCGTTTACCGCCGACCTTCATACCCTGCACGCCCTCGTCCCATCCCTTGATGACCATGCCGCCGCCGAGCACAAAAGCGAACGGATCATTACGGTCGTGACTGGAATCGAACTTCTGGCCGTCCGTGAGCCAGCCCGTGTAATGCACGCTCACCGACTTGCCGGCAACGGCTTCAGCGCCTTCGCCCACCGTCAAATCTTCATACTTGAGCCCTGAGTCGGTCGTCACGATCGCCATGTAACACTCCTTGTAAAAGCCGGCAACGCCGGCTGGATCTAAAACCGGTATTGTAGGGCTTTCGGGTGGCATCGTTACACCCGGCGAAGCGCGCATGAGGTTTGCTGCACGACCCGACCAATATCTCGTAAATAGGAAGGAAGGGCGGCCAGCCCCAAGCGGAAGGCCTGGAAGGACTCTCCTATAATGGCCAGTCATCTCGATAACACCGGGCAAGATACTCGCATTCATCAACGCTCAAGGATCTTCCATCGTGACAACGTCTTTCTCCGGCACGGTCGACACGGGACGCGCTCCCCGTCCTGAAGCACCGGTCGCGGGCACCGACGGCGTGCTTGTGCTGGATACCGCGCAACGCTGTGTGTCAGCCGATACCGTTTTCGCACATCTGTTCGATCTCGACGCGAGCGCATTCGAAGGCTGTGCTCTCGCCGATACCGCCTTACCCAAACCCCTGATCGCCGTGCTCGCCGAAGCTGCCGACGCCGCGCTTGCTGCCAGCAGCGTGCGGCGCGCGAAGGTATGCATTGACGAGAGCGAGGGCACGCCGTCGAGATCGCGTTCGTTCGCCATCCTCGCGCTGCCCGGCAGCACCGGCCGGACCGATACCGTGTCGCTGATCGTTTCGCCGAGCAGCCCTGGAGGCCACGGACTGTCGGCAGAAACCGGGGCGGCACAAGCCGACGAGCGCAGCGCGCATCTGCGTGCCGAAGTGGCGTTGTTCATGCGCGATCACGTGCTCGGGGTCGTGTCGCATGATTTGCGGGGGCCGCTGAACGCCATCCATAGCTGGGGTTACGTGCTGGAGCGGAAAGTCGATACCGCCGATGCCGCCGCCCAACGCGCGCTCGCCGGGATTCGCTCCGGCGTGGAACAGCAGGTGAAGCTGATCGAGCAATTCATCGATACCACCCGCGCCGAGACGAAGACGCTGGCGCTCGACCGCGCGCCGCGCGCACTACGGCACTTGATGGAACAGAGCGCGTTGGAGGCACGCGCGAGTCTGGCGAGCGCGCGGCAGGTGACGCTCCATGTCGAATCCGCGCTGGTGGAAGAGCAGATCAGCGCCGACGGCGAACGTCTTACCCAGGCGCTCTGGCTGATGCTTGCGTTCGCCACCGAGGCGAGCGCGGCGCGATCGGAGGTGGTGTTGAACGGACTGGTCGAGGGCGGTGTGTTCAGCGCGGACGTCACGTTCACGGCATCGCAGAAAGCGCTTTTGGATCCTGACGTTCCCCACGTGCTTGAAGCGTTCGCCCGCCATCAGGCAACGTTGCCACGGGAAGCTGCGCGTATCGCGTGGGTGCTTGCCCTATGCAAACGCGTGGCGGAAGCGCACGGCGGGACTTTCGAACACGACGATCCCGCCGATAACGCCGCGGTCGCGCTCAGGCTTCGCGTGCCGTTGAGCGCCGTCTGATTTAACTTTCGGTCAGCTTGCACCTCTATACTGGCGGTTTCATTTTGCGGAGCAGGTTGCTTTGAATCAGGTTGTCGCGCTAATTGGTGCCTTGTTGCTCGTCGCGTTGAACGGTTTTTTCGTCGCGGCCGAGTTCGGACTCGTCAAACTGCGCGCCACGCGCGTTCAGGCAATCGCACGGTCGAACGGCTTGCCGGGCCGTTTGCTGGCGAAGGTCCACGGCAAGCTCGATGCCTATTTGTCCGCGTGTCAGCTCGGCATCACGCTGGCGTCGCTCGGGCTTGGCTGGCTGGGCGAACCGGCGTTCGCTGCGTTGCTGCACCCGTTGTTCGCGCTTGCGGGTGTCGAATCAGTCAAACTGATCGATGCCGTTTCGCTGTTCTTCGCGTTCTCGTGCATTTCCTTCCTGCATATTGTGGTGGGTGAGCTCGCGCCGAAGTCGTGGGCGATCCGGCGCGCGGAACAAGTCGGCCTGTGGGTCGCTATGCCGCTTTACGGTTTCTACTGGGCCATGTACCCGTTCATCTGGGTGCTGAATTCGAGCGCGAATTTCGTGTTGCGATTGTTCGGGCTCGGAACGGGACACGGCGGCGACGCTCACTATTCCACCGACGAACTCAAGCTGATTCTGCGCGGGCGGCGCTTGAGCGGGGCATCGACGGCTCCGTTGCCGGACGCAACCGGGGCGGGCGGTTCTGCGGGTTCTGCCGGGTCTGCTTATAACGCCGATGAGTGGAACACCATCGCTCATTCGCTCGATTTCAGCCGCATGACGGTCTCGGACCTGATGCGCCCGAACCACGAAATGATCGGCCTGCGCAACGACGTGCCCATGCGCGACAACATGCAGGTGATCACGCGCCACCGTTTCAGCCGCTATCCCCTTTTTGCCGATGCCTCCGGCGAACACGTGCTCGGCATGATTCACCTGAAAGACCTGCTGCTCGCACGCAATGGCGCCGGGCGAGAGCTGCTGCAAGGTCTGACGCGGCAGGACACGAAGCAGGATGCGCTGGCCCAGCATGTGCGGCCGGTGCAATACGTGGCGGGCAATCTATCGGCGCTTGAACTGTTCAGGCGCTTTCGTAATGGCGCGCCTCACTTCGCGCTGGTCGGGCGCAAGGGGCAGAAGCCAATAGGCTTTCTGACGCTCGATAACTTGCTGGGTGCGCTGGTCGGCCAGATTCACGATGAGTTCCGGCAAGGCGACGCGGACTGGTCGCGGATGGACGACGGCACGCTGATGGGCAAGGGCAGCTTGCCGGTGGTGTCGCTTGAACGGGCGTTGGGGATTGATATCGATGAAGGGCAGGCGGAATCGGTCGGGGGACTGGTGATCAATGCGCTGGGCGATCTGCCGAGCGAAGGGCAGCGGATCGGCTTTGATCGCTTCGATATCGTGGTGAAGAAGATGAACGGGCCGCGCATCGTGCTCGTGCGCGTGTACCCGCATGAAGAGGTGGCGCAGGAAGCGGAGTGATTTTCCGCTCCGCCTTCGGGCCTGTGTTGCATTAAACCCGCGGCACGCCTTCCTCCATCAGCAATGCCACAGGCATTGAAGCTAGCGCGTCGCGCATGAACAAACGCTGCCCGTCCGACTTCGGCGCGTTCGGGCTCAGCCAGTCGAACAACGCGCGCGACGCCAGCGCTTCCGGCAAAAGGACTGCTGTATCGCCCCAATGCGCAGCATCCACCAACGGCAGGCCGTTATTGCTCCCCACCAGCAGCGAGTCGGCGAGCCGTGTCGCGATTACCACCGCGTACGCGCTGCCCGCATGCCGCGCAAACGCGATCACGCTGTCCGCATGCGCGCCTTCCACCTTCAGCGGAACATAAGCACCCTTCTCGAATAGCGACTGCGCATGCGCACGCAACGCCAGCGCGCGCCGCACAATACCCAGCTTCACCCGGCCATCGCGCCAGTTCTTCAATTGTTCCGATGGCGCACCCTCAACCTCGCCTTCACTCAACCACGCGCGCCGTTGCTCGAAGTCGACCGGCCGTCGATTATCAGGATCGACGAGACTGAAATCCCATAGTTCGGTGCCCTGATAAAGATCCGGCACGCCTGGCGATGTCAGCCGCAACAACGTCTGCTGGAAACTATTGATCGCACCCGTTCGCGAGACACGCTCCACGAATGCCGGCAGCTCGCCGAGGAAACCGTCGCGACGTTGCGGCGCGAGGATATCGAAGAGAAAATCGCGGCACGCATTCTCGTACGCCTCATCGGGTGCGAACCAGCTCGTGCGTAACTTGGCTTCACGCAACGCCTTCAACTGCCATGCGCTCACGCGTTCGGCGAGTTCTTTCACGCCGTCATGATCGTCGGGGGAGAGCGTCGGCGGCCAGCAGCCGACTAGCGTCTGATACAGCATGGCTTCGGCGGCAGCGCCCGGCGCCCAGTCGTGTTCATTGCCGTTCAGCGCGCGCCGATGCGGCGCGTTCAACGTCGACCAGCTTCGTAACGTTGCGGCCCATTCATCGGGAATCTCGCTCAAACCCGCGATTCGCGCGCGCACGTCTTCGCCGCGTTTGTGATCGTGCGTCGCGGTGTTCAGCATCGCGTTCGGGAAGCGCTTGGCGCGTTCCAGATTGCCCGTGTGGAACGCGTCGACGGACAACGAAAACTCGCCCGGATCGGCGCCCACTTCGTTGCGCGAGATCAGGCGGCCGTATCGATAACACGCGGTGTCTTCAATCGCCTTGGCGGCCACCGGCGAAGTTAGTTGGGAGAACAGAGTTTGTGCGTTGCGTCGATGTGAACCGCTAGAGTTTGACCCGGCGCTGTTCGCTTGCAGATTCTGATTAGGTACGCCAGCCGACTGACGATCCCGCTCCCGATCTCGCCCGCGATCGAGCAATCGTTCACGCGGTTTCTCTTCAACGGCTTCGTCGCCGCCCGGACCGCCGAGCCACTGGGCGATTTGATCGAGGATGACGAGGTCGGCGGGTGACAGTGCGGCCTTTGCGCCTTGATACGCGTGCGAGAAAAAGCGCTCGTCTTCTTCGCTGCGCTGACCACCGACGGGATAGATCCGGTACACGGGAAAGTGCACCACGAGCTCAGACACGACCCGGCGCAACGATGAATAGGCGAAGTCGCGGGTGACGGGGGTATCGCGCGCGATCCGATGCAACGCACGCGCGACGCGGTCGAGTTCAGCGGACAGGTTCTCGGCGAGGATCTTGCGCCGCGCGGCTTCGGCTTCAACAGCAAACTCCGCCGGACGTCCGGACAATTCTGCCCAGCTTTGTGCGAGTGGTTCGGCGCCGCGTGGATCGTGCAGCAACGCGCCGACGTCGTTCATGAAGTCGTAGCCGGTGGTGCCGTCGATACGCCAGTCGCCACGCACGGGCTCACCCCGCGCAAGGATTTTTTCGACGACGAAATATGTGCGGTCCTGCTTCAGATTCTCCGGCCGATGTTCCGCGAGCTCTTCAAGCCGGCTACGCAAGCGCTGACAATATTCGCGCGGTTCGGCGAGGCCATCGACGTGATCAATTCGCACGCCGTCGATCAGCCCTTCGGCAAACAACTGGAAAATCAGCGCATGCGATGCCTCGAATACTTCGGGGCGCTCGACGCGCATGCCGCCGAGCGTGCTGACGTCGAAGAAACGCCGCCAGTTCACTTCGTCCGCGGCAGTACGCCACCAGGCGAGCCGATAATGCTGGCGTTCCAGCAGCCGATGCAGACGGTCGCGGCCAGTGGGGTTATCGCCGGAATGCGCTTGCACAGCGGTGTCGATAACGCGCTTACCCTCGGCCGTCGCTGCGTACTCTTTTAAAGCCGCCCGCGCTTCGTCGGCGCGCGGTTGGTCGCCGGGTTGCGTGGAGAGGCCCGTGAAGCGCTGTGCCAACTCGGGCGCGTAGTCCTGCAGCACCGACGTGTAGTCGAGCGGACTCACCGGAAATGTGTGCGCGTAATACTCGATCTTGAAGCGGCCCTGGTCGGCGTCGAACACCAGCTTGATCTTGCCGCCCTGCAATTCCTCGCCGTACGCCGCGCCCAAAAACGGCGCGAGCACTTTGCCGCGCAGCGCGGGATCGGGCGAATGCCAGTCGATATCGAAATAGCGCGCATGTGCCGCGTGGCGCCCCCATTCGAGGATGTCCATCCACCAGAGGTTTTCCGACCCGCCCACGCCCATGTGATTCGGCACCACGTCCACGATCAAACCCATCTCGTGCGCGCGCAGCTTTTCAACGAAGCGCCTCAGGCCCTCCTCGCCGCCGAGTTCCGGATTGACGCGGGTGTAGTCGACCGTGTCGTAGCCATGCGTCGAGCCGCTGGTCGCGGTTGTGATCGGCGATAAATATGCGTGGCTGATCCCGAGCGCCGCCATGTAGTCGACCTGGCGCGCGGCGTCGTCGAAGGTGAAATCCTTGTGTAGCTGCAGCCGGAGCGTGGAGCGTGGAACGGTCATGGTGTCAGTCGGTGGGTGATGCGTTATGCGTGGCCGCCTTCGTCTGGGCGGATTTCTGTCGTGCCTGATCGACAGCAAGCAAGCGGTCGACGAACGAATCGTCGTCGAAGAGTTCGGATACGGGTACAGCCAGCCGCCGGCGCCAGTTCGGATGCTCGTCGATGGAACCGGGCAGGTTCGGCATCTCGGCGAGCGCGAGCAGATCTTCCAGCGGATATATGGCGAGCGGTGCGGGCGTGGACGCCACGAACGCAAGCGCTTCGTCGACCGGTGCGGTTTGCGGGGAGATATCGACGGGCACGGAGACATCGGGCGCGGCGACACCGGCTTCCTGAAAGGCAGACCACAGCAATTTGCGATCCTCGCCACGTTCCGCTTGCGCTATTTCGACCGGATCCTTTCCGTCGGCACGAGCCGCCGTCTGGCCGATCTTCGAGCGCCACACAATGTCCTCGCCGATCCACCAGCCGGTGACCGTCGGCAGGTCATGCGTGGTGGTGGTCGCGGCCACGTCGTGATCCCAGTCGGCCGGCGCCTTGAAGCCCGGGCCCTTTTCCGCACGTTCGAACCAGAGCACGCGGATGCCGAGCAGACCGTGTTCCTGCAAGCGTTCGCGAAAGCCGGGCGGAACCGTGCCGAGATCCTCGCCGATCACAATGGCCTTATGCCGCCACGACTCGAGCGCGATCAGCCGCAACAGGTCGTCGAGCGGATAACGCAGGTACGCGCCGTTCTTCGCGCTCTCGCCGTCGGGCACGAGCCAGAGACGCCGCAAGCCGAGAATATGATCGATGCGAATGCCGCCCGCGAGTGTGAACGCGGCACGCAGCATATCGATAAATGCTGAAAATCCCTGCGTGCGCATGGCGCGTGGGGAAAACGTGGTGAGTCCCCACGATTGCCCCTTCTGGTTGAACAGGTCAGGCGGCGCGCCGACGGATACGCCTTGCAGCATTTCATCACGATACGACCACGCGTGGCTGCCCGCGCTGTCGCAGCCCACGGCCAGATCGGCAATCAAGCCGATCGCCATGCCGGAGTCGCGTGCGACGTGCTGTGCGTGCGACAAGCCCTTGGCCGCGAGCCATTGCGCAAAGAGGAAAAAATCGACCTCGTCCTTATGCGCGGCGGCGAATTCCGCGATGGCCGCGCTGCGCGGATCGCGTAGTTCACCGGCCCAGTTGCGCCAGTGGCCTTCGTTGGCTTCCTTCAATTGGGCCGCTTGCAGCGCTTCGAAGCGCGCGTGGTCTTCCAGCGCACGTCCGCCGCGCTTCACGAAGCGGGCGAAGTCCTTGTGCAGCACGTCGTTTTCGTGAGCACCGTGCTGCGCATTGAACTGCGCGAACAAGGCGCGCAGCACGGCCAGTTTCGCTGTCATCACGCGCGGCCAGTCGATCAGTTGCAGTGCTTCGAGATCGGCGAATTCATCGGCGACACCGGCTGTTTGTATTGCCGCTTGCGCCGCTTCCGCGCCCAGCACCGCCGCTGGATCGATATGCGCGATGTTCAGGAACAATCGCGATGAAGGCGAATACGGGCTGAATTTATGCGGCTCGGCGCTGAACATGGCGTGCATCGGGCTGATCGCGATTGCGTGGCTGCCGCGCTGCGCGCTTTCCGACGCGAGCGTCGCGAGTGCGGAGAAGTCGCCCACACCGCCGTCGCCCACGCGCCGTAGGCCGTACACCTGCGCGGCCACGCCCCACATTGGCGGGGTCGCCTGCGTGTCGGGCTGGAGCGTACGCCAGGCATCGCCGACGGTGTAGCAGCGCGCCGGCGCCACCGCGAGCGTCGTGCGCTGCTCATTGATCACTAGCGTGTGATAACCCGGCTCGGAGATTGGCGAGAGCAACGCGGTTGCCCCTTTCGGCGAGGTAAACCGCCCATCGATCACCGCGCCGCTTTCCAGTTCGATCCGATACCGCGCGCCTGTTTTCACGGCCGCTATCGGCAAGGAAATGGCGCGATCGATCTCTGCGGTCATCAACGGCGGCAACTTGCGCCCCGACAATTCCGCGTCGAGCGTTGCCGTGCTCTGCTTGAGTTGCACGGGATTGTCGCAGGGCAGGCCGAGGCGTTCCAGCAGCACTTTCAGCGTCGCTTCTGGCACGCGCTGGATCTGCTTGTGCGCGTCCTGCCACTCGACCTCGAAACCGGCCTTGGTGGCGAGCGCCTCGATAGCGCTAGGGTTTTTCTCCGGCATAGCCGGGGTATTGATGGTCGTGCTCACGAGGTTTTCCCCGAGGCTTTGACGCGGCGAGCGTCATGATTAAACGCGGCATCGGCGAAATCGCCCGTCAGCCACGCGATAAAAGTCTGTGCGCCCAGTTCACCGCGATCCGCCGTGTCGCGGGCCCGAGCCGGCGTTTCGAATACAACCTTGCCCGGCGGATGGCCTGTGAGCGAGACAGCTTGCGGACCCAGGTTTAGCGCGACGGAATAGGTGCTGCCGTCGCCGAGCCGCCAGTTCGCGAGCACTGCCTTCTCTCCGATAACCTTCGCCCCAAGCGCCCTCGCATTCTTCAGGTGCGGCATCAGCAGCTTCGTGCGCACCGCCAGCGCCGAGCGATAGAAGTGCAGCCAGTCATTGTGATCGGCGGGTTGCGTGCTTTCATCGGGCGACGACATCCGGAACGTCTCGATAGCGTTGGGATCGGGAATCTGGGCGCGGCGCTTTTCGTCGGTGAAGGCGGAGAACTTCGCAAATTCCTTCCGACGCCCTTCGCGCACGGCGTCGGCAAGTTCGTCGTGATAGTCGGTGAAGAACAGGAATGGCTGCGTGGAACCATATTGCTCTTCCATGAACAGCATCGGGATTTGCGGCGTGAGGAGCATCAGCCCAGTTGCGGCGTAGAGCTGGTCTTCGCTGCACAACGAGCGCAAGCGGTCGCCCATTGCACGGTTGCCGACCTGATCGTGGTTCTGCAAAAACATCACGAACGCCGTGGGCGGCAAGTGCGCGCTCGGTTCGCCACGCGGCTTGCCGTCATGGATGGGCGAGGGCTCGCCTTGGTACACAAAGCCCTCGCTCAACACACGCGCAAGCTTCTGGATTGGCTGATCGCTGTACGCGCTGTAATAACTTTCGTCCTCGCCGGTCAGCAAGACATGCAGCGTGTTGTGCGAGTCATCGCTCCATTGCGCGTTGAAATGCGATTCGAGCAGGTTCGATGTGTTGTGCTCGTTCTCCAGCACCAGATGCACGTGCCGCTGCGCTTCCACCGACGACCGCACGCGTTCCGACAGTTCGCGCAACCATTCGTCGTCGTTGATGGCGTGGACGGCGTCGAGGCGCAGGCCATCGAAGCGATATTCCTTCAGCCAGTACAACGCGTTATCGAAGAAGAAGTCACGCACTTGCGGACGCTCGAAATCGATTGCCGGACCCCACGGCGTATCCACGCCTTCGCGGAAGAACGGCTTGGCGTAGGCGCTCAGATAGTTGCCGTCCGGTCCGAAGTGGTTATAGACCACGTCGAGGAAGACCATCAGTCCAAGGCCATGCGCGGTATCGATGAGCGTCTTCAGTTCATCGGGCGTGCCGTAGGCCGAATCGGGCGCGTAGGGCAGCACGCCGTCGTAACCCCAATTGCGGCTGCCGCTGAAGTCGTTGAGCGGCATCAGTTCGATGGCCGTCACGCCGAGGTGCGCGAATTCCTTCAGGCGGCGCGTCACGCCGGCATAACCGCCAAGCGCACCCACGTGCACTTCGTAAAGCACGGTTTCTTCCCACGGCCGTCCATGCCAATTGGTGTTTTCCCATCGAAAGGCACGCGGGTCGATTACTTGGCTTGGGCCGTGGACGTCGTCGGGCTGGAAACGGGAGGCCGGATCGGGCACCGCCAGATCCGCATTGATCCGATACCGGTAGCGCGTGCCCGCACCGCCTTCGGCCAGCGCTTCGAACCAGCCGTCGCCGGTGGGGGTCATATCGGTGAGCATCGGACTCGCGTCTTTCCCGGCCGCGGACGAATAAAGCTCCAGTTGCACCGTCTTCAGAGAAGGCGCCCAGAAGCGATAGCGCGTATGTCCGGCATCAGTGAGATGCGCGCCGAAGGGCAAGCAATAGGCATGGTGACGCTTGTGCGGATCGATGGGGGTTTCAGACATGATGTGTGTGTGCCTTCAGTGCGCTTGGTCAGATACTTGGCTTGGAGCCTGCCCGGCGTTGTTGCATGACATCTGCGAACTGTCTTCGAGCCGTTCAATTTTCCTCCTTTGCGGGCGGCGCGTGCTCGGGCACGGGTACCTTCCAGGGTTCCGCTGTCCGTCGCGGTCCAATTGTGCCCGGGTCCGGCGGCAACGCCGTCAAAAGGCGCGGTCCCTCGTGAGCGCCGGCCATCCAGACGGCCTGCCAGTCGGCGTCCCCGGTCGGCTGCGCGAGCAGCACGGCCACGCTGTGCGCCTGCACCTCCAGTTCCCCGCCGATCAATGGGCATTGCAGTGCATCGGGCACAGCGCTATCCATGAGCACATTCCATTCCAAGTGCGGTGCCGGAGCTGAGAAAGTCAGTGCCTCCGACGATCCGTTCATCATGATCAGGATGACATCGACTTCCCCGTTCAGACCGGGCCCCGCGCGACGCAGCGTCAGCGCGCGTCCTTCCGGGTCCTGCCAAGCGTCGATAGTCAGCGCCAAGCCGCGTTCGTCGAACCAGCTGACGTCGTAGAGACCCGGCAACACTTCACGATCACCGTGGAGAAAGCGCATTTCCCGCAGCAGCGGGTAGTTTTTGCGCAGTGCGATGACGCGGGCGACGAACTCTGTCATCGTGCGGCCCGCGGGCGATTCCGCTTGTGCCCAGTCGATCCAGGAAATCTCGTTGTCCTGGCAATACGCGTTGTTGTTGCCGAGTTGCGTGCGGCCGAATTCGTCGCCTCCCAGCAGCATGGGCGTGCCGAGTGACAGCAGGTTCGTTGCGATCAGCGCGCGTGCCACGCGGCCGCGTGTTTCGAGGATATCGGGGTCATCGGTCGGGCCTTCCTCGCCCCAGTTTGCGCTGCAGTTTTCGTTGTGGCCGTCGTTGTTGCCTTCCTGATTCGCTTCGTTGTGTTTCTGTTCGTAGGACGTCACGTCCGCGACCGTGAAGCCGTCGTGCGAGGCGACAAAATTAATCGATGCCCAGGGCTTGCGCATGCGCCGGTGAAACAGCTCGGCGGAGCCGGTGAGACGCGCTGCGAGATCTGGCCGCACGCCGGCGTCACCGCGCCAGAAGCGGCGTATGCCGTCGCGGAATTTATCGTTCCATTCGGCGAATCCTGGCGGGTGATTACCGACCTGATAACCGTCCGGGCCGATATCCCAGGGTTCGGAAATCATCTTGCGCGTGTTGAGGATCGGGTCCTGGCGGATGGCGTCGAAGAAACCGGAGCCGGGATCGAAACCGTGGCCTTCGCGGCCTAGCGTGACGCCGAGATCGAACCGGAAGCCATCAATGTTGAACGCCGTCGCCCAGTAGCGCAGCGAGTCCATGACCATTTGCAGGACGCGCGGGTGCGACAGGTTCACCGTATTGCCGCAACCGGTCTCGTTGATATAACGCCGTTCGTCGCCGGGAATCAGGCGGTAATAGCTGGCGTTGTCGAGGCCGCGCCATGACACGGTTGGCCCGAGCTCGTTGCCTTCGCACGTGTGGTTGTAGACCACGTCGAGGATCACTTCAATGCCTGCTGCGTGAAGCCGGCGCACGGCGATGCGCATTTCGTTCAGCCGGTTGGTCGACAGGTACGAGGGTTCGGGCGCGAAGAACGCTGCGGTGTTGTAGCCCCAGTAATTCTTGAGACCGCGTTCAACGAGGAAGCGATCGTTGAGAAACGCGTGCACGGGCAGGAATTCGACGGCGGTGATGCCCAGTTTCTGCAAATGTTCGATGAACCATGGCGACGACAGCGCCGCGAACGATCCGCGTTCGTGCTGGCGGATGTCTTGGCGCAACATGGAGGTGCCGCGTACGTGCGTTTCGTAGATGACGGTTTCGCCCCAGGGGACGTTGGGGCGCGTGTCGCGGGACCAGTCGAAGGCGTCGTCGGTGACGACGCATTTAGGGGTGGCGGGGGCTGAATCGCGTCGGTCCATTGACAGGTCGAGGCGGTTCGAATGCACGCGATAGCCGAATAGTGCGTCGGACCAGCGCCATTGGCCGACGAGCTTTTTCGCGTAGGGATCGAGGAGCAGTTTATGGGGATTGAAGCGATGGCCGTGCTGCGGTTGGTAGGGGCCGTGGGCGCGGAAACCGTAGACTGTGCCGGGGTGTGCGCCGGGGAGATAGCCGTGCCAGATTTCATCGGTGCATTCCGGCAGTTCGAAGCGGGCGAGCTCCTTGCGGCCGGTGGTATCGAAGAGACAGACTTCGATTTTTTGCGCGTTCGCAGAGAACACGGCGAAGTTGACGCCTAAACCGTCCCAGTTCGCTCCGAGCGGGTAAGCCGCGCCCGGGAGTAACTTGTCGGGAAATGAATTAGCCATGGGGGTTCCGTTCGCACTCGGGTTTTTGGGGTTTGGGGTGGGTGGTCGCTGGCGCTCGGTCGGTGATTGGTTTTTGGGTGCCCGGGGGGTGTTTTTGGGAGGGTGATCAGGGTCGTTTGAGGGATTGGCTTAGCGGTTGGGCCAATGCCAGGTTGTGGGGGTAGCGGTTCTGGGTCAATGCCGGGTGGGTGCTTTCGGGCGTGGTGGTCTGCGAGAGTCGGATTTTCTCTTTATCGCTATTAGCCACTGCGCGTGGCGGCGCGTCATTTCTTTGTCCAAAGCGACAAAGAAACGAAGCAAAGAAAGCGCTTTCAAAACGCGCTACCCTAAGTGTCCACAGCGTGCAGTTTCTATTCATAGGTGCCCCAAAAGCACGGTGCTCGCCAGAGCCACGGATGTGTGAACCCCTCTTTCTCCGAACACGGATACCCACACGCTTCGCCACCAGTGACTGAACCTGCCCAAGGATCACCCCGCGCTATCCGCGTAAAACCACCCGCCAAATTAGTACGCACGACGAACCACGTCGCCAACCCGCCAAGAAACGAGACCGCAGGACGCGTAAGCCGCAACCCATAAAAATAATCGTGTAGGCCACGCAGCCAACCACCAAAATGAAGCACTAAATATGCGTCCGGCCGTGTGGCTCACGAAGATAGGAGCGCAACCACTCGGCGCAGACCAAGCAAAAAGCCCACCAAAAGCTAAGCTGCAGCAGGCAACTAAGCCGCCAATAAACTAAGCCGCAAGCGATGCCGCAAAATGCATGAGGCCTTGCGGGTTCCTTGGCAATGGTGCTTGCCCGAGAGCGTTGGGGGCGAAGCGTGTTCGTGTCAGGATTCGCGAGAAGGAGGGGTTCAAACATCGGTGGCTCTGGCGAGCACCGTGCTTTTGGGGTACCCATGAATGGGAACTGCACGCTGTGGACACTTAGGGTAGCGTGGTTTGAAAGCGCTTTCTTTGCTTCGTTTCTTTGTCGCTTTGGACAAAGAAATGACGTGCCGCCACGCACAGTGGCTAACAGTGATAAAGAAAACATCCAACTCACGCAGACCGCTAAGGCTGAAAGCAGCAACCCGGCATTGACTCAGACCGCTAACCCTGAAATCTAGCAACCCGGCATTGACCCCGACCGCTAACGCAGGAACCTAGCAACCCGGCATCAACCCCGACCGCTAACCCCAGAACCTCGCCACCCGCCATCAATTCTGACCACTACCCCAGAACCCAGCCACCCCGCACCAACCCCAACTACTGACCCACCGCCAAAACCTCACCAAACCCTAAAACCGAGTGCGAACGAAAACCCCTTGGCTTAATCAGCCCTCAGCACAATGGTCGCCAACGGCGGTAAAGTCAGCGCCGCCGACCACTCCCGCCCATGACTCGAAACATTCTCGGCGTGAATCACGCCCCCATTCCCCATGTTCGATCCGCCATACACCGACGCATCCGAATTCACAATCTCACTCCACTTCCCGCCCCTCGGCAACCCCACCCGATATTCCAACCGCGGCACCGGCGTCATATTCGAAATCACCACGCACTCACGACCCTCACCATCCGTGCGACAGAACGCGAAAACACTATTGGTAGCATCATCGCCGACCAGCCAGTCAAACCCCCGCGGATCGCTATCAAGCTTGTACAGCGCCGGCTCCTCGCCATACACCCGGTTCAAATCGCGAACCAGTTTCTGCAAGCCACCATGAAACGCATCATCAAGCAAATGCCAGTGCGGCGACGTATCGTGATTGAACTCGCCAAACTGACCAAACTCACCGCCCATGAACAACAACTTCTTGCCCGGATGCGTCCACATAAATCCCAGATACGCACGCAGATTCGCAAACTTCTGCCAATGATCCCCCGGCATCTTCCCAATCAACGATCCCTTCCCATGAACCACCTCATCATGTGAAAGCGGCAACACAAATCGCTCGGAATACGCATACACCATCCCAAACGTAAACATGTTGTGGTGATACTGCCTGTACACGGGATCCTCTTCCATGTAATGCAACGTGTCATGCATCCAGCCCATGTTCCACTTGAAATCGAAACCAAGCCCACCGTGCTCCAGCGATGCCGTCACGCCCGGCCACGCAGTCGATTCCTCAGCAATCGTAATCGCCCCAGGAATCTGACGCACTTCATGATTAAGCCGCTTCAGGAATGCTATAGATTCCAGATTCTCACGACCGCCATATATGTTCGGCACCCATTCATCCGCCTTGCGCGAATAGTCCCGATACAACATGGAAGCCACCGCGTCCACACGCAATCCATCCACGTGATAACGCTTCAACCAAGCCAGCCCCGACGCCACGAGGAACGCGCTAACCTCGTTACGGCCGAGGTTGTAGATCATCGTGTTCCAGTCCTGGTGGAAACCCTCTCGCGGGTCCGAATGCTCGTAAAGCGGCGTGCCGTCGAACTCGATCAAACCGTGAGCATCGTTAGGAAAATGGGCCGGCACCCAGTCCAGAATGATCCCCAGCTCCGATTCATGCGCACGGTTCACGAACTCGGCAAATTGCTCAGGCGTCCCAAACCGCGCCGATGGCGCAAATTGCCCCAACGGCTGATATCCCCATGAGCCGCCAAACGGATGCTCCGCAATCGGCATGAACTCCAGATGCGTGAACCCCATGCTCTTCGCATACGGAATCAAGCGCTCAGCAAGCTCATGCCAGTTCATGCCACGGTTGCCTTCCTCCGGCACTCGCAGCCACGATTCAGCATGAACTTCGTACACGGAAATCGGAGCGTTCACGGTCTGTCTCGGTCCGCGCGTGTTCATCCACTCGCTGTCGGTCCACGCGTATCCATCGATAGCCTCAGCATCCGCCACCACCGAAGCCGTGGCGGGCGGCAGCTCGCTCTGCATCGCGCATGGATCGGCCTTCAGCGGCAAAGCGTGGCCTTCGCGCGAGATGATCTCGTACTTGTAGCGCGTGCCCGCGCCAAGTCCCGGCACGAACAGTTCCCAGACGCCGGCGTTGTGGCGCAGGCGCATGGGATGACGGCGGCCGTCCCACGAGTTGAAATCGCCCACTACAGAGACACGCCGCGCATTCGGTGCCCATACCGCAAAGCGCACACCGGCCACGCCGCCATGCACGATCGGCCGCGAGCCCAGGCACTCCATCACCGCATAAGGATCGCCGCCGGAAACGCGGTTCAACGCTTCATCGGTTAATACGGGGCCGAACGAATAGGTATCGGCGACTTCTTGCGGCGTGCCGTGCCAATCAATGTTCAGCCGATACGCCTGCATCTCGTCGATAAACCCAATAAACAACCCCGCCGGATGAACCTGCGTAAGCGTGCCAAGCGGCTTGCTGCTGTCGCGCTCGAGCACCTGCACGCCGGTTGCTCCGGGCAACAGCACACGGATCACGGGGCCAGCGTCGGTCTGATGAAGCCCAAGCTTGGAAAACGGATCGGGATGGCGAGCTTCGACGAGCGCGTCAATATCGAGCGGATGCAGACCCTCGGTCAGCAGTCTGTCGTCGGTGCGCTTATTCATGTTCGTTTCCATCAGATGTGTCCTTGAGTGCGGCGTCCACAGGTCGCGAGCCGGGGGCGGCCGGCGCGCCCGTATCGCCAAGCAGGCGGCTCGCAAGCGACGCGAGGCCACGCAACGGCAAGCCAATCCAGGTCGGACGGTTCGCCGCTTCATAGCGGATTTCGTAAGCAGCCTTCTCGATCAGGAAGAGATCGAGCAGGGCGGCGAAGGTGGCTTCGTCACCGGCAACTGGTTGCGGAGAAGCCGCCACCGCCGCGTGATATCCGAGCAAGAAACCTTCCTCGCCATGACCACGCAGGCGCTCGAACAGCGCGCGCTTGCGATCGGCAGTCGCCTGTGGCGCGTTGCCGGTCGTCGGTTGCGCAGCGGCGCTCGCATACGACAAGGAACGCAATAAGCCGGCCACGTCCCGCAGCGGACTCGATTTCTGGCGGCGTTCCTCCAGCGCTCGCGCGGGTTCGCCCTCGAAGTCGATCAGGAACGCGTCGCCCTGCGCCATCAGCACCTGGCCCAGATGGAAGTCGCCATGAATGCGGATGCGCAACGCATCGGCGTTTTCAGGCACGAGTTTCTGCACAGCCGCGAGCAGCAGGTCACGGCGATCGAGCAAGCTCTGCGCCATATCGCGATCATGCTCGTTGAGCTCCAGCAGCTTCGCCGCCAGGATATCGAGCGCCGCAACCAGCAGCGTGTGCGTGCCGTCGTTCCAGCCCCGCACGTCCTTCTTCGATGCTTTCTCCGGCGCAAAAGCAGGATCGTCCGAAGGTTGGGCGAGCGCGACGTGCAGTTCGCCCAGCCGCCGGCCAATGATTCCCGTGACCTTCCGATACCCCTCGATCCCGAGCATCTCCTTCTCGCGGTCCATCGAGTGGTCGTCGGTATCCACCGCCAGCGCGAGTTCATCCACGGTGCGGCGCAGGTAGTCGAGCGCGTAGTTCCACGCATCGCCCTGGTTGTCGATGAACCCTTGCAAGATGCACAGCGTATGCGGCACGCCTTCCGGGTCCACGCGCACCACTTCACCGAACAACGGCCCCGTATTCTGGTACCCGAGCTTCGTCAGGTGCCGGCTCATTTCGGCTTCCGGATGAATCCCGCCAACCAGCCGGCGCACCAGTTTCAACACGATTTGATCGCCGATCACGAGAGAGCTGTTGCTCTGCTCCGCCGCCAACCAGCGAATTTCCGGCGGTGGTTCCCCAGGCTTGAACTGGGAGGCGAGCTGGGCGAGCCGTTCGGTCGGAATAAAGCGGATCTCGCTCTTCTGCACCGTGGGAATGACCGCCCGCTGCAAGAGTTTCTTCAACACGCCGTAGGTGAAGTTCGGGACGGCGAAGGCGTCGGTGATATGACCGATATTACGAACCTGGCGCACACGTGCGAGCGCGAGCTGCATATAGAGCGGCGAGGTCGTTTCAGTGCCCCATGCAATGGTGAGCGGCAGCACATAGCGTTCGACGTGATCGCCGAGATCGGCTTCGATCTCGGTGAACGCAAACCCTGCTTCCGGAATGGTCGTCAAGGCCGCGAGGCGCACGCCGACCAGCTTCTTGTCCTTCGATGCAAACCAGCGCCGCTTGCTCAAATAAGAAGGCAGCACTTCCGATTCGAGCAAACGCACGTTTTCGGGCGTCGGGCCGGTCTGGCCGGCGCGGATCACCATTGTCACGAACTCGGGCAATTGCTCGGACGGTGCCTGGCTCCACGCCGGACGCTGATTGCCCGGGCACAACTGGAACCACAGGAAACCGTACGGCGGGAAAGTCAGCAAGTACGTGAGCTGCCCGATCGGCGGGAACGCGGAATCCGCGGTCATTTCCAGCGGCACCGAACCGGCGTACTCGGACAGGTCGAGTTCGACTGCCTGCGGCGCCCGCGATAGATTCGCCACGCACAGGATCGCCGGTTCGCCCTCGACCTCACGCAGATACGCAAGGATCTTGCGGTTGTTCGGACGCAGAAAACGAATGGTGCCCCGACCGAACGCCTGTTTCCCGCGACGCACCGTGAGCATCTTGCGGGTCCAGTTGAGCAGCGAGTGTGGATCGCGGCTTTGCGATTCCACGTTCACGGCGTCATATCCGTAGAGCGCGCCCATGACCGGCGGCAACACGAGTTGCTCGGGATCGGCGCGTGAAAACCCGCCGTTTCTATCCGATGACCACTGCATCGGCGTGCGCACGCCGTCGCGATCGCCCAGGTGGATGTTGTCGCCCATGCCGAGTTCATCGCCGTAATAGATCACGGGCGTGCCGGGCATGGAAAGCAGCAGCGAATTGATCAGTTCAATCCGGCGTCGATCGCGTTCCATCAGCGGCGCGAGACGCCGGCGAATGCCGAGATTCAGACGCGCGCGCCGATCGCTCGCGTACGTGTTCCACAAATAATCGCGCTCGGAATCCGTGACCATTTCCAGCGTGAGTTCATCGTGATTGCGCAGGAAAATGGCCCACTGGTTAGTCGGCGCGAGATCCGGCGTCTGCCGCATGATGTCCGTGATCGGGAAGCGGTCCTCGCTCGCAATCGACATATAGATGCGTGGCATCAGCGGGAAGTGGAAGGCCATGTGGCATTCGTCTTCGTCGCCGAAATACTCCTTCACGTCTTCCGGCCATTGGTTCGCTTCGGCCAGCAGCATGCGGTTCGGATATTCCGCGTCGATAGTCGCGCGGATCTTCTTCAAGATCGCGTGCGTTTCCGGCAGGTTCTCGTTGTTCGTGCCTTCGCGTTCGACCAGATACGGCACGGCATCCAGCCGCAGGCCGTCGATCCCCATGTCGAGCCAGAAGCGCATCACTTGCAGCACTTCCTTCAGCACGGCGGGGTTATCGAAGTTCAAGTCCGGCTGGTGGTTGAAGAAGCGGTGCCAGTAATACTGGCCGGCGACCGGATCGTGGGTCCAGTTGGACGGCTCCGAGTCGATGAAGATAATCCGCGTGTCTTCGTACTTCTTGTCGGTGTCTGACCAGACGTAGTAGTTGCGATGATTCGAGCCAGGCTTCGCGAGACGCGCGCGCTGGAACCACGGATGCTGGTCGGACGTGTGGTTGATGACCAGTTCGGTAATCACGCGAATGCCGCGCGCGTGCGCTTCCTGAATGAAACGCTTCACGTCGGCGAGCGTGCCGTAATCGGGATGCACGTTGCGGTAATCGGCGATGTCATAACCATCGTCGCGCCGTGGCGACGGATAGAACGGCAGCAGCCAGATCGTATCCACGCCGAGTTCGGAGATGTAATCGAGCTTCGCGAGCAGGCCGGGGAAATCGCCGATGCCGTCGTTGTTCGCATCGAAAAAGGACTTGATATGGATCTGATAAATGATCGCGTCTTTGTACCAGAGCGGATCGTTGCTGAGAGTCGAGTTCTTGTTACGCTTCACGTGTGTCGCTCCTTGAGCCGCGACGGTGTCTCGTCCCGGCTGTATGAGTTGTTCTGTGCCACGTCGGCGAGTGCCGTCGTGATGGTGACTTTCAGGTGACGCTTGCTGGACGGTCAAAGCGCCGTCAGAGGGCAGTCGGCGCCCGCGGCAAACCCCACGTCGGTGCGATTCGCCATATTGCGAACGGCCGCGTGTTCGGGTCGAGGCGGATATGCTGCCGTTTGCCGCGCCACTCGAAACGTTCGCCTGTCATCTGGTCCTCCACGGCCAGCGCGTCCCATTCCTGCACGCCCCACTTATTCAATGTCTGCCACGGCAGTTCCACGTCCGCGCCCTGTTCGTTGAACGGATCGAGATTGATCGCGACCAGCACGACGTTATCGCGCGCGGCATTCGCTTTCTCGAAGAACAGGATGTTGTCGTTTTGAGCGGGAAGGAAGTTGACGCCGAGATGCGAATGCAGCGCCGGATTCGCCTTCCTGATCCGGTTCAGCGCGGTGATTTCTCCCACGATATTGCCCGGCCGGTTCCAGTCCCAGGCACGTATCTGATACTTCTCCGAATCGAGATATTCCTCGCTGTTCGGCAGCGCAGCGGCTTCGCAGAGTTCGAAGCCGCTATACACGCCCCATAGCCCCGACAACGTCGCGGCGAGCGCGGCGCGGATCACAAAACCGGCGCGGCCCGAGCGTTGCAGGAAACGCGGGTTGATATCGGGCGTATTGACGAAAAAGTTCGGCCGGAAATAATCCTTCGCGTCGGTCTGCGTCAGGTCGTGCATGTATTCCACGAAATCGCGCTTCGACTCGCGCCACGTGAAGTACGTGTACGACTGCGAAAAACCGAGCTTGGCGAGACGGTTCATCACGCGTGGACGCGTGAACGCTTCGGCGAGGAACATGACATCGGGATGACGCGAGCGCACGTCACCAATCACCCATTCCCAAAACGGCATGGGCTTCGTGTGCGGATTGTCGACGCGGAAAATCTTCACGCCCGCCGCGATCCAGAACAGGAATACGTCGCGCAAGGCGAGCCACAGTTCCGGCTTCGCGTCCTGCGCGTAGAAGTCAGGATTAACGA
Source organism: Caballeronia sp. SBC1 (assembly GCF_011493005.1). NCBI lineage: Bacteria > Pseudomonadati > Pseudomonadota > Betaproteobacteria > Burkholderiales > Burkholderiaceae > Caballeronia > Caballeronia sp. SBC1. Next base: position 219,512 of record NZ_CP049158.1, read on the forward strand.
TGTCCTGATACTTCTTCGGCGGGTTTTCCGCATAACGCAGCGTGCCGTCCGGGCGCCATGCGAACCACGTTGGATGCTCGTTCAGCCACGGATGATCCGGCGCACACTGCACGGCGAAATCGAGCGCGATTTCCAGACCGTGGGCACGCGCCGCTTCCAGCATCCGCTTGAAGTCGTCCAGATTGCCGAGTTCCGGATGCAAGGCGTCGTGGCCGCCTTCCTTGCCGCCGATGGCGTATGGGCTGCCTACGTCGCCGGGTTGAGCCGTCAGCGTGTTGTTCTTGCCCTTGCGGTTCGCCACGCCAATGGGATTGATCGGCGGGAAATACAGCACGTCGAAACCCATCTCGCGGATGCGCGGCATCTTGCCGATCACATCGACGAACGTGCCGTGGCGATTTTCGTCGTCGCTCATGGAACGCGGGAAGATCTCGTACCAGCTCGCAAAGCGCGCGGCGGCGCGCTCAGCGTCGATACGATACGTCACTGGATCGCGCGACAGGAACGGCCGGTGCCGTGCCGCCTCGATCGCCAGCGCCGTTTCCGGCGCGAGCGCCAACGCGAGCCGTGTTTGTGCATCGGCTTTGGCGAAGCGCTTGACGATGCCTTCCAGCGGTTCCGTCTCCGCGCCTTCGGTGGTTTTTACTTCGGCCAGGATCAGCGCGAACAAATGCCGCGCTTCCTCGAGTTCGAGTTCAACCGTCTGGTCGGCCTTCAGCTTCTTCTGCATGTGATCAATCAGCGAAGCGAAGTCATCGCGCCACGCGACCACCGTAAATTCATGACGCCCAAGGCGATCGAGGGGGATGTGCGTCGTCCACAGATCGTTGCCGAGCGGCAGGACCGGCACCATCCGCGCTTCGTGCCAGTCGGTTTCATCGGCGGCGCGCCATTGCACGGCGGCCGCGATTTTGTCGTGGCCTTCCGCGAAAATCGCCGCCGTGACTTCGACCGCTTCGCCAACAATCCGTTTCGCCGGAAAGCGCCCGTGATCGACCGAGGGCATCACGCTTTCGATCGCCACCCGCGGCGCAAGCAGCGCCTCGTTCACCGCCTTTTTGTCGGCGGCTTTGGAGCCGCGCTTGACCTGCGGTTGCGCCAGCAGAATGGCTGGCTCGGCCGCGCCGCGCAGCAGACGCACTTCACCGGGCTGCAGCACGAAGGGCTCGAGCGGCAGCGGCGTTTCCGTCGTGTCCTCGTCTATCGCCCGAAACCGCGTGAAGTTGCCTGGTGCGCCGTCCAGCAAATGGCGTGTATCGACATAAACCGGCGTGGTGAGATCCGGGTTGAACACGATCAGCGCCGCCTCGGCCGCGACCCGCAGGTCCGGGCCGCTACCGCGCAGAATAGCTGCGTAAGGCGTGCCCGCGCCGGTCAGCGCGCGCAGTTCGCCCGTGCTGGCCAGCGCTGCCGAGTTGCGTTGCAACGCGTTGGCGTGCGCCACTTCCGCCGATACGTTAAAGCGCGCCCCTTCCTTGGCGCGCCGGAACTCTTCCGCGCTGCCATGGTTGTAGGTGAGCGGCTGCGTGACGCCGTATTCAAACCCCATGGGAACAAGCAGGCCCGTGCCTATGCCCGCCGCCGTGTACAACGCGCGCCGGTAGGCGCGCTCCACCAGCGACGAGTCGCTGGTGTCAGGCAGATCGTGCAGCAGGCGCGAGCCGTAGGGCTCTTCCGGAAACGCAATGGGTGGCGCGATGCGAAACAGCGCGGCGTGCTCGTCGAAGAGCCAGTTGCCCTGATAGTCCCACCATCGCGACGATGAAAACACCGAGTCGAAACCGGCATCGGCGAGAGCGGCGAGGTCGTGACGGCTGATGCCGACAGTCCATGCCAGCCATTTCGTTTGCGGATGACGTTCGCGAACGGCCGCACCGAGCCTGCGCCATACATGCGCCGGCACCTTGTGCGGCGCCTCGAAGCGAAAGCCGCCAATGCCGGCATCGGCGAGCAACATCAGCTCGCGCGCCCACCACTCGGTGAGCGCCTGGGCCGCTTCGCCGTCGCCGAAATTCGCATGCGCCGCGCTTTCTTCGTGCGGCGCGTGACGCGGATCGAGCCGGGCTTCAGCCGCTTCGAACGGATGGAACCAGTGCCGGTTGTCACGGAACAAACCACCTTCGGCGCTGACCTGGTCGAGGGTGATGTCCACCAGCACGCTTAAGCCGTGCTGCTTCGCCTGGGTCGCCAGCGCGCGCAGACCTTCGCTCGCGGGAGCGTCGGATTCGAATATGGCATGCAGTTTGTGATGATCGGCCACGGCCTGTCGGTGACCGTTGCTGCCCGGCTGGAACGGTGCGCCGATCAGGACGTGATCAAAGCCCAGCGCGGCGGCATGTTCGAATTGTGCGGACCACTCAGACAATGGTCCGACGAGAAGCGGGTCGATGAAATAGATTCTTGGTGCGTACGCTTGAAGCATGTGATGGTGTTCCATCGGTCGTCTTTTCCAGTTCGTCCTGCTATGGCGTGGATGCGGGAAAACGCGATCGCGCTCAACCAGGCAAAAAACCAACCGCAAGAACGGCTACGGCAGACGAGCCTCAGACAGTCTCTTCAAAGCACCAGTTCCGGGGTGACGAGTGCGGTGCGTATCAACATCAGCCATCAGGCGATACGCCGTTCTGTGCGGCGCCAGGGGTCGCTCAGAGGACACAGCACATAGCGTGCCGCGCCTCTCCAAGTTTCCCGGCGTATGTCGGAGCCTGAGCGTAGCCAATGCTTCGCGACCAGCATGCGGGTTCAGGTCAGACGACATCGGCTCGCGGCGCACTGCAATCCAGTGCGCCGCGAGCGGCCAACCGTGTAACCGTACCATCGAAAAGGGTGGCGTGGAGCGTCAGGCGCTGCGTGCGACGAATTGTGCCTGCTCTGCTTGGCGACGCTCGGCCTCGGCAACCGCCATGACCGGCACGCGGCGTGCGCGCAACGGTGCTTTCGCAGGACGTGCGTCGGTGAGACCCGCGTATAGCTCGACATATTTCGCTACCGCATGGTTCCATCCGTAATCACGTGCCATCGCGTTGCGTTGAAGCGTTCGCCATTGTTGCGGACGCATGAAAGCGTCGATGGCGCGCGCGGCGGCGGCAATCACGTCCTCTACACCGTCGCCGTCGAAGAGGAAGCCGGTCGCCGGGCGCGAGGACGTTGCGCCCTCGAAGCCGCCGAGGGGCGATGCCTGGAAACCGGTTTGATGCCCGGCCGCTTCGGCTGCATCCACGATCGTGTCAGCCAGCCCGCCCACGCGCGACGCCACGGGCAACGTGCCATAACGCATGGCGTAGATTTGCGTGAGGCCGCACGGCTCGAAGCGGCTGCCGTGCAGCAGGATGTCGGCACCGGCATGCAGCACGTGCGCGCGGCGCTCGTCGTAACCTATAAAGACACCCACCCGATCCGGCCAGGTCTGCGCCAGCCGCTGGAACGCGGCTTCTATATGTGCTTCGCCCTTGCCGAGCACGGCAATCTGCAAACGCGGATAGCGTTCCAGCAGCGCGGGAATGGCGTCCACGGCAACATCGGCCATTTTCTGCGATGTCATCCGGCTGCCGAGCGCCATCACCGGCGCGAAAGGATCCACCGGAAGGCCGAATATTTGCTGGAGTTCGCGCTTGCAGGCGTGCTTGCCGCGCATATCGTCGAAACAATAATGCCGGGCAATCTGCGGATCGGTCTTTGGGTTCCAGGTATCCAGATCGATACCGTTGATGATGCCCGACAGCTTGCCGGCGCAACTTTGCAGCACGCCCTCCATCAGGTGGCCGAAGCGCGGCGTGAGTATTTCGCGAGCATACGTTTCGCTGACGGTGGCAACGTGATCGGCATGGACAATGCCGGCTTTCATCAGACTCAACGCACCATAAAATTCGATGCTCGCAGGTTCGGTCAACGCGGGCACCAGCCACTTGGCGGGCACACCGAGCGCTGCACCAAGCGAGAGCGAATAGTTGCCCTGGAACGCCAGATTGTGGATCGTGAAAACGCTTTTTGCGTGCACGCCGGCTTGCTTCATCAAAAGCGGCGTGAGTCCCGAATGCCAGTCGTGCGCGTGCACGATGTCCGGCTTCTTGAATCCTCGAACCCCTTGGGCAATCTTCACTGCCGCCGCCGATAGCGACGCGAAACGAATCGCATTGTCTTCGTAGTCGCGTCCTTTCGCGTCCTGATAGAGGCCTTCGCGTGCGTACAAATGATCCATGCGCAGCAGGATCACGGGCACGCCGGTGTCCGGCATGCGACCTCGATACAGCGCGCCATCTCCGCCGGGAAGCCCCGTCACTGAAGCCACCTTCTGTAATCCTTCAACCATCTGCAGCGCTTTCGGATAGGCCGGCATGAGGATCACGGCATCGACCCCGGTCTCACGCAACGCAACGGCGTACGCGCTGACCATGTCACCCAGTCCGCCGGTTTTGGCTAGCGGGACAGCCTCGGAAGCGACAAGCAAGACGTTCAAGGACAAAGCTGACTCCTGGCATTTGATGGATGAAAAGCGATGGAATGCGCTCGGGCAGAAGAATCTGCGGCGCATGCGTCCGGTGCTTTTATCGGAGGGAAGAGGGGATGCGGGATAGCTAGAGCAAGGCGTGTGCCATGTTCTTAGGAATCTGCTGAAACCGGGGGAAAGCGATAGGCTTTGATCAGCGCCGAGGTCGACGTCAGGCAGATATGAGGAGCCGTGTAAAAAAGCACGCGTTGCAGGCGGCGTTTTTACACGGGTTGTTCGGGAATGGTTATACGAAAGTCGGGGTTGTCAGTGCGCTGATCCGCCGAACTGCAAGAATTGTCAGCTATCCAGACTAATTATTTAAGCCGGAAATTACGCCCGAAAAAAGCCAGGCGTAACGGCAATATTTGCTTCTCAAGACTGTTCAAGGTCAAAGCAAGCTGGCTGCCGTGTTGACACATAATCCGATCACCGCGGCATTAAAGAAGAACGACAGAACGGATTGCGCGAGCGCTGCTCGCCGGACTTCGTTGGAGCAGAGTACGACATCCGAAGTCTGCGACGCCACCGCGATCGTGAATGAGAAATAGAGGAAGTCCCAATAGTCCGGTTTGAGATGGGCATCCGGGAATCTTAGCGATGTCTCGTTGCCCTCTGACTGATAGTAGTGGCGTGCGTAATGCAGCGTGAAGATGGTCGGGATGAGGAACCACGCGCCCAGCATGGTGAAGGCGGTCAGCAGATAGTGGAACAGCTCGCCGCGCAAGCCGAGGTTCTTGGCTGCGGCCAGCTCGAACACAATGGCGATAAGACTCGCAATGGCGGCCAGGCTGATGATCAGCAGCACCATGCCCGCGTTTTCGTCCTCGCGCTCGGCGAGCTTCTGCACTTTGTCCTGATGCGCACGCGCCATCTGAATCCAGATAAGCACGAGATACAGCCATACGGTACTGTCCCATCCAATGAGACCGCGCACGATCGGCGTGAAGCCATGTGGAACCAAAAGCGCCACGATCACACCAACGACGAGGGCAATCACCGCCCGCGGGCGATAGCGAAGTACTTGGGGAACGAGATTCATTTTTTATAGTGGTCTGGTTATGGCGTTAAGCTGGCACGGCACGGTATCGTGCAAGCCATCGGAAGATGCCGGTGCTGCAGGTACCTCAAGTGCCGCGATTATTGCCCGTGTGCCTTTCAATTGCCAGCGGTCGAAAGTCGAATCCATTGGGTTTGGTTTCGAGGCTAGTGGAGGCTAGTGGGGCTAGTTATTAACGGCTTCATCGTGCATGCTTCGGCCAAACGCAAGGCGCGCTTTAAAAACTATTCGAGGGATATCGACAGGTGCAAGCGATCATCGCCTCTCCGAACAACGCGAATTGGGACATCACCATATGACACCACTCGACCACCCCATGGCGCGCGCACAGTCGGCCACTCGCCGGCGTTTTGTTCTTGGCGCGTGTGCGTCGGCAGTCGCGCTCGCGTTCACCTCTGCGGGTTTCGGTTTCCCAACATTCTTCACCCAGGCTTTCGCCGATACCCCGCCCGCGGGTCTCGATGGTTTCCTGCTGCTCTCGCGCAAACTGACCGGCCGCACGGCCTTTGATCCTGCGCTTGCGCAGCGTGTGTATGAAGCGCTGTCGAAGTCGGACAGCGAGTTTGCCGGCAACGTGAGCGCGCTGAACGTGTGGCTCGCGGCGCATGGCGGCGTGCCGTCAGATACGGTGACGCAGGCGCTCAAGGCGGACACGCCCAAGCTCGCCGGCACGGTCACCGCGATCATGCGGGCGTGGTATCTCGGTCTTGTCGGCGATGCGCCGCGCGTGAGCGTAGTCGCCTACGAGCGCGCGCTCATGTTCGATCCCGTCAACGACGTGCTGACCATTCCGTCGTATTGCCGCGACGTGCCGTTCTACTGGACGCAGAAGCCGCCTGGCGCGGCTTGAATCAACGCATCGAACGCACTAAGAACGCATCACGAACTGCATCAAGCCGGCGCGCTGCCTGATAGCACCTGAGAGCATCTGACAGCACAATTGTTAGCACGCTCGACAGCGCGACCGAAGCAAATAAAAACCTACCCTCACAGGACAACAACAAATGGCAAATTCGAATTCGGCCGATGTGGTGGTCGTCGGATCGGGGGTCGCGGGCGGACTCGTCGCGCATCAGCTCGCGACCGCGGGTGCATCCGTGATCCTGCTCGAAGCCGGGCCGCGTATTCCGCGCTGGCAGATCGTCGAGAACTTTCGAAACTCGCCGGCGAAAGACGACTTCGCTACACCGTATCCGTCGACGCCTTACGCACCGCATCCCGAGTATTCGCCCGAGAACAACTATCTGATCCAGAAGGGCGAGTACCCGTACGCGTCGCAATACTTGCGGCTTGTTGGGGGGACCACCTGGCACTGGGCCGCTGCTGCGTGGCGCTTGCTGCCAGCCGATTTCAAGCTGAAGACACTCTATGGCGTAGGTCGCGACTGGCCGATCCCGTATGAGATCCTCGAGCCCTGGTACTTCGCCGCGGAAGTGCAGCTTGGCGTGTCGGGTCCGGGCAATAATGTCGATCTGGGTTCGCCGCGCTCCAAGCCGTATCCAATGGATATGCTGCCGCTGTCCTACATGGACCAGCGTTTCTCCGATGTCCTCAACGCGCAGTCTTTTCACGTGGTACCGGAACCGGTCGCGCGCAATAGCCGCCCTTACGATGCCCGTCCAACCTGCTGCGGCAATAACAACTGCATGCCGATCTGTCCGATCGCCGCCATGTACAACGGCATCACGCATGCGGAGAAAGCCGAGCGTGCGGGCGCGAAGCTGATCGCGCAAGCGGTCGTCTACAAGATCGAAAGCGATGATAAAGGCCTGATCACCGCCGTCCATTACAAGGACCCGAACGGCAACAGCACGCGTGTCACGGGCAAGCTCTTCGTGCTTGCCGCTAACGGTATCGAAACGCCGAAGCTGATGTTGCAATCGGTGTCCGACAGATTCAAGAGCGGCATTGGCAACAGTTCGGACCAGGTCGGCCGCAACCTGATGGACCATCCCGGAACCGGGGTGACCTTCCTCGCGAATGAACCTGTGTGGCCGGGACGCGGGCCGATGGAGATGACCTCGGTCGTGAACTTCCGCGACGGCGCGTTCCGCTCGGAATACGCGGCGAAGAAGCTGCATTTATCGAATGGCGTGCCTACCATGTCGGTCACGGCGGCCCTGATCGCCAAGGGCGTGACCGGTGCGGAACTCGACCGGCAGATCCGCGACCGTGCTGCGCGCACGATGAGCATCAACAGTTTCCACGAGCATCTGGCCGAGCCGCAGAACCGTGTGATTCCATCGTCGGATCACAAGGATTCACTCGGCATCCCGCAGCCCGAGATCTATTACTCGATCAACGACTACGTGAAGAAAAGCGCGGTCGACACGCGCGCGCAGTATGCGCGGATCGCGGAATTGTTCGGCGGCACGGAGATCGCCTTCGACGATAAATTCGCTCCGAACAACCACATCATGGGAACGACCATCATGGGCGCGGACCCGAAGGATTCCGTCGTCGATTCCGAATGCCGCACGCATGACCACGCGAACCTTTTCATTGCCGGCAGTGCGGTGATGCCGACGGCGGCATCGGTGAATTGCACGCTGACGTTGTCCGCGTTGTCGCTGCGTCTCGCCGACAAGCTGAAGAAAGAACTTTGATTGCGCGCCGACGGAGATCCACGATGAAGAACCCCAAACCTCGCGACGCGAAGACCTCCCATAAGAAGCGCCTGGGCGGTGCGCTCGCCGTTCTTGCGCTCGCCATCACCGGCACGAGTTTCCACACGCTGATTCGGTCGGCGCATGCGCAGACTGCCGCGACTGCGCCCATGGTCGTGCAGCGTGACACGCTGGCCGGCGCGGATCTGATCAAGCGCGGTGAGTACCTTGCACGCGCCGGTGACTGCGTGGCATGCCATACCGCCGACAAAGGCCGCCCGTTCGCTGGCGGTCTGCCGATCACCACGCCGTTCGGGACCATCTATACGCCGAATATCACGAGCGATCCAGATACCGGCATTGGCCGCTGGAGCGACGCTGACTTCCTGCGCGCGATGCATGAAGGGATTGGCAAGAGCGGTGAGCGTTTGTATCCGGCTTTCCCTTACGCCGAATACACGAAGGTCACGGACTCGGACGTGCTCGCGATCCGCGCGTATTTGAATACGCTTACGCCGATCCACTACACGCCGCCGCGCAATGAGCTGTCGTTTCCGTTCAACCAGCGCTGGCTGATGGTGTTCTGGAACATGTTCAATTTCAAGGAAGGCCGATTCGTGCCCGACCCGCAGCAGAGCGCGGAATGGAATCGCGGCGCTTATCTGGTTGGCGGTCTCGCGCATTGCGAGGAATGCCATACGCCTCGTAACGTGACGCAGGGCCTGAAGACGAGTGAGCGCTTCAGCGGCGCCGAGCTGTCCGGCTGGCACGCGTTCAACATCACGCCTGACAAGAACGCTGGCATTGGCGGATGGACCGACGACCAGTTGGCGCAATATCTCGCGACCGGCGTGGCGCATGGCCAGGCGAATGCGGCCGGCCCGATGGCGGATGTGGTGCAGGACAGCACGCAGTACATGACGCCTGAGGATCTCCGTTCCATAGTGGCGTATTTGCGCTCGGTGCCGGCGCAGAGCGGTGGCGACATCCATCCGCGTGATTCCTTCGGCAAGCCGACCAACGCCGACGTCACCGCGATGCGCGGCACGGCGATCAGCGGAGTGAACGGTGCACAGTTGTTTATTGCGAACTGTGCGACGTGCCATAGCTGGACGGGCGAGGGGCGGGGCGGCAACGCGGCGGGGGCGTATCCTTCGCTGATACATAACAGTGTGGTCGGGGCGTCGGCAGCTAATAATCTGACCATGGTCATGCTGCACGGCGTGAACCGTCAGACGAAAGACGCCACGGCGTTCATGCCCGCATTCGCGAATGAACTCAGCAATGAACAGATCGCCGCCATCAGCAATTATGTGACGAAGACGTTTGGCAATCCGCAATCGACGACATCCGCCGACCAGGTCGCCAAACTTCGTTCAACACCGCAATAAATACGGTGTTCTTCGATTTAGCGCGGCAATTATTGCCGTGCTAAACCGGTCGTATTGCGCATTGATGGTGGCCGTTCCAGAATGTGGGTGGTTAGTTTGTTGGAAAGCGAGTTGGCGCGCATAACTGTGCGTTTTGTAAGATTAAGATTGTTGCCATGACTGCTTCTACCTACCCTGTCGTTTGCTGGCATCCAGCGAACAAAGTTGGCCGTGACCTTGTGGTTGGCGATTTGCACGGCTGCGTCGACGCACTGCGTTATTTGCTTAGCGAAATTGCTTTCGATGGTTCGCGTGATCGCCTGTTTTCCGTGGGCGATCTGGTCGATCGCGGGAGCGATTCGCTGGCGGCTATCGACCTGCTCGATAAACCCTGGTTTTACCCTGTGCTTGGCAATCACGAAGACGCGTTGTGCGCCGTTGCGGCGGGCAAGATGCCACGCCACATGTGGTATTCGATTGGCGGGTCGTGGGCGTCAAACCTGACGGATGAGCAACTGAAGGCGATTGCTGCGAAGCTGGCGAGTGTTCCGTTGGTGCGAATTGTCGGCGATGGTCCGACGCGCTTCAACGTGCTGCATGCGGAGTTTTTTGGCAGCGACGCTGATCTGGAAGTCGCGTATTTCCCCGACGAAGTCCGCCAGCAGATGTTGTGGGGCAGGTCGCTTGCGCTCGGGACGGGGAAGGCTGCGTGGCAGCGGGGGTTATCGCCAACGTATTGCGGGCACACGCCCATGAAGGCGATCAAGCAGATCGGGTCGCAGATTTTTATCGACACAGGCGCTTATACCGACGACGGGCGGCTCACTATTGTCGAGGCCGGCACCGATCAGCGCTGGTCGGTCAAGCAGGGTTGGGCGAGTGCGGAAGGGGCGCGGGAGTTGGCCTTACCGTAGGGCTTTCGTTGGCACTCGGGGGTGGGGTTTGGGTGTGGGTTGCAAGGTTTCTGCGTTAGCGGTCGGGGTCAGTGCCGGGTTGCCGGGTTCCTGGGTTAGCGGTCGGGGTCAGTGCCGGGTTGCTGCTTTCAGGGCCTTCGCGGGTTATATGTTGGCTATTTTCTTTATCACTATTAGCCACTGTGCGTGGCGGCACGTCATTTCTTTGTCCAAAGCGACAAAGAAACGAAGCAAAGAAAACGCTTTCAAAACGCGCTACCCTAAGTGTCCACAGCGTGCAGTTTCTATTCATAGGTGCCCCAAAAGCACGGTGCTCGCCAGAGCCACGGATGTGTGAACCCCTCTTTCTCCGAACACGGATACCCACACGCTTCGCCACCAGTGACTGAACCTGCCCAAGGAGCACCCCGCGCTATCCGCGGACAACCTCCTTTCGAATTTTTACGCATGACGAACCACATCGCCAACCCGCCTCGAAATAGGGCCGTAAGGTGTGTCAGGCCGTACCCCAAAAAAACAACCGTGCTCGCCATGCCGCTAACCCGCCAAGACATGGAGCAGCAAATACGCGTGATGCCGTGCGGGTTCCTTGGCAAGGGTGCTTGCCCGAGAGCGTTGGGGGCGAAGCGTGTTCGTGTCAGGATTCGCGAGAAGGAGGGGTTCAAACATCCGTGGCTCTGGCGAGCACCGTGCTTTTGGGGCACCCATGAATGGGAACTGCACGCTGTGGACACTTAGGGTAGCGCGTTTTGAAAGCGCTTTCTTTGCTTCGTTTCTTTGTCGCTTTGGACAAAGAAATGACGCGCCGCCACGCGCAGTGGCTAATAGTGATAAAGAGAATATCCGACTCACGCGGACCGCTAAGGCCGAAAGCAGCAACCCGGCATTGACTCCGACCGCCAACGCAGGAACCTGGCAACCCGGCATAGACCCCGACCACCAACGCCGGAACCAGCACCCCGACCCCGACCGCCCGCTAACTCTCGAACCCCTACAACTGACCCCAATCCCCAAACCGAGTGCGAACGAAAAACCCTGTGGTATGGCCATTGCTTGAGTCTCGTCTAATTGAGCGAGACCTAAGCGAGGCGCGCAGTGACATCCCCCCTGGAGCAACAACCGCAGAGCGAGATCAAGGGCTGCCCGGAAGACCTGCCCCCGGGTTTGCGCTACGTCGATGATTCCCGCCCCGGCTACACGCGCGAGTGGAAAAACGGCACCTTCGTCTATTTCAACACCCAGGGCAACCCGCTCTCCGACGACGCCGACATCAAACGCATCAACGCGCTCGCTATCCCACCCGCTTACACGAACGTCTGGATCTGCCCCGACTCACGCGGCCACTTGCAAGCCACCGGCCGCGATGCGCGGGGGCGCAAACAATATCGATATCACCCGCATTGGCGCGAAACCCGCGACGCCACCAAGTACGAACGAATGCTGGCATTCAGCGCTGTATTACCGAAACTTCGCGCACGCGTAACCCGGGATCTCGAACTCGAAGGCATGCCCCGCGACAAAGTCCTGGCCACAGTAGTCAGGCTCCTCGACACCACGCTGATTCGCGTAGGCAGCGAAGAATACGCACGCGAAAATAAGTCGTACGGACTCACCACCCTGCGCAAGAAACACTTGAGCGTCAAATCCGGCACGCTACGCTTTCAGTTCCGCGGCAAAAGCGGCATCGAGCACGATGTCTCGGTGAACGACGCGCGCATTGCCGGGATCATAAAACGCTGCATGGACCTGCCCGGTCATGACCTGTTCCAGTACCTCGACACGAACGGCGAACGCCACACCGTCAGCTCCTCCGATATCAACGACTACCTCCACGACATCACCGGCGCCGACTTCACGGCAAAGGACTACCGGACATGGGCCGGCAGCGTGTTCGCCCTGGCGGCGCTGCGCAAGCTGGCGTGGGAAACCGTGACCGAAGCACGCAAGCATGTGGTCGGCACGATCAAGGAAGTATCCAAGATATTGCGCAATACACCGGCAGTGTGCCGAAAATGCTATGTCCATCCAGCGGTGATCGCAGCGTTCGAAGCCGGCGAGCTCGCCGACGAATTGCCACCCTCCCGCCGATCCGGCCTGAAAACCGACGAAGCAATGCTCGCCATTTTTCTGGAAAAGGACGCAAAGCGCCGCGCTCGTGAAGCAGCACGAGGCCGCAAGATCCAGGCGAATGGCGCGGATCCTCGGCTCACCCGGTTGCTCGCCAAGTCCAGTCAAAAAGCGAAAGCGGCGGCACTCAAGAACTCATCGAAAGACGTCAGGATGGAGGCGCTGGCGGCGGTGTCGAAAACCGCTGCACCGAAAGCCGCATCGACGGCCGCACGCCCTGCAACCAAAAAGATCGCGCGTGTACGGTCGTCGACGGCTGTCGCTATCGGCTAGCTGCTTTTATCCGACCTTGCTCATTTCGAAGACGTTGGTCACGGTCTCACCGTTCCACTCGTATTCCAGATAAGCAGCGTGACGACAATCGCGCAGCAAAGTAGTGCGGAAAGCGGCGAGGCATTCGCCGCCCTGATCCCGCACCGATGGATACACAATTCCAGGTGCACTGGCTTCCCGCGCTGCCCGTCCCAGCGCCTGCCCCGCGACATAACTGGATGGCGAAAGAATCGCCGGATCGAGCGCGGCTTGTTCCAGTCGGCCCTCGCATAGATCGATGACATCGCCTTTTGCCAAGACCGTGTAGAGGCGCATCTGCTGGCGCAAGGGGGCTTGTTTCGTGTCCGCAAGAAACAGCGCCGAGTGATAACGCGTTTCCTCAATCGCCGTACGCCGGTCGCGCGCACAATAAAATACGCCGTAGCTGCCATCGGAGAAACGGCTGCCGTTCGGGTTCAGATGGGTGAAGGCCGCCATGATCGGGCCGTAACCGGCCCCGAACTGGCGCTCGGCGAGCGGCACCAGATCCAGGTCGCCCACTTCGGTGCGCAAGCGGTCATTGGTCATTGCCTCGAGCGCGTAGAGGGCATCGAAATCCTGAGGCGACGCAACGCGGTCGAACAGGTTCACGGCAGGAAAACGCGTAGGAATCACCCGATAGGCCGGCGACCAGTTGAGGTCGATATGCGGCCAGTCAGCATGCCAGTCGTTTTCAGCTTGCGGCAGATTGGATAGATCGCTCACGCCCAACCGCCCCGCATCGCATCGAGATATTGGCGAACCGCCACGAGATCGCTCACGTTGCCCGCGAGCATGCGGTCAAGCGCGCGCCGTCCACCAAATGGCGGCGCGGTATTCGCGCGCTTGATCCAGCCATCCGCGGCTTCGGCTTGCGGCAACAGGATCTGCAACGCCTTATAAATGCCGAGAATCAGCGAAAGCCGCTCAAGCGTGTCGCGCCCGAGACGCGCCGTTTGCGGCGTGGCTTTCCACTTGAAGAACGTGGACCGCCCGGGAGAACCTAGCAGGACAATCTGCTCATCGGCGGACAGGGCCCAATCGCGCGCGATATTGAAAAACGCACGCAAGCCCGCCGCGGACATGTCCGCAATAGAAGGCTGTGGCGCAGGAATGGGACGTGGGACACGTTGAACGCGCGACATGAGAAAGTCTCGTTAAGAACTTGATTCATATATTAGTCCATTTGTGGACTATATCAAGTTTTAACTGCAATCCGGCACCGCGTCCAGGTCTGTGTCCGTTCGCAGCGGGGCGCAAAGCGCCGCTGCTGGTGTTCAGCCAGATATGGGAAGCGTCATTCCTGGACGGTCCCGTCGGAATCCGTGGGACCGTAGCGCCGCCCTGACACATGCGCGCGCAATACTTCTGCAATCTCCGACGTTGTGAACTCTGCCGGCACGACGCTCAATTGACTGCATGGATCGCTTTTGCGTGCCCATTCGACCATTCGATACGGCTTGCCCCACGGCCTTTCCACAGCCTCGGAAAGCCGGCACTCGTGCAGCGGCAGGGAGTGGTCGGTTTTCATCGTGGACTTGATGTTCTGAAACGATGCGCTGGCGGCCATGACGTGTCCTCGCGGTGAAAGCCCTGATTTAAAAGCCGCCCTTGATGGCGGCGATAAAAGCTCGCGTTTGTAATGTGCCTTCAGACAATTAAGTGCAACTTAAAACCAGACGGGTTTACGTGCACACTGCGCATTGCCGCACGAATGCTTTTCCGTCGCGCGGCAATACTGTATATTCATACAGGTGAGTGCTTTGCATGGACAAGAAACATGAACAGTCATTCTTCTGCTGAAGCCGCTGCGCTCGCGCGATACGTGCAGGCTACTCGCGCGGTATCGGCTGCTTTTGACGCTACGCGCAGTGAACCGGAACTGGACGCGGAAGGCCGCACAGTCGCGTTGGCGCTGCAACGGCTGGACAGCGCGTTGCTTGAACTCGACACCTCGCAGCGCTCGCTCGACGCTATACTCTCGCGCGCTGGCGGACACTGAACACTCTGGAGCACTTGTTGTGAGATCTGCTTTATCCACACTCTCTTCTAACGTCGTAGTCGCGGTTCTGGCCGGATTCATGGGTTTGGGCTCGCTTGCAGCGGTAGCGGCTGAGCGATACGTCGAAGTCTGGAATCCGCCCGAAGCGCAGATGCATAAATCGAAGGCCAAACCGCGCGGCGTGCAGTCGGCGCAGGTCAAGAAAAAGCGCAAGAGCGGGCCGGCCGTCAAGCAAGTCGCCGATAAAACCAATGTAGCGCCGCCGGCACTCACGTCTTCCCCGGCGAATCCGGGACACGTGAAAACGGCGCCCAAAGGAACGGACTCAACGCCGCGCCTGCCGCCGCTGATCGGGCCGGACGGACGTGTCTTGCGCGTGTGACCTTGCGAGTTCAGGCGTTGATCCAGCGCGGCGTACACCGTTCTAAAAAGCAGACCGCACGACTCCGCCGTCCACCCGCAGCGCAGCGCCGTTCGTGGCCGCCGACGCTTCCGAGCACACATACACCACCATATTTGCTACTTCTTCCGTCGTGGCAAAACGCTTGAGCAGCGAACTCGGCCGCGCCGTTTCGAAGAAGCCTTTCTCGAACTCGGCGAACGACTTGTTGCCCATGCCCTTCGCGGCCATTTCGTCGAGACCGTCGGAATGCGTCGGACCCGGCAGTACCGCATTTACCGTCACGCCCGTACCCGCGCAATACTCGGCAAGCCCGCGCGACAACCCCAATTGCGCCGTTTTCGTGACGCCGTAGTGAATCATCTCGACGGGAATCTGAACGCCGCTCTCGCTGCTGATGAACACCACACGGCCCCAGTTCTTCGCTTTCATCGTCGGCAGATACGCACGCGCCAGCCGTACGCCTGACATCACGTTGGTATCGAAGAAACGCAACCATTCGTCATCCGGAATTTCCTCGAACGGCTTCAGATCGAAGATGCCCAGGTTGTTCACCAGCACGTCGACCGCCGGATAACGCGCAACCAGCGCATCGATCTGGCTGGCATCGGAGAGATCGCCGGCGAAACCCTCCGCGTTCGCGCCGGGCACTTGAGCACGTAGCTTTTCCAGGGCTTCATCGACAGATGACTGCTTGCGCCCGTTCACGATCACGCGCGCACCTTCGCGCGCCAATCCGGTGGCAATGGCGAGGCCAATGCCTTTCGTTGATCCCGAGACGAGCGCGAGTTTGCCTTCCAGGTGGAGGTCCATGAAATGTGTACTCCTTGATTAGCGGATATCGAAGAGCAGTCTGTGGCCAATGAAAACCGCCCGCCATAAGCGATGTTCTACTTTGGCAGGCGATATACAGCGGATACACAGCGGTTCAAGCATTCTGATAAAGCGTAGCCGGTTTCGAGTCAGCCTTTGACATAAGGCAGGCGGCTGGCACCGATCGGCTTGTGACTCTAGATTCGTCCCATGAGCAGCAGCACGATCACAATGATTACCACCACGCCCAGGATCCCGCTTGGGCCATAACCCCAGCTACGGCTGTGCGGCCATGAAGGGAAAGCCCCGAGTAAGAGCAGGATCAACACGACAAGCAAGATTGTTCCGATCATTCCACTTCTCCTTAATTATTAAAGTCTGCTGAAGAGTGAATGGCGATGCCGCTTTTGGTGCGGCGCGAGTATTGGCGGATTGCTTCAGCTTACGTGTCCGCAGCGCCCATACCCTCGCGATTACTGCTTTGATAGAGCAAGCGCTGTGCCTATGGCGAAAAACATGTGGGGCGGGGAGGGAAGCCGGAGAGATGACAATCAGCCGCTTGTGATCGGCAAATTCTGCAAGCGCGCGAGCGGTTTGAAAAACCGCTCGCGCTGCAACGTGCAACGGGCTTAAAACTGCGGCGCCTCCGGTTTTTTTGGACACAGATTTGGGGTAAAACGTGTGTTCCAAACTGGAGTAGTTCATGTTGAAGAAAGCTGATGCGAATGCAGTTGCGCCAGAGGCGCTGGAAGGCGCGCGTAGCGCGACTGGAAGCGCCTCTGGCGCCGCCGAAGTCAAACGCTGGTCGACCGGGCGCAAACGTGGCGTGGTGCTTCGATTGCTGCGCGGCGAACCCGTCGATGCCGTGTCGCGCGAAGTTGGCGTGACGATCGCCGAGCTTGAATGCTGGCGTGAACAGGCTCTGGCGGGCATGGAGGCAGGCCTGAAGGCACGCACTAGCGATCCGTTGGAAGCCCGACTCAACGAGGCCGTCCGGCGCGTCGGCGAGCTCACGATGACAATCGAGATTTTGAACAAGGAACGCGAGCGGCAGGCCCGTCGCCCTTTGAGCGCTCGGAGATCATCGACATGAGCCACGAGATCTCCGTGAGCGTCGGCAAGCCCTTTGGATTGCAACGAGTTTGCCAGGTGCTCGACTTCCCGCGCTCGACGATCTACGCCGTACGTGCCAGAGCGAGCGCCGGCGTGACGCCGATGGTTGTGCGCAGGCGTGGGCCGAAGCCGAAGATGCCCGATGCTGACTTGCTCAAGGCCATCCGTGACGATCTGGCGGCTTCGCCCTTCAAGGGCGAGGGGCATCGCAAGGTCTGGGCACGGCTGCGCATCCTGCATGACATCCGTGTCTCCCGGACCCGCGTGTTGCGGCTGATGCGGGAGCACAGTCTGCTCTCGCCGCATCGTCAAGCGCGAGGCGAACCCATCCTTCACGACGGCCGGATTACGACTGATCGCCCCAATGAAATGTGGGGTACCGACGGCGTGCGCATCGCGACCGTGGACGACGGCATGGTGTGGATCTTCTGCGCCGTCGATCACTGCGACGGCATGTGCACCGGCATTCATGCCGCGAAAATTGGTGACCGTTTCGCCGCCCTCGAGCCGATCTCCCAGGGGCTGCTGGGCGAGTTTGGCTCCGTGGGTGCCGACGCGGGTCGCGGGCTGTCGCTGCGCATGGATCATGGTTCGCAATACACCTCGGACGACTTTCGCGACCAGATCAAATTCTGGGGCATCGCGCCGAGCTACGCCTTCGTCGCCGAGCCGCAGACCAACGGCGTGGCCGAGAGGTTCAACCGAACCATGAAGGAGCAGGCTATTCATGGACGCAACTTCAAAAACCTGGAGGAAGTTCGTGCCGCCGCTGTCGCGTTCAAGGATCGATACAACCGCGACTGGCGTCTTGAAAAGCTGGGCTTCAAATCACCCCTCGAAGCCCGTCAGCAAAGGCCGATGAAGCTGGCCGCCTGAACTACAAAAGCGTGTCCAAACAACCGGAGCCGGTACAAACGGGCTTAAAACCGTGTTTGACCAAGCCCGGTAAATCTACTCATTCGACGCTTAGAACAGCCCGCGGAACACCCAGAACAATCCAGCTGCGAGCGCGATCGAAACGGGTAGGGTCAAGATCCAGGCAAGTGCGAGGCTGCGCACGGTGCGCCATTGCAGCCCTGAACCGTTCGCCGCCATTGTCCCGGCCACGCCTGAAGACAGCACGTGGGTCGTACTGACCGGCAGGCCGTAGACGTCCGCGGCGCCAATGGTCAACATCGCGACAAGTTCCGCCGACGCCCCTTGTCCATACGTCAGGTGGGTCTTGCCGATCCGTTCGCCGACCGTCACCACGATCCGCTTCCAGCCAACCATGGTGCCCAAGCCGAGCGCCACCGCCACGGCCACTTTCACCCACGTCGGAATGAACTTGGTCGAATGGTCGAGCTGGCCTTTGAAGTTCTTGAGCACGGCGGCGTCATCGGGGGCGAACGTGGGCGCGTTTTGCTTGTCCATCAGGCGCAGCGCTTCGGAGGCCACATACATGTTGTTGCGCACGTTATTCACAATATTTTGCGGCACGGTCGCCATCGACGACGAAGGCCCGACTTGTCCGTCGATGATATCGGTGAGCTGCTTGAGCGCGACAACGGTGTCCGGCTGGACCGCCTTGGTCTGCACGTAGCGCTGCACCGTTGCGCGCGGGTCGGCAGCGGGCGCGGCGCCGTTGGTGTATTTGCCGAGCACTTCGGACGCGTGATGGCCGACCGACAGGAAGGTCTGCGTCTCGGCCGGCGTAACGGCCTTGTTCAGCGCATAGGCGGTCGGCACGGTGCCGATCAGGATCAGCATGATGAGGCCCATGCCCTTCTGGCCGTCGTTGGAGCCGTGCGCAAACGACACCCCCGTGCAGGTCAGGATCAGCAGGCAGCGAATCCAGAACGGCGGCGGCGTGTTTTTCTTCGGCTCTTTATAGAGCGCGGGAACGCGCACCACGAGCTTCATCACGTAGAGCAGCAAGCCCGCCAGGATGAAGCCGACCACTGGCGAGAACAGCAGCGATTTGCCTACTGCGAGCGCTTGGCCCCAGTCGACGCCCGAGGTTCCCGATGGGCCGTGCATCATCTGGTTCATCAAGCCGACGCCGATCACCGAGCCGATCAGCGTATGGGAGCTCGATGAAGGAATGCCCAGCGCCCAGGTGCCAAGATTCCAGATGATTGCCGCGATCAGCAATGCGAAGACCATCGCAAAACCCTGCGATGAGCCCACGCCAAGGATCAGTTCGACCGGCAGCAGTTGCAGGATGCCGAACGCCACCGCGCCGCTCGAAACCAGCACGCCGGCGAAGTTCCACAGGCCCGACCAGACGACGGCCAGGTTCGGCGCGAGCGAATGGGTATAGATGACGGTGGCCACCGCATTGGCCGTATCGTGGAAACCATTTACGAATTCGAAGCCAAGGGCGATCATCAAGGCGACGCCGAGCAGGATGTACGGCAGTATTGAAGACTGTTGGACCGACTCCAGGTCGTGCATCAGGTGCGTCACGCAATAGATAATGCCAACGCCGATCACGACGAGGAATATCGGCATGCTCAGCCGGCGTCCGAGCGAGCGAGGTCCGTTGCTGTCGTTACTGTCGGGTAGAGTCAAGTCAGGCATGGAACGTCCTTTGAGCTAGAGGCTGCGCGTGTACGGAAGGGGATTCAGGCTTAAGGAAAACATCTGCAAGGCGTTCTTCTGGTAATGCCGCGGCCATGGTTGCACAGGCTTTATGGCGCTTTGATGACTTTTGAAAGAATTGAAATTCGTCTGAACTGAAGTAGCGGTTCGCGTCTTGCTGCCCGGCAAGGGCACCCGCTCATCATGGGGAAGTTATGTTGCAACTCGTCGAGTTGAGGATGGTTTCTCTGGATGCGCCGAACGGTCCGCTGGACGAAGCGCTGGCGCGACTGAGCCGGTTTGCCACGGCGCGCCGGACGGATTTCGTGCTGCGATCGCACAAGGCCGGATTAAATCTGGCTGAGTGGGACGTTGGGATCGAGACGCACGATGACCATCGTGTTTTCGTGGCAATGCACCGTGACTGGCCGCTGGTCCAGCGGATTGAAACCGAGGCAGGGCCCTTCGACACGCTGCATGGCTGGATCAAGTCGGAGGCAGTACTGACTGATCTCAAGGCCCTGATCGGCGATGCCAGCTTCACATTGAGCCAGGCCACCGAGGCGGCGATCGTCGAATGGGACACGCCCGGCGAAATGGATACCGGTGTCCACGTGCGCGCCACGCTGCGGCTCGATGCGGATCGCCGGGCAATGCTGACGCTCACGGCTGCCCCCGATGCAAGCGAAGCGCTGTTCGCGATCGCGCATGAGATTGTGGAGACGCTGCCCTTTCTGGTCGTCCCGGTCGCTATAGACGGCGCCTCGCGTGAACCGGTCAAGGCCAGCAAGCTGAAGTTGGCGAAGGACGCGAGTCCGACGGATGCGTTCGTCGCAATCGGCAAGTCGGTTGCGGCGCAGTGGTTCGGCAACGACACCGCGTCGCGTGGCGGGCTCGAAGTGGAACACGTGCATCAATTGCGTGTCGCGCAGCGCCGCTTGAAGACGGCGCTCAAGCTTTTCCCCGAATGGATCGACGAGACCTGGACTACCCGCGTTGCACCCGATCTGAAATGGTTCGGTGACCTGCTGGGCGATGCCCGCGATTGGGACGTCTTCACCGACACCACGCTTGCCGCTTATGCGGCATCGGATGACCCGCATCACAAGGACGCGTGGAAACCGACCCATAGCGCCGCCGATAGCAACCGCATCGCTGCCCGCAAACGTCTGCAGGACGCGATGAAATCGCCGCGCTACGCGCGCCTCGCGCTGTCATATGTCGAGTGGTTCAGCACGCTCGAAGTGCCCGCTGGCCAAGCGGACCAGACGCTCGCCGCGTATGCGCAGAAGCGCATCACGAAGCATTATCGGAAGATCGAGCGCGCCCCGGATCTCACCACGCTCGACGCCCCGACGCGACACAAAGTGCGGATACACGCCAAGCGCTTGCGCTACGCACTCGAATTTTTCCGCTCGCTGCTGACCCGGAAAACCCGTAAGCAAGTGGAAGAGGCATTGGGGAATTTGCAAAGCGTCCTGGGCGAAGGCAACGATGCGGCTGTCGCTGCTCAGCGCCTGGCCGACCTGAAAGAAGCCGGCGACTTCCAGAAGGGTTTGGCGAAGGGCTTCGCCGTCAGCGCGCAACGGATGAGCGCAATAGAAGGCGAGCGCATTCTGCGCAAGATAAAACCGCCGCGGATCAAGTGAGTGAATGCATCGATATAATCGTCGCACTCTCTTATCACGCTGTTCCGCGCTCGCCCCATGACCGACGAATCCCGTAGTACACCGCACGATGCCATCGAAGTGGGTGGTTCAGTCTGGCTTCGCAGCGGGGACGCCACGCTTGGCGGCGCGGCGCGCATTGCGTTGCTCGCGGCCATCCAGCAGACCGGTTCAATCACGGGCGCGGCGAAGGCGGTCGGCATGAGCTACAAGGCGGCGTGGGACGCTATCGACACCATGAACAACCTCGCCGGCACCGCGCTCGTCGTGCGTGCCACGGGCGGCAAGGGCGGCGGCGGGACCACGTTGACCGCGAAGGCGCTGAGACTGATCGATACCTATCGGGTTATCGAGCGGGAGCATCAGGCGTTTCTGGAGCGCGCGGGCGCGGCGATTGAAGGTTTCGCGCAGGACTGGCGGCTTATTGGGCGAATCGGTATGAAAACAAGCGCACGCAACCAGCTGTTTGGCACGGTCAGCAAAGTCACGCGCGGTTCCGTCAACGACGAGGTCGAGCTCGCTTTGCCCGGCGGCCAATCGATCGTCGCGGTGGTCACGCATGAAAGCACCGCGTCGCTCGGTCTTAAGGAAGGCGTTGAGGCGTTCGCGCTCGTGAAGGCGTCATGGGTGATGCTGATGGTCGATGACGCCGAAGGCTCTTCCAAACCCATGCGGATCTCGGCGCGCAACCAGTTGCGCGGCAAGGTGTCGAGCGTGACGCCGGGTGCAGTGAACGCGGAGGTTTCTTTAGCACTGGACGACGCCACCACCGTCACTGCCATCATCACCAACGAGAGCGTGACGACGCTCGGCCTGGTGCAAGGTCAGGCCGCTATTGCGGCGTTCAAGGCGTCGAGCGTGATTCTTGGCGTGACGGACTGAGGGCGTTGAGGGCATCTTCCGGTTGCACGATACCTTCGCGCAAACTCACGACCTGATCGCCGAACATGGCGACGTCGTCGGGATCGTGCGTGATGAGCACCATTGGAATGTCCAGGCGGCCTTGAAGATCGGCCAGTTCCTGGCGCATGCGCTGGCGCAAGGTCATGTCGAGCGCTGAAAAAGGCTCGTCGAGCAGCAGCAATTGCGGATGCGGGACCAGCGCACGCGCCAACGCAACGCGTTGCTTTTGCCCACCCGATAATTGCGCCGGAAACTGCCGCGCGACCTGGGTCAGATCGAACGCGTTCAACCAGTAGTCCACATCGGCGTGCGCGACGTGTTTCGATGGATTCCACCAGCCGCGCTTCAGACCGAAGGCAATGTTCTGGCGCACGTTCAGGTGCGGGAACAGCGCGTAGTCCTGAAACAGATAGGCGATCCGACGCGCTTGCGGGCTTAAATCGATTGCGTTGGCCGTATGCAGCAGCGTGGTTCCATTCAGGACGATCTCGCCCTCGTCCGGCGTGATCAGGCCGGCGATGGTTTGCAGCGTCAGGCTTTTGCCTGCGCCCGACGGGCCAAACAGCACGATGCGCTGACTGGTTGAACGAAACGCGATATCGAGCATGAAGTCGCGCTCGGGCGTGATGAAATGCTTGCGCAGGCGGACGGTAAGGGCGGTCATCTTCAGCGCACCGATGCCGTGGAGCGCTGCGGCAGCAGTCGTCCGGCTGTGAGCAGGATGACCACGCACGTGACCGAGGTCACGATCACGAGGATGTTTGCGGTGCTGTCGTCGCCGGCCTGGACGGCGGCGTAGACAGCGACAGAGAGTGTCTGTGTCCTGCCCGGCAAGTTCCCCGCGATCATCAGCGTGGCGCCGAACTCGCCCAGCGCCCGCGCGAACGCGAGCAACGCGCCGGCCAGGATGCCGCGGGCGGCGAGCGGCAGCGTTACGCGAAAGAACACGGCGGCTTCACTGATGCCGAGCGTGCGCGCGGCACGTTCGAATTGCGGATCGACCGTCTCAAATGCGGTACGCGCCGACTTCAGCACGAGCGGAAACGCGACCACGGCCGACGCGATCACCGCGCCTTGCCACGTGAACACCAACTGGATGTCGAACTTGTCGAGCCATGCCCCGATCACGCCGCGCCGGCCTAGCAACACGAGCAGGTAATAACCGAGCACGGTGGGCGGCATGACTAGCGGCAGCGTTAGCAAAGAGTCGACGAGCTCACGCGCCGACGAACGCCAGCGC
This sequence comes from Caballeronia sp. SBC1, assembly GCF_011493005.1. Lineage (NCBI taxonomy): Bacteria > Pseudomonadati > Pseudomonadota > Betaproteobacteria > Burkholderiales > Burkholderiaceae > Caballeronia > Caballeronia sp. SBC1. Next base: position 243,066 of record NZ_CP049158.1, read on the forward strand.
GACAAACCGAATGCCACCGCGACGCCGAGCACGACATCGATTGCTGTCGCCCATCCCGCTACTTTCAGCGACAACAGCAATGGAATCCACGCCTGATCCATGGTTCTGTGTTCTATATCGTTTTATATAGCAGCGTTATTTCACCGGCGGTTTGAAGCCGAATTGCTCGAGCGTCTTTTGCCCGTCCGGTGACAACACATACGCGATGAACTGCTGGGCATCGGCGGCGTGTTTGCTTTGCGCTACCTGGGCGATAGGGTAGGTAATCGATGTTTGTGTTGGCACGCTCAGCGCCACTTTCACGCGATCCGGCATCACGGCGGCGTCGGTGCTGAATACGAAGCCGGCGTCCACTTCGCCGCGCGCCACATAGTCCAGGCTTTGGCGCACGTTAGCCGCGAGCACGCCCTTGGCGCTGACTGCGTCCCAGACGCCGGCTTCCTTCAGCGCGCCTTCGGTATAACGGCCAACCGGCACTGATGCCGGATCGCCGTAAGCCACGCGTTTCACGCTGGCGGCCGTGAGGTCCTTGACACTGGCAGGAGCGAAGCTGCTGTCTTTCGGCACGATCAGCACGAGCGAGTTTGCAGCAAAGTCCCGGCGCGAGTCGGTGGCAATGACCTTTTCGTCGATAGCCTTGTCCATGGCTTTTTGATCGGCCGAGGCGAATACATCGGCGGGCGCGCCTTTCACGATTTGCTGCATCAACACGTCGGAGGCGCCGAAGTTCATCAGGACTTTCGTGCCCGGATGTTGCTTCTCGTAGGCATCGCCGATGGCTTTGAACGCATTGGTCAGGCTTGCTGCAGCGGAGACGACGATTTCATCGGCGTGGGCGGCGGATTGCAGTGTGAACGTGAAGACAGCGGCGATCAGCGAGTGTTTGAGATTGAACACGATGGACAGGTCGAAGGAATGGAAAGCGTATCGTAATATACTTGAGGTTATAACGATAGCCGGTTCATTCGCCCGGGTTTGACGAGCGCTCTATTTCCTTGACCCTCGACCGCTAACCCTGGAGCCGTCATCAAGGCATCGAATTCACGAGCGCGGAACCCTCCAAACGGCGCGAGCGAAAGCCCCTTTACGACTCCGTCGTCCCCGAAAACCGTACATCGATATGTTGCGCCGGCGGTGCAACCGGCTTGTCATAGCGTCCGGCCTTCCATCGAGCGCGAATATAAGGTTGCTCGCGGCCTGACAAGTGCAGGGCGATATCCGTGATCCAGCGCTGCGTTGGCACCGAAATCCCATGTAGCGTGAGAGCCACCAATGCAAGACTCACCGCAACCGGCGCCCCCGATAACTTGCCGGGTTCCGCGCGCCAGGCGAACGCCACGAACACAAGCGCGGCGAGCGCGCCGAGACCGCATCCTGTCACGACTTCCGACACTGAATGGGCATTCAGCAAGATCCGCGACACGCCCACCACGATTCCGATCAGCACCCCCGCCGACACCCCCAGCGCGCGCACCCATCGTCGCCCGGGCAAACACGCGACGAACAAAGCCACTGGCAATACTGCGGACGAAACCATGGCGTGACCGCTGATTCCGGTGAAATCCAGAACGCGCACGCCGACACCCCATCCCATGAACGCGATTTTCGTCAACGCCACGAGTCCACTGGCCGCGCCGAGCACAGCAAGCCAGCACACGGCGTAACGCCACGGATAACCCAGCGCCAGCCATGCGGCCACCGCAAGCGCGAGCGGAATCATGACGCCTACGCCGCCAAGCGAAGTAATGGAGAGCCAAAGCGAAAGCGGCAAGTCAGGCATGAAGATTGATTCTGCAGAGCGGGGGGAAGCCGACAGTATACCTGCCGAGCGGACTCCGAAATTTTTTAGAGGGAATCTAAAAACAACAATGGATTGGACAAAATTACTGCAACGTACGGCATCCACCGCGTACATGACGACAACGTGACGCAATATGAAATTCTGTGGTGCGCGCACGCTCCCGAAATAGATGCTATTGTGCACTGCACAACATTCGTCATTCCCGAAGGGTTTGGCGATCCATTCTTCTGTGCGGACCCTTAATTCGATGCCAAAAAGCCTGACAAAACTCTGGCTACGAGGCTTGAAACGCCTTGTAGCGACGCAGATCGCTCCGCCCCGAGCGCCGAAAACGCGCGCTCCGGCGAAGCCTGTCCGCGCGAAGGCGGTCAAACCGGCCGCGGCGAAACCCAAAATCACCCCTAAACCGCGCGTCACTCGCGAGTCGCGGGTCAGGCCGCGCGCCTCCGCATGGGCGGCAGGAAAGTGGAGCCGGTCGTTCCATTCGGCCCCGCCAACAGCGGGCCGGTTCGTCAATCATCTGGCGTACGCGTTATATCTACCGACCGGCGCATCCCTCACGGACATGCCACTCGTCGTGATGATGCACGGATGCCAGCAATCGGCTGAAGAATTCGCGCAGGGCACGCGCATCAATTTGCTGGCCGACCGCTTCGGATTTGCCGTGCTGTACCCCGAGCAGTCGAAAACCGCGCACGTCCACCGCTGCTGGCATTGGTACGAAGATTCGGCCAATTCTGGCGGCGGCGAGGCGGCTGCGGTCGTTTCCTTGGTGCACGAGGTCGTTGCGCGTCACCATTTCGACGCCGAACGTATCTATCTGGCCGGTATGTCTGCCGGTGCGGGGCTGGCAGCCATGCTAGCCGTCAAATATCCGTCGCTGTTTGCGGCCGTCGGATTGCACTCAGGCGTGGTTTTCGGCGATGCAAATTCCGCAATCGGTGCAATGGACGCCATGCGGCGCGGCAGCCGCAGCGACCCTGTCGGCCTGATCGACGCCGCAGTCAACGTCGCCGCTTACCCCGGCATGCCGGCCATTATTGTGCACGGCGAGCTGGATTCGGTCGTATCGAAGACCAATGCTGAGCAGCTGACAACGGAATTCCTGCGCCTGAACCGTTTTATCGACGCAAACGGTGTCTGGCGCAACGGCGAGCGTCGCGAGGAAACCCAGGACGGCAGCACTGTGACGGACTACGTCAAAAACGGCCGACGAGTCATCAAGACGTGCATCGTGCGCGGGTTGGGCCATGCCTGGAGCGGTGGCGACGACACCGTGCAGTTCCATTCGGCGAAAGGCCCGGACGCATCGGCCATGCTGTGGGAATTCTTCAAATACCAACGCCGTGTGCAATCAGCCGTGCGGGACGAGAGCCTCGTTTAGCCCGCGGTGTTGTAAAAAAGCCTTTCGCATCAACGAGATTCTTTTTTGAGCACTAGCATTTGATTAGGGATTACCCTATACTTTGTTCAAAGCACTAGGTAATTACCCTAATCATTCAAGCGAGGTTCACCATGTATCTGCTCAGCCGCCTCTTTCTGTTCCTGACGAAATCCGCCGACCAGCGTGACAAGGAACGTAACGACGCCTATTTGGCCGAAGCCACTGACATTTACGACCTCGAATACCGCATGCAGAAGCTGGATCGTCGCGCATCGTCGCGTCATCCCTCGTGGCTCGCACAGTAATTCGGCAGTAATTCGAAGTCAGTAAAAGGACAAGCAGGATTCGTCACGCCGAAGACGGTGTTGTCGAAGCAAAAAAATGCCGGCCACGAAGGCCGGCATTTTTGCGTCTGGAGATCGCTTACGGGAGCGAGAGGCGCGGTGTTTCCACCGCTCAAGCGCCCTCGCTTTGCTTAGACCAACTTCACGCGCACGTCGACGTTATTGCGCGTCGCGTTCGAGTACGGGCACACCTGATGGGCCGTCTCTACTAGTTTTTGCGCTTCCGCTGCATCGAGTCCCGGCAATGAAACACGCAATTCAACGTCCAGTGCGAAGCCGCCCTTGTCGTTCGGGCCCACGCCTACGTCGGCGGTGACGGTCGTGTCGGCGGGAATGGTCTTCTTCTGCTGACCGGCAACAAACTTCATCGCGCTCAGGAAACAGGCTGAATAGCCAGCGGCAAACAGTTGTTCCGGGTTCGTGCCGGCTGCGCCCGAGCCGCCCAATTCTTTCGGCGCGCTCAATTTCACGTCCAGATTTTCATCCGACGATACTGCCCGGCCGTCGCGGCCACCCGTGCTCGTTGCCGTTGCTGTGTAAAGAATGCTCATGATCTTCTCCTGTTCAGTGGTTTGCCGCGCGGCGGCAGAAAGAGGGTACTGCAGGTCTAAGTTCGGTAATGCGGTGCCAACGGAAATAAATATATCGCGATAATAATTTGCGTGCAAACTAAATTGATGTACGAACGATTGGTTATAACTATCGGCGGTTTAGGCTTCGTTGTGTTCCATCAGCGACGCGCGCAGTCGCATCAGATCGTCACGCAGTTTGATGAGCCGGTCGGCGTCCGATCCGGCCGCGCAGTAGATCTCGCCGGGAATATCGCGGATGGCCTTCTTCAGGTCACGGCCGGCGTCGGTAAGATGGATATGCACTTGCCGTTCGTCTTCAAGACCCCGCACGCGCTTGACGTACCCTTGCGCCTCAAGACGCTTGAGCAGCGGCGTCATGGTCGCCGAATCGAGGCTGAGCCTTTCGGCCATCTGTTTGACGGTCAGGTCGTCGCTTTGCCACAACACCAACATGGTCAGGTACTGCGGATAGGTCAGCCCGACTTTGTCCAGCAGCGGTTTGTACGTCTTGGTCATCGCGAGCGAGGTCGAGTACAGCGCAAAGCAAAGCTGGGCGTCGAGTTCGAGCGGGAATTGCGGGGAAGAGGTCATGACGGTCGCGCCTGAGTGCGCTAAAACGAATATGACGATAGTGTACGCAAATATTTAGCACACTAAGGAAGCAGCGCGTCCGGCTTCCCGACACGCAACAAAACAAAACGCCGATGACTAAATGGTCATCGGCGTTCGATTATCGGCAAAGACTCACACCGGCGGTTCGGACGGATCCGGGATATCAGGTGAATCTTCCGATTGCACACCGAAACAGCCGCGATACGTGGCGTAAAACGAGCAATACAATGCAGTTGTCACGAGGATGGACGCTGGCATCAACACCGCGAGGGCCATGTCTTGCGCAGCACCGAGCACCTGCATCAACGCGCTGAGTCCAAACGACACCGCGAGCGCAATACCAATCCACAACACGCCGTAGATGACAAACGCACCGCGATTGCGCCAGCAACTGACGAAGCTGAAAAACAGCGCTTTTACCGGCGGCACGTCGTGCCACGCGACAAGAATAGGCGCGAACCAGAACAGCATGGCGACCGGCAGATAGCAGACCATGGCGACCAGCACCGCGAGCGGGTTGAAGCTTGCGGCCACGGTTTCCGGATCGCCAGCCGGGCCGTTGCCGAGCATCATGTTGAGCAGCAAGCCGCCGTCGGCCAGCGCGGACGCGGCGAAGATCAAACCCATGGCTGCCACGTAGATCACGCCCAGCACAAGCAGGCGGCGCGCGACGATCTGCCCGTAGGCACGAAAGCCGTCGATAAGCACCGTCGGCCACACCGGTTTCTTGGCGATCGTATTGCGGCAAGCCACCATGAACCCTACGGCCACGCCTGGAATCAGCAGCAGCGGCAGCACGGGACCAATCAGCGGCAGCCGCGAGATCAGCGTCATGGCAAACAGATAGGCGAAGAACACCGTGAGAAACGCGAGCGGATTCCGGCGAAACAGCCAGATACCCTGGCGGAACCACACATAACCGGTTTTGGCGGGGACTTCGATCAATTGCATTGATTAATTACCGTGAACGGGAGGAGGCGCAACTTTGATGCGCTCGCGCAAAATGCGTTCGAAATGGCCGGGATCATGTGGTTTTAGCATCTCGGCTTCGCGTGGCCGGTAAAAATCATAAAGACGCGATACCCAGAAGCGCAACGCGCCCGCGCGCAGCATGTCGTTCCAGTGATGCGTTTCGGCCGGCGTGAACGGCCGCACTGTCTGATAGGCGCGCAGCAACGCGTCGACCCGCGCGATATCCAGCGCGCCAGTTGCCAGATCGACGCACCAATCGTTCACGCACACGGCGACATCGAAGAGCCATTTGTCGTTGCCGGCGAAATAGAAGTCGAAGAACCCGCCGAGCCGCGTTTCATCCGCCGTCGGATGCGCGAACAGCACATTGTCGCGGAACAGGTCGCAATGGCATGGGCCTTCTGGCAGGGACCGATACTCTTCCGATGCAAAAAACGCCGCCTGATGCGCGAGTTCGCTTGTGACCAGCGTGCGCTGCGCGTCGCTTAAATGCGATAGCACCGCAGGCACGTTCTCTTGCCACCACGCGAGGCTTCGCAAGTTCGGCTGATACGCGGGGAAATCCCGGCCGGCCAGATGAAGCCGCGCCAACATCTGGCCTACTTCGATGCAATGCAAGGGACCCGGCGTCAGTTCCGGCGCGCCGTCCAGTTTCGTCACGATTGCTGCCGGCTTGCCGTTCAGCATGCCGAAAAGCGCGCCGTCGCGACGTGGCATGGGGTCCGGCACCGGCACGGCGTGCGAGGCCAGATGGCGCATCAAATCGAGATAAAACGGCAATTGCGTGGCCGTGAGGTTCTCGAAGATCGTCAGCACATACTCGCCGCGCGTGGTCGTCAGGAAGAAGTTGCTGTTCTCGATACCGGATGCAATGCCGCGGAAATCGACGGCTTCGCCGAGTTCGTAGTGTTGCAGCCAGTCGGTGAGCTGGGAATCGGTGACAGCGGTGAATACGGCCATGCGGGAGAGCTTTGGTGAGGTTGAACATGCAGGATGACCGACGGACGCGTCAGTCAGGCGTTGCGTTGCCGCGGAAACGGCGGCGCGGGGCAGGGCACGGCAGATGAAACGGGCAGCGGTCGCAGGTTGTTGAGCACGGAACAAACACTCAGCAAGTACTCAACAACCTTCAGCAAACGCTCAGTACTTCAGGTTCCACGAAGGCAGGCGCGTGCTGGCTTTGCCGTTGTCGCGGACGGTAGGCGACGTGTCGGCGGGCGCGCTCATTGAATAACGCGTGCCGAAATTCGAGCGCACGTTGATTTCCACAGGTTTGCCTTTGTCACGGTACTCCGTGATTTCAGTGCCGTTCGTGCTCTCTTCGTGATAGCTCGGCAGGCGTGGCGGCGAAATTTCGACCTTCGACGTGACTTGTGCGGCGGGCCGGTTGATGGCCCTCAGGTCCGGCAGCCCGGCATTCTCTTCAGGCGACATGACGTGCGCCGGAGGACTATCCGTCGCGGGGGCCGATTGCGCATAGGCGCCCATGCTGGCTGCGGCGAGAATGGCCGCGATGGCGACAGATTGAAGCGGGTTCATGATGTTTCTCCAGATGAGTGCCCGATTTTAGCAAAACGCACTCGCTAAAGGGACGTTGAGCCCCTCCCAAAAGCCTTATTTTGCGCTGGTTTCATTGAAAGCGTGTTGGCGTGGCGGAACGTGTTGAAGAAACGCATCGCCTTGAGGGGTGTTCATGGGCGTGTTGTTCTTCCGTGTTAATGTCGATTCATCACAAGAGCGCACAAGATCATGACAAACGACCGGACTCAAGCCAGCCATTCCACGCCTGCCAACAACTTTCCGACGGAGTCTTTCGACGACCCCGTGGCCGCGGTTGCGCGGGTATCCGCAATCTACGAAGCCAACACCTCTTTCCTGCGAGACGCTTTCGCGCGCTATAGAAAGAACGAACCTTTTTCACATCGCGTGCGAGCGTGTTATCCGTTCGTGCGTGTGCGTACCGAGTTGAATACGCAAATTGATTCACGCCGTTCATATGGCTTTGTCGCCGGGCCGGGTATTTTCGAAACTACGCTGACACGGCCGGATTTATTCGGCCATTATTATCGCGAGCAAGTGCGGCTTCTTACCAAGAATCATCATGTCGGGATTGAGGTGGGTGTGTCGGCGCAACCCGTGCCCATTCACTTCGCGTTTGCGGAAGGCATTCACCTGGAAGGCGACCTCGATCGCGACCGGCTGCTCGCCATGCGCAATATCTTCGATATGCCCGATCTCGCGCTCCTCGACGACCGCATTGCGAACGGTACGAATGAACCAGTTGCGGGCGAGCCGCATCCGCTCGCATTGTTCACGGCGGCGCGCGTGGATTTCTCCTTGCATCGGCTGAAGCATTACACCGCGACTTCGCCCACGCATTTCCAGAACTACGTGCTTTACACGAACTACCAGTTTTATATCGATGAATTCGTGAAGCTCGGACGCAGGATCATGTCCCGCTCGGACGATGAGGAAACACGGGCGTATAGAAGCGAATATATGTCGTTCGTGGAACCCGGCGACGTGATTACGGGCAATGAGAACCTTGGTGATTCGCAAGAGGAGCAGCAGGGCGTGGCGCCTCTTCGGCTGCCGCAAATGCCCGCCTATCATTTGAAACGCGCCGATGGCAGCGGCATCACCATGGTCAATATTGGCGTGGGACCGTCGAATGCGAAGACGATCACGGACCATATCGCGGTACTTCGGCCGCATGCGTGGATCATGCTTGGGCATTGCGCGGGATTGAGGAATACGCAACGCCTGGGCGACTATGTGCTGGCGCATGGTTATGTGCGTGAAGATCACGTGCTCGACGCCGATTTGCCCTTATGGATCCCCATTCCCGCATTGGCTGAAGTCCAGGTCGCGCTGGAGAGCGCGGTCGCGCAAGTGACGAAACTCGAAGGCGTGGATTTGAAGCACGTCATGCGCACGGGAACCGTCGCGAGCGTGGATAACCGTAACTGGGAGTTACGCGATCATCGTGAGCCGGTACAGCGTTTGTCGCAAAGCCGGGCGATTGCGCTCGATATGGAAAGCGCAACCATTGCGGCCAATGGATTCCGTTTTCGCGTGCCTTACGGAACCTTGCTTTGCGTCTCCGATAAACCCTTGCATGGCGAATTGAAATTGCCCGGCATGGCTGACCAGTTTTATCGTGCGCAGGTGGATCAGCACTTGCAGATCGGCGTCAAGGCAATGGAGTTGCTGCGGATGAACGGGCTATCGAAACTGCATAGCCGGAAGTTGCGAGGTTTTGCTGAAGTCGCGTTCCAATAAGGCGTTCCAATAGGGCATTCCAACAACGCAAAAAGCGGCTCCGAAAGGAGCCGCTCAGCGAGTGCTTATGCAGTCAGACCCGCTATCAAAACCTCAAAGATAGAACATCCGGTCTTCGTCCGACTTGCCTTCGGCCGGTTGTTCCTCGGCTGTCTCCCGGTCTTCGTAGAACTGCAGCACCGCTTCCAGCACCTGATCCGGGTCGTCGATCACCTGCATCAAATCCAGATCCTTCGCGCTGATCACGCCGGTCGGAACAAGTGTGTTGCGGAACCACGCGAGCAAGCCTTCCCAGAACTCGGCGCCTACCAGCACGATAGGCACGTGCCGCGACTTCTTGGTCTGGATCAGCGTCAGCACCTCGGCCATTTCATCGAGCGTACCGAAACCGCCCGGCATGACCACCACGGCGTCCGAATTCTTCACGAACGTGACCTTGCGCGTGAAGAAGTGCCGGAAGCGCAGCGAGATGTCCTGCCACTGGTTGCCCGACTGCTCGTGCGGCAACTCGATGTTCAGCCCCACCGACGGCGACTTTCCCGCATGGGCGCCCTTGTTGGCCGCCTCCATGATGCCGGGGCCGCCGCCGGAGATGACGGCGAAGCCGGCGTCGGAGAATTTTTGCGCGATCTCTATGGTGAGCTGGTAGTACGGCGACTCCGGTTTCAGGCGCGCCGAACCATAGATGCTGATGGCAGGGCGGATCTCCGACAGGTACTCGGTCGCCTCGATAAACTCTGCCATAATCGTGAACATCTGCCACGATGCGCGGGCCTTCTTGGCCGTCGCGCGCTCTTGATCTGCGAGCGATCGCAGACTCGGAATCACTTTTCTTTTGTTCATAATGCCTGAAGAACTTAATCTTGAAGGTAAGACCCTGCTATTGGTCGACGGATCCAGCTATCTCTATCGGGCCTACCACGCCATGCCGGATTTGCGCGGGCCTGACGGCGGTCCAACCGGCGCGCTGTATGGAATGATCAACATGCTGCGGCGGTTGCGAAAGGACATCAATGCAGAGTATAGCGCGTGCGTATTCGACGCCAAGGGCAAGACATTTCGCGACGACTGGTACCCGGATTACAAGGCAAACCGGCCGTCCATGCCTGATGACCTCTCGAAACAGATAGAGCCCATCCACGTGATCGTGCGAGCGCTCGGCTGGCCGCTGGTGATGATCGAGGGCGTGGAGGCCGACGACGTCATTGGCACGCTTGCGGTTGCCGCCGAAAAGCGCGGCATGAAAGTGGTCGTGTCGACCGGGGACAAGGATCTGGCGCAGCTTGTGACGGATCATGTCACCCTCATCAATACGATGTCCAACGAGACGCTCGATCGCGCCGGGGTGCTGGGTAAGTTCGGCGTGCCGCCTGAGCGGATCGTCGACTATCTCTCGCTCATCGGCGATACGGTCGATAACGTACCGGGTGTCGAAAAGTGCGGGCCGAAGACGGCGTTGAAATGGCTTGCACAATACGAAACCCTTGATGGCATCGTGGCACACGCGGACGAAATAAAAGGTGCGGTGGGAGACAATCTGCGCAAGGCTTTGCCGTTCCTCCCCCTGGCGAAAAGGCTGGTTACCGTACAGACGGAATGCGACCTGACGGAGCAGATCGTGTCGATCGAGGAAACGCTTCCGGCGCGGCCCGAGGCCCGCGACGAACTGCGCGACCTGTTCACACGCCACGGTTTCAAGACCTGGCTGCGGGAAGTGGAAATTGCGGATGCGGTGGAAGGTCCCGAGGACACGCCAACGCCACCCGCGCCGGCCACCGAAATGGAGCGGCATTACGACACCGTGCAGACATGGGAGCAATTCGACGAATGGCTCGCGCGCATCAACGCCGCCGAGCTGACTTCCTTCGATACCGAAACGACCGCGCTCGACCCCATGCTCGCGCAACTCGTCGGGTTGTCTGTGTCGGTTGAGCCGGGGCATGCGGCTTATATTCCGGTCGCGCATCGCGGGCCGGACGCGCCGCTGCAACTGCCGCGCGATGAAGTCCTGCAAAAGCTTAAATCGTGGCTGGAAGATCCGTCGAAGAAGAAGGTCGGTCAGCATCTGAAATACGATGAGCAAGTGCTGGCGAACTACGGCATTGAATTGAACGGCGTCGAGCATGACACGCTGTTGCAATCGTATGTGCTGGAGTCGCACCGGCCCCACGACATGGACAATCTCGCGCTGCGGCATCTGGGCGCGAAGACCATCAAGTATGAAGAGGTGGCGGGCAAGGGCGCTTCGCAGATCGGCTTCGACGAAGTGGCGCTGGACCAGGCCGCGCCCTACGCAGCGGAAGACGCGGACATCACATTGCGGCTGCATCAAGCGCTTTATCCGCAACTCGCCGATGAAGCGCAATTGCTGAAGGTGTATCGCGACATTGAAATGCCGACGTCACGCGTGTTGCGCAAGATGGAGCGTAATGGCGTGCTGATCGACGGCGAATTGCTGCGCGTGCAAAGCGGCCAGATCGCCACGCGTCTGATTCAGTTGGAAGCCGAGGCGTACATGCTCGCGGGCGGCGAATTCAATCTGGGTTCGCCGAAACAGATCGGCCAGATTTTCTTCGAGAAGCTGCAATTGCCGGTGGTCAAGAAAACCCCGAGCGGCGCGCCTTCCACCGACGAAGAAGTGCTGCAGAAGCTCGCCGAAGATTATCCGTTGCCGAAGATCCTGTTGGAGCATCGTGGCTTGTCGAAGCTGAAGTCTACTTACACGGACAAGCTGCCGCGCATGGTCAACGCCAAGACCGGCCGTGTGCATACGAACTATGCGCAGGCGGTGGCAGTGACGGGGCGGCTCTCGTCGAATGAGCCGAACCTGCAGAATATTCCGGTGCGTACGGGCGAAGGCCGGCGGATTCGTGAGGCGTTCATTGCGCCGCCGGGCAGCAAGATTGTGTCGGCGGATTACTCGCAGATCGAGTTGCGGATCATGGCGCATATCTCCGGCGATCCGTCGCTGATGCGCTCGTTCGCCGAAGGCGAGGACGTGCATCGGGCGACCGCGGCGGAGATTTTCAGCGTCACGCCTATTGAGGTGTCGAGCGATCAGCGGCGCATTGCGAAGGTCATCAACTTCGGCTTGATCTACGGCATGAGCGCGTTCGGGCTGGCATCGAATATCGGCATTTCGCGCGATGCGGCGAAGCTTTATATCGACCGCTATTTCCTGCGCTATCCGGGTGTCGCCAACTACATGGAAGAAACGCGTACGAAGGCGAAGCGCGATGGTTTTGTCGAGACCGTGTTCGGACGGCGCTTGTGGCTGCCCGAGATCAACGGTGGCAGCGGACCGCGCCGGCAAGGTGCCGAGCGTGCAGCGATCAACGCGCCCATGCAAGGCACGGCGGCGGACCTCATCAAGCTTTCAATGATCGCCGTGCAGGATTGGCTGGAAGCATCGAAGAGTCAGACCAAGATGATCATGCAGGTCCACGACGAACTCGTGCTCGAAGTGCCCGAAGCCGAGTTGCCTGAAGTCCGCAAGCGCCTGCCGGAGTTGATGTGCGGCGTTGCCAAACTGAAGGTGCCGCTGGTGGCGGAAGTCGGGGTGGGCAATAACTGGGAAGAAGCCCACTGAGGGCCCACTGAGGCGATTGAGCGTGCCGGGTGGCCCAAGCAGCTAGTTTTGAATGATGTCATAGGGGAGTCTGAATGCATCGTTTCATCATCGTCGGCGGCGGAGCGGGCGGGCTTGAACTGGCCACGCGTCTTGGTGACAAGTTCGGCAGCGCAGACAGCAAACGCACGCCGCGTGCGCAAGTCACGCTGATCGACCGCAATTCCACGCATATCTGGAAACCGTTGCTGCACGAGGTCGCGGCCGGCAGCATGGACCCGTTCTCGCAGGAATTGCCGTATGCGGCGCAGGCGCGCTGGCATGGTTTCGAGTTCCAGCAGGGCGATTTGCTTGGCATCGACCGGACAGCCAAACGTGTCACGCTCGCCCCCCTTCTCGACGACGAAGCCGGTGAGTTGATGCCGCAGCGTGATCTGGAGTACGACACGTTGATTGTGGCGATCGGCAGCACGACGGCCTTTTTCGGCGTCCAGGGCGCGCAGGAAAATTCGCTCGCCCTCGATACCGTCGATCAGGCCGAGTTGTTCCGCAAACGGCTGATCGCGGCGTGTATTCGAGCGGAGTATCGGGCGCCGGAGGCGGAAGCAACCAGCGCCTCAGGCGCTTCCAATGCCGGGGCAAGGCAGCCACGGATCCAGGTGGCGATTGTCGGCGGCGGGGCGACGGGCGTGGAGTTATCGGCGGAACTGCGCAACACGGCGCAAGTACTGCACGCTTACGGGCTGCACAAGCTCGATCCGAAACACGATATCGGAATCGTACTGATCGAAGCCGGGCCGCGCATTCTGCCCGCGTTGCCCGAGCGCGTATCCACCGCGACCGCCGACTTGCTGGACAAGCTCGGCGTCGCGCTGATGACCGGCGAGACGGTGGCCGAAGTGTCGCGCGGCTCCATTCGCACGGCAAGCGGCAAGACTATTGCTGCCGATCTCACCGTCTGGGCGGCCGGTATTCGCGCGCCGGGCGTGCTCGCGAAACTCGACGGCTTGGCCACCAACCGGCTCGGCCAGTTGATTGTGCGCCGCACGCTACAAACCGAAACCGACGACAACATTTTCGCTCTCGGCGATTGCGCCGCGTGTCCGTGGCCCGGCGGCGAGAAAGAAGGGCGCAACGTGCCACCGCGTGCGCAAGCCGCGCATCAGCAGGCAAGTTTTCTGCTGAAGTCGCTGGAACGCCGGCTTGAGGACAAGCCGTTGCCCGACTACACGTATCGAGACTTTGGATCGCTTGTGTCGCTCGGGCATTTCAGCGCGGTCGGGAGCCTGATGGGTGGGCTGATCGGCGGCAATATGCTGATTGAAGGGCTGTTCGCGCGATTCATGTATCAATCGCTGTACCGCATGCATATTGCGGCGCTGCACGGCTGGGCGCGCATGGCGCTTGATACTGTCGCTCATTGGTTGCGGCGCTCCACTGCGCCACGCGTCAAGCTGCATTGAAGCTGTTTGGATAGAATGGGCAGCCGGCTTTGAGACGCTTTGTGCGCTTCAGAGTGGTTAAAGTAGTCGCAATGCTTTGTGCGCAGTTATCGTGAAGTCGTTGCCGTGCTTTCGGCTTGGCGGCCGGTAGCGCGGCTTATCCGTACCGGACGTCTGGTTCACTGGCATCTCATGCCAGTGATCGACCAGTGGTCCTTCGCGGCCCATGCCGCTGGAGCTTTGCATGCTTACGCCTGATATCGATAGCCTCGTTCCCCATGTCCCGTTCAACCGGCGCACGTTTATCAAGGCCGCGGTCGGCAGCGGTTTTGCCGCTTGCGTGATGCCGGTCTCCGCGCAAACCATCATTACCGATAGCGACGGTCTGGAAGCCGGCCCGGTTGGGTTCAAGGCCGCCGACGGCACGCTCGTGCCCGCGTATCGTGCGCAGCCCAAAGGTAAGACGCACTTGCCGGTGATCATCGTGATTCACGAGATTTTCGGCGTGCACGAGCATATTGCCGATGTCTGCCGGCGCTTCGCCAAACTTGGTTATCTGGCTGTTGCGCCCGATCTTTATGTACGCGAAGGCGACGCGTCGAAATTCACGTCGATGCAGCAGTTGAACGAGCAGCTTGTCTCCAAGGTGCCAGACGACCAGGTGCTCTCCGATATCGACTCGACCGTTGCCTGGGCGGGCGAACATGGCGGCGATTTGCATCGGCTTGGGATTACGGGCTTTTGCTGGGGTGGCCGGATCACGTGGCTTTATGCCGAGCGCAATCCGCAGCTTAAAGCGGCGGTGGTTTGGTACGGGCGCGTAGTGGGACCCAAGACGGCGAACAATCCGGCGAATCCGCTCGACCTCGCGTCAAACTTGAAGGCGCCGGTACTTGGCCTTTTCGGCAAGCTGGATCAAAGCATTCCGCAGGACTCGCTCGAGCAGATGAAGCAGGCGATTGCGTCGGGGCCGGCGGTCGCGCGCGGCTCACAGATCGTGGTTTATGACGACGCGCCGCATGCGTTTTTCGCGGATTATCGGCCGAGTTACCGGAAAGCCGATGCGGAAGATGGCTGGAAGCGCGCGCTGGCGTGGTTCAGGGAGCACGGCGTGAAATGAGGGGCAAGGGCGGCGACGCTGTCGCCGCGGTTTTGTCGTTTCCAACTGCCGAACGCCGAACGCCGAACGTGGCCGCTCTGCTTTGCTAACGCGGGGCTCTTGTCTCTTGCTATGGGCGGCTTGGGCGGCCGCCCATCCACGTACCCGTTCTTGCATCAGTTCCCGGCGAAGCAAAAATCTCAAGCCGCCGGCCCCGTAGCCACCGGCCGCGATGCGTCAGCACACCATTCACTCCACGATCCCCCATAAAGCGCCGCGCCATGCAGGCCGGCAATCTCCATCGCCAGGGCGTTATGGCAGGCTGTCACGCCCGAGCCACATTGCAGCACCACCCGATCCGGCGATGTCGCCCCAAGCAGCCCGCTAAATGCCTCGCGCAGTTCGTGCGCGGTTTTAAAGCGGCCATCGGCGCTCAGGTTGTCCTTGAAAAAGCGGTTCAGCGCACCCGGAATATGGCCGCCGACCGGATCGAGCGTCTCGTTCTCTCCGCGATACCGGTCCGCCGAGCGGGCATCGATCAGCACACGCTCGTGCGTGGCCAGGTTGCGTACGACAGCGTCGACGTCGAACGTGACGGCCAGGGGCGCGCCGGCCTTGAACGTGCCTTCGGACTCGGCCGGGGTCGCGGTATCGAGGGGCTGGCCGGCCGCTTGCCATGCGTTGAGGCCGCCGTCGAGCAGTGCGACGGAATCATGGCCGAGCCAGCGCAACAGCCACCAGAGACGTGCCGCGTACATGCCGCCCTGAGCGTCGTAGGTGATGACTTGCTGGCCTTCCTTCAGGCCCAGGCGCTTGAGCGTGGCGACCAGCGCCGCACGTTCCGGCAACGGATGGCGGCCGTTCTTGCCTGTCTTGGCGCCCGACAAATCTCGGTCGAGATGCAGATAATGCGCGCCCGGGATATGTCCTGCTGCGTAAGCGGCTTGCCCGGCTTCGGGCGCGGCGAGGTCGAAGCGGCAATCGACGATAAGCGCGCTACCGGGCGCGGCGGCGAGTCGTTCGGCGAGATTGGTCGCGGAAATAAGCGTGGTGTGGTGCGTGTGCGGCATGACAGCTCCCGGAGCGAACGCGCGGCTTGGTGGGCCGAGGGACGGCGCGTTACGGTAGTTAAGTTTCAAGTCTAAACAAAAACTACAAAGGATTGAGCACATCGTTGATGTTTGTCTTTGCTGGTCAGGCGGAAGAGCTTGCGCTCGGGCTTAGTCCACTCGGCAAGCGTTGGGGTGAGCGTTGGGGTATTACGAAAAATCGTCGCTGAATTAGGATGTTTCGTGTATCGAGTCCCGCTCTTTGCCGCCAGTATCAATCACCGCGCAACTGTTCAGGCATGCGCAATCCATATGCGTAACTTGTTCGACACCGGGCTCGCTCCGAGTCGAGCGTGCTACCTACGTTACGTAACTAGCCGAAAACCCCAGGATTGCGAATGGCGACAAAATCACCCGATGCTCCCGTCCCGCCCGTTATAAACTCCGGCTCAATGAGCAACCACGAACAATTCCACGTCGTCTACGACGGCCCAGCGCTCGACGAGCACCGGATGAATATCCGCGACCTTGCGCCCGCGCTCGTCGCCATCGCCGATCTGTTCTCGGCGGCCAACACAGAACTCAACGGCAATTCCGCAGATGTCCGCGTCGAGGTCAAGGGCAACTTCAAGTCGGGCTCGTTCCAGATCGAATTGATCTTCACGCAGGCGCTGCTTGTTCAATTGCGCGACATGTTTGCCAGTTCGACCGCGACCGCGGTGTCCAATGCTTCGGCCATCCTGGCGGTAGTGGGTCTTGTTGGTGGCGGCGGACTGATCGGTTTTCTCCGGCAATTGCGCGGTCGGCGCCCCGAACATATCGAAGATAATGGCGAATCCGTCAGCGTCTGGATGGCGGAAACTGAAGTGGTGGAGGTATCGAGGCCGGTTTTCCGGCTTTATAAAACGAGGGCCGTGCGCGTTTTCTTGCAAAAGGCACTGTCTCCGCTCGAACTCGACGGCGTCACGAGCTTCGGTGTGGTCCGAGGAAACGATATCGACCTGGATATCGACAGCGTGGAACTGGCGGCGTTTGCCTTTGCGGACGAGCAGGAGGATGTGGTCTCAGATTCCACCTCGAGAAAAATGCTGCTGATCGAGTCGGTGACGTTTAAAGACCAGAACAAATGGCGTGTACACGATGGCCAGTCGGCGTTTTTTACGGCCATGGACGACGGTGAATTCCTGAATAAAGTCAACGCAGGGGAGCGCTTCGGAAAGGGTGACGTGCTCGTGGTTGACCTTCAACAAATCCAGACCGTCGCCAACGGCACGCTACGCACTGAGTTCCGCATCCTCAAGGTCCACGAGCATCGCGCACCCTTGCAGGCCGCGTTGATCTAGGCGTAATCCGAAAAAAAACCCATCGATCCGATGGGTTTTTTTCATAGCCTGTGTTGTTGACCGGAGACGCCCGCCCCCTCAAATATCGCCCAACTGCCGCCGCAAGAACTCATGAAAATGCTGCATCCCTGACTCCATCGGGCTCTGGTACGGCCCGACTTGCGACTCGCCGCGATTCATCAGCGCGCGCCTTCCGGCGTCCATGCGCTCGGCGATCTCGTCGTCCTCGCGCGCCGTTTCCATATACGCCGCCCGTTCCGCCTCGATGAAGTCACGCTCGAACAGCGCGATTTCCTCGGGATAATAGAACTCGACAATATTCGTCGTCTTCTGAGGACCCTGCGGAATCAGCCACGACACCACGAGCACATGCGGATACCACTCGATCATGATGCCGGGGTAATACACCATCCATATAGCACCGAATTCGGGCGGTTTCCCGTCTCGGAAGCGCAGCACTTCGTCGTGCCACTTACGGTACGTGGGGCTACCCGGCTTTTCCAGGTTCTTGTGCACGCCCACCGTCTGAACGCTATACCAGTCACCAAATTCCCACGTCAGGTCGTCGCAGGAAACAAAGCTCCCCAGACCCGGATGGAACGGCGCGACGTGATAATCCTCGAGGTACACCTCGATAAAGCTCTTCCAGTTGTAATTGCACTCGTGCACTTCGACGTGATCGAACATGAAGCCCGAAAAGTCGAAATGTCTGGACGGCCCAAGTCGGGCGAGGTCGGCCGCGACGTCGCGCCCGCTCGCTTCGAACAGCAGCCCCTGCCAGTTCTGCAAGGGAGATTTGCCGAGGTTCAGGCAAGGTTTATCCGCGAAATGCGGCGCACCGAGCAACTGGCCGTCGAGGTCGTAGGTCCAGCGGTGCAGCGGACACACGATGTTCTCCGCCGTGCCGCGCCCGTTGAGCATGATGGCCTGACGGTGGCGGCACACGTTCGAGAGGAGCTCGATTTCGTCCTGTTTGTTACGGACGAGCAGACGCCCTTCGCCTTCGCCGGGCAAAGCAAAATAACTTCCCGCCTCGGGCACCATGAGTTCGTGCCCGATATAGCGAGGACCGCGTTTGAATAGCGTGTCGATTTCGCGCTTGAGAAGCGCTTCGTCAAAGTAAGCCGTGACTGGCAACTGACTGTGAATTGCGTTCAGTTGCAATGCATTGCTCAGATTGGACATTCCCACTCCCGTGAAGACGTGAAAGCAGTGAACAACCCAACCATCGAAAATTCGAAAAGTTCGATTTGGGGAGCCCGCGATTATACCGAAAACCCCCTCAATGGGGCACTTAAGGCCTTGATTTGGGTCAATTCATGGTGAGGAGTTCCACACGGCGACATCCTTTCTGCGCTTTGTCACAGATGGGCAGGAATGGCCTGAGATTGGCCATAGGCATGGGTGAGAGCACGCTGAAGGTCGGAAAAGCAGCTTTTGCCGTAGAATGTCCGACTTGTTTCCCGAAATCAGACACTACACCCACGATTCATGGCGAAGACCGCAACGCAGGAAGGCTCGGCCAGCGCGGAAAACGCGCCGCTCCCGGAGAATTACGAAACGGCGCTGGCCGAACTGGAGGGGCTCGTGGCGCGCATGGAAGGCGGCGCGCTGAGCCTTGAAGAATCGCTAGCGGCTTATCGGCGCGGCGCGGCGCTCGTCGGCTTTTGCCAGCAACAACTAGAGAAGGTCGAGCAGCAAGTTCGCGTGCTCGACGGCGACACACTAAAACCGCTGCCCGCCGAGGTCCAGCGCGCCACTCAGGGCGCCGGCACAACGGCAGATAACGGGGACGACTTATGACTTTCGATCAATGGATGCGCGCGAGCCTTGACCGCGTGGAAACGGCGCTGGAGCATTATTTGCCGGGAACGGACATCGCGCCCGCCAAACTGCACGAAGCCATGCGCTACGCGGTGCTCGGCGGCGGCAAGCGGGTTCGCCCGCTGTTGTGCCACGCGGCTGGTGAGCTGACTGGCGCCGGTTCGCAGCAACTGGAAGCGGCGAGCGCGGCGCTCGAGATGATTCACGTGTATTCGCTGGTTCATGACGACATGCCGGCCATGGACGACGACGCTTTGCGTCGCGGAAAACCAACGGTACACGTGCAATATGACGAAGCAACGGCATTATTAGTGGGTGACGCGTTGCAGTCGCAAGCTTTCGTTGTGCTGACAGCGGACAACGGCCTGAGCGCGGCGCAGCAGGCGTCGCTTACGCGCGAACTGGCGGCGGCGAGCGGTTCGGTCGGCATGGCAGGCGGTCAGGCAATCGATCTGGAAAGCGTGGGCCGCAAGCTGTCGCGCCCGGAACTGGAAACCATGCATCGCAAGAAAACCGGTGCATTGCTGCGCGCGGCGGTGCGAATGGGTGCACTCTGTGGCGAAGCGCCGGATGCAGCCGCCATGAGCGCGCTGGACGCCTACGCAGCCGCGGTCGGGCTTGCGTTCCAGGTGGTGGACGACATTCTCGACGTCACGGCCGACTCAGCCACGCTGGGCAAAACGGCGGGCAAGGACGCGAAGGATGACAAGCCGACCTACGTGTCGATCATCGGACTCGATGCATCGCGCGAACTGGCGGCACAACTGGGCCGCGACGCGCACGCTGCGCTCGCGCCTTTTGGCCCGCGTGCCGGTCGGCTCGGGGAATTGGCTGACCTGGTTGTAAACCGGGTGCACTGAAACATACGATAAAACGCGGGACCGGCGGTCGTGCCTGATGCAACTTACGCACCTTACGCATGCTGCGTAAGCACCACCGGACAACAACCGAACGGCTTCCGCCAGTTTTCCTAAATGGGACGACGATGTACGACTTGCTGAAAACCATCGACGATCCGGCCGCCTTGCGCGCCCTGGACCGCCACGAACTAAAACCGCTGGCCGAAGAGCTGCGTGCCTACGTGCTCGACAGCGTGTCGCAGACGGGCGGCCATTTGTCGTCGAATCTCGGAACGGTCGAACTGACGATCGCGCTCCATTACGTCTTCGATACCCCGCACGACCGCATTGTCTGGGACGTCGGTCACCAGACTTATCCGCACAAGATCCTGACCGGCCGTCGCGATCAGATGAAGACGCTGCGCCAGGCCGGCGGCATTTCCGGCTTCCCACGCCGTAGCGAATCGAAATACGACACTTTCGGCACCGCGCATTCCAGCACGTCCATTTCGGCGGCGCTCGGCATGGCGATCGCCAGCAAGCTGCAGGGCGACAACCGTTACTCCATCGCCGTGATCGGCGACGGCGCGATGACCGCCGGCATGGCGTTCGAGGCCATGAACAATGCAGGCGTGGCCGACGACGTGCCGCTGCTCGTGATCCTGAACGACAACGACATGTCGATCTCCCCGCCGGTCGGCGCGTTGAATCGTCATCTCGCGCGCTTGATGTCGGGGCGTTTCTACGCGGCGGCGCGTGCCGGTGTGGAACGTGTGCTGCGCGTGGCGCCTCCTATGCTGGACCTCGCTCGCAAGCTCGAGGAACACGCGAAGGGCATGATCGTTCCGGCTACGTTGTTCGAGGAGTTCGGTTTTAACTATATCGGCCCGATTGATGGCCACGATCTGGAATCCCTGATTCCGACGCTGCAAAACATCAAGGAATTGCGCGGCCCACAGTTCCTGCACGTCGTGACGAAGAAGGGGCAGGGTTATAAGCTCGCCGAAGCCGATCCGGTCCTCTACCACGGTCCTGGCAAGTTCAATCCGGCGGAAGGCATCAAGCCGTCGACGGCGCCATCGAAGAAGACTTACACGCAGGTATTCGGCGAATGGCTGTGCGACGCCGCCGCGCAGGATTCGCGGGTCGTCGGCATCACGCCGGCCATGCGCGAAGGATCCGGCATGGTGGAGTTCGAAAAGCGTTTCCCGGATCGCTATTTCGATGTAGGTATCGCGGAGCAACACGCCGTGACGTTCGCGGGCGGTCTCGCCGCCGACGGCATGCGCCCGGTTGTCGCCATCTATTCCACGTTCTTGCAGCGCGCCTACGACCAGTTGATCCACGACGTCGCGTTGCAGAACCTGCCGGTGGTATTCGCTATCGATCGCGCCGGTCTGGTGGGCGCAGACGGCGCGACGCACGCTGGCAATTACGATCTCGCGTTCATGCGCTGCATCCCGAACATGACCGTGATGGCGGCTTCAGACGAAGATGAATGCCGTCAGATGCTGTACACGGGCTTGCAGCAGCCCGGTCCTTCCGCTGTCCGTTACCCGCGCGGCGCGGGCACGGGCGTGAAGACCGTCAAGAAGATGACCGCCATTCCGCTTGGCAAGGGCGAAATCCGCCGTGAGTCCACGCAGAAAGTGGGTTCCGGCAAGCGCATCGCGATCCTTGCGTTCGGCACCATGGTCGCCCCTTCGTTGGCGGCGGCTGAGGAACTCGATGCGACCGTCGCGAACATGCGCTTCGTGAAGCCGGTCGATGCCGAACTGCTGCGCGAACTCGCCGCCACGCACGACGCGCTCGTGACCGTGGAAGAAGGCGCGATCATGGGCGGCGCGGGCTCGGCATGTGTGGAAAGCCTGTTGGCGAGCGCGGTCATCAAGCCCGTGCTGCAATTGGGCTTGCCGGATGTATTCATCGATCACGGCGATCCGGTCAAGCTGTTGGTATCGTGCGGGCTTGATGGCGCGGGTATCGCCAATTCGATTCGCGAGCGCTTTCTTAACAACGTCGAAACCGATGCAGCCAAGCTGACTAAACGCGTCGCCTGATCGCAGAACGCGTGGTGAAGACAGGCGTCGGGGACGCCTGTCTGGTTTTATCCGTTAGCGTCAAGGCTCGCGCGACGAGATTCACGCCACGGACAAGGAAAAAGAATGAATCAGATGAATCCCGCCTTCGCGATGCCCGATGTCCAGAGTTCGCTCGACGTCCGGCAGATCCCAATCCAGCGCGTGGGCGTAAAAGCAGTTCGATATCCGCTGACGATCCGGACTTCCGGTGGCGAATTGCAGCCGGGCGTTGGCGTCTGGAGTCTCGACGTTCATCTTCCCGCCGATCAAAAAGGCACGCACATGTCGCGCTTCGTCGCTTTACTCGACGAAAATCGCGCGCCGCTCGACCAGGCCGCATTGCGGACCATGCTCACGGCGATGCTGGCGAAACTTGAAGCGCATTCGGGGCGTATTGAGGTGTCGTTTCCGTACTTCGTCATGAAGACCGCGCCGGTGTCAGGCGTGCAAAGCCTGATGGATTACGAGGTCACGCTGACTGGCGTTGCGTGCGGTGGCGAGACGCGGATCTCGCTGAAAGTGCTCGTGCCGGTGACTAGCCTGTGCCCGTGCTCGAAGCAGATTTCGCAGTACGGCGCGCATAACCAGCGCTCGCACGTGACCATCGCGGCGGAGTTCGAGGGTGATGTCTCAATCGAGGATTTGATTCGGATTGCTGAGGAAGAAGCGTCGTGCGAATTGTGGGGCTTGCTGAAGCGGCCCGACGAGAAGTTCGTGACCGAGCGTGCTTACGAAAATCCGAAATTCGTTGAAGACCTGGTTCGCGATGTCGCCACGCGACTGAATGCGGACGAACGGATTGTGGCGTATGTGCTGGAGGCCGAGAATTTCGAATCGATCCACAATCACAGCGCTTACGCCGTGATCGAGCATGACAAGCGGGTTTCAGCGCTGGCTATTTGAAGGTCCGGGGCAGCAATAGCGCATCACGCTCATTGAAGCCACTTACGCCGCCGCCAGCGATGTCAGATCCCAGCGCGGCTTCACCGTGAACGCATAATCGCGCACGGCCTGATCGGGCCAGCGCGCGAGACGCAAGGCTCCGGCGAGGGCGATCATGGCGCCGTTATCGGTACATAGCGACAAGTCCGGGTAATGCACTTCGAAGCGACGCTTTTTCGCGGCGGCGGATAGCGCCTCGCGCAATTGGCGGTTCGCGCCCACTCCGCCCGCCACGACCAGCCGGTTCAGACCCGTCTGCTTTAACGCCGCGATCGACTTGGTGGTCAGCACGTCGACGGCTGCATCGACAAAACCCCGCGCCAGATCCGCTTTCGATTGCTCGCACACGTTCGTGCCAAGCTTGCGGCTGTGAGTGAGGACCGCGGTTTTTAACCCGCTGAAACTGAAATCCAGGTCGCCGGAATGCAGCATTGGGCGCGGCAGTTTAACTGCGCCAGATGTACCGAATTCGGCGAGCCGCGAGACTTCCGGGCCGCCCGGATAACCCAGTCCCAGCAGTTTGGCGGTTTTATCGAAGGCTTCGCCGGCGGCGTCGTCCAGCGTCTCGCCGAGCGTTTCATATTCACCTACGTCGGTCACGCGCATCAATTGCGTGTGGCCGCCCGACACCAATAACGCGACGAACGGGAACGGCGGCGGCTCGCTCACCAGCAGTGGCGACAGCAGATGCCCTTCCAGATGATGAATCCCGACAGTCGGCAGGTCCCACGCCATGGCGAGTGCATTGGCAATGCTCGCGCCCACCAGCAGCGCGCCAGCGAGCCCAGGACCTTGCGTGAACGCAATAGCATCGATATCCGTTGGCACCGTCCCGGCCTCCGCCATGACTTGCTCGAGGAGGGGCAGCGCCCGGCGGATGTGGTCGCGGGAGGCCAGTTCTGGCACCACACCACCGTATTCCCGATGCATGGCGATTTGCGAATGCAGCGCGTGCGAAAGCAGGCCTCGCTCGGTGTCGTAGAGCGCAAGGCCGGTTTCGTCGCAAGAACTTTCGATGCCTAGAACAAGCATGGGGTGGAGCTGTTTGGATTAAGGGATAAGTATAGCAGCGGGCGGGTTGGGGTTCGTTCGCCCGACGGTGTTGCTTTGATTGCTCCAGTCGCGCCCCGCAGTGGCCTGCAGTCCAACCCCGCCTCGAACCCAGGCGCACCACCCGTTACAATGCGCGCCATGGAAACCTACGATATCGCAGTCATCGGCGCGGGCGCGGCGGGCATGATGTGCGCCGCCGTGGCCGCGCAAAACGGCCGCCGGGTGGTCTTGATCGACCATGCCGAACGGCTCGCGGAAAAAATCCGCATCTCGGGCGGCGGCCGCTGCAACTTCACGAACATCAATGCCGGACCGGCCAACTTCCTCTCGGCAAATCCGCATTTTTGCCGCTCTGCGCTCGCCCGCTATACACCTCAGGATTTTCTTGCGCTGCTCAAGCGTTATCGCGTGGATTGGCATGAGAAGCACAAAGGCCAGCTTTTCTGCGATGACTCCAGCGAATCCATTATCCAACTCCTGAAAAGCGAATGCGATGCGGGTGGCGTAACGTGGCGCCGGCCCGTCACCGTCGATACGATCCGCCACGACGGCACCCGCTTTTTCCTCGACAGCAACGCCGGCACGATCTCAAGCGCAGCACTCGTCGTAGCAACCGGCGGCCTGTCGATCCCGAAAATCGGCGCGACGGATTTTGCGTATCGGCTGGCGAAGCAATTCGGCCACAAGCTCGTTGATACCCGTCCCGCCTTGGTACCGTTGACCTTCGCTCCCGCAGACTGGGAGCCGTTCGCGGCGTTATCCGGCTTGTCCGTGCCAGTCGAACTCAGCGCGGGCGCAGGCCGCGGCCGTGGGGAATTCAGCGAGGACCTGCTCCTCACGCACCGTGGTTTGTCGGGGCCGGGCGTGCTGCAGATTTCGAGCTACTGGAACCCATCGGAGCCGATTTGCATCGACTTGTTGCCTGGCGTCGATGCCATTAGCGAACTGATCGCGGCCAAACGGGAAACCCGCAAACAAGTCGGCACGTTTCTCGCCGAGCGCGTTCCGGCGAGGCTCGCCCAAACCTGGCTCGACGTTCAACGCGTGGCCGCCGACGCCCGTCTCGCTGATCTCCCCGACAAAACGCTGCGCCAGATCGGCGAATCGCTGTCGCGCTGGACGCTTACACCGAACGGCACGGAAGGGTACCGGAAGGCCGAGGTCACGCGCGGCGGCGTGGACACCCGGGAGCTTTCATCCACAACCATGATGAGTTCGCGCGTCGCGGGTTTATATTTCATCGGCGAGGCGGTCGATGTCACCGGCTGGCTCGGTGGCTACAACTTCCAGTGGGCATGGGCGTCGGGCGTGGCGGCGGGCAAAGCTGCGGCCGAACTGGTTCGCGCCTAGAAGCGCAAAGGCATGACCAGTATAGCTTTCACCCGTAAGGACCGGCATCTCTGCAAGACTGGTTCCCCTGGGAAATCATAGTTTCGACCTGCTATACTGTTTTGTTCATAGCGGTAATCGGCACGAGCGGGGCACGAGCGCAAAATGAGTCAAAACGGGGCGGTGATGCATGAGGAAAGAAGACGATCCCTGCCTCGAGCGGCCACTCGACCACGTCTCGGCGTTGTGCCAGCCGGCTTCAAAGGTACCCGAATTACCCTGTTCATGATCCCGCTTGAGGAAACGTCCCAAGCGGGTTTTTGCTTTAGCGCCATGAACGGCTGACGTCCGCATTCTCTCAACACAGCACCAGCAGAGTTCCCAAGCGATGAGCCTCAAAGACCAGATCACCGACGACATGAAAGCCGCGATGCGCGCCCGCGAAACCGAACGCCTCGGCACTATCCGGCTGCTGCTCGCGGCAATCAAGCAGCGCGAAGTCGACGAGCGTGTGACGCTGGACGACGCAGCCATCACGGCCGTCATCGATAAAATGATCAAGCAGCGCAAGGACTCAATCAGCCAGTTCCAGACGGCGGGACGCGACGATCTGGTGGCGAAGGAACAAGCCGAACTAGGCGTTTTGGCGGCTTACATGCCCGAGCAGATGTCGGATGAAGCCATCAACGCCGAAATTCAGGCGGCTGTGGCGGCAACTGGCGCGGCCGGTCCGCAGGACATGGGCAAGGTAATGGGCGTGCTGAAACCAAAGCTGGCGGGCCGTGCAGATATGACCGCAGTGTCGGGCCTGGTCAAAGCAGCGCTCGCCAAATAAGCTTGCTTACTTGCCGAAGACATTGTTGAAGAAATTGCTGAAGAAAACGTGACCCGAAAGTCTGATCCAGAAAACTCAATTTAGTGATTCCGCATTCGTTTCTTCAGGACTTGCTGAACCGCGTCGATATCGTCGACGTGGTGGGTAAGTTCGTGCAGTTGAAGAAGGGCGGCGCGAACTTCATGGGCTTGTGCCCCTTCCATAACGAGAAGAGCCCGTCGTTCACGGTCAGCCCAACCAAGCAGTTCTATCACTGCTTCGGCTGCGGCGCGCACGGCACGGCAATCAGCTTTCTCATGGAGCACACCGGGCTCACGTTCCCCGAAGCAGTCAAGGACCTCGCCCAGTCGGCCGGCCTGACCGTGCCGCAGGAACCGTCCATGCGTGGCGGAGGCGGCGGCTCGGGCGGCGAAGGTTACGCTCCCGCGCCGAGCAAAGCCGTCAGCGTTGCGTTGACCGAAGTCATGCAGACTGCCTGCGAGTTCTATCGCAAGCAGTTGCGCGGGGCGCCCAACGCTATCGAATATTTGAAAAAGCGTGGCCTGACGGGAGAAATCGCGTTGCGCTTCGGACTCGGCTACGCGCCCGACGGCTGGCAGAGCCTCGAAGCCGCGTTCCCCGATTACAAGAACGACAATCTGGTGGAAGCAGGTCTGGTGATCGTCAGCGAGAAAAGCGACAACCAGGGCCAGTCTCGCCGATACGACCGCTTTCGCGAACGCGTCATGTTCCCCATCCGCAATGTGAAGGGCAATGTGATCGGCTTTGGCGGCCGCGTGCTCGACGGCGGAGAGCCGAAGTACCTGAATTCGCCTGAAACACCGCTGTTCAGCAAAGGCAGCGAGTTATACGGCCTTTTTGAGGCGCGGCTGGCTATTCGCGAACTCGGGTACGCGCTGGTCGTCGAAGGGTATATGGACGTTGTTGCGTTGGCGCAATTGGGTTTTGCGAACGCCGTTGCCACGCTTGGCACGGCTTGCACGCCGGTCCACGTACAGAAGCTGTTTCGTCAGACTGATACCGTTGTGTTCAGTTTCGATGGCGATTCGGCCGGCCGCCGCGCCGCGCGCCGTGCACTGGACGCCTGTTTGCCGCATGCCGCCGACAACCGCACGATCCGCTTCCTGTTCCTGCCGAAGGAACACGACCCGGACAGCTACGTGCGTGAATTCGGCACTGACGGTTTCGGTGAGCAGGTCGATCGCGCGATGCCCCTGTCGCAGTTCCTGCTGAACGAAGTCCTGAACGACAAGGAACTTGACCAGCCGGAAGGCCGCGCGAAGGCGCTCTTCGACGCGAAGCCTTTGCTTCAGGCGTTGCCGGCGAACGCGCTGCGCGTGCAGATCCTGCATATGCTGGCCGATCGGCTGAATACACCGTTCGGCGAAATCGCGGCATTGTGTGACATCGACTCGCGAGCGGCGGCTGTCGCCCGGGCTGCGCTGCCCAAGAGCGAGCGGCGTCGCGTAAAGGGCCATGAACAGCGCGCGCTGCGCAACCTGGTGATGTACCCGGCGATCTACGGCACGCTCGATCACGAAAGCGAGCAGACGCTGATCACCATGACCGAACACGGCGAGTTGTTTAGCGAGGTAATCGGCCACGCGCGCGAGTTGGGGGAAACGGCGGAGTTCCAGATGCTGTCGGATCTCTTGCGCAACGCGGCAAATGCCCCGACTTACGAGGATATCTTCCAGGAAATTCTCGCCTATGATGAAAATGTACGGGATCTGTTGATGCGCGATCCGGCCGACGAAGGCGCCAACGAACGCGTACAGGAGCAGAAAAAGCTGCTCGCGGAAGAGTTGCATGCAACGGTTGTCAAGCTGAGACACGACAGCTATAGGAATCGGCTGGATCAACTGGCGCAGCAATCGAGCTTGACTGCGGAAGAAATTGCCGAATTTTCGGATTTATCGGCTAAAGCTGCTCAAATTAAGGCCTTGCGCGGGGTGAGTCGGGACATTTAAGACCTGCATGCTACAATTAAAGGTTTTCAGCAAGTTGTTTTTTTGACTTTTGTGCTCATTTGCGGAAGAGGTGAGGCACGCATGGTTAAGACTGCTGGCGGGAAGAAAACGACGGTACGCGGCTCGAGCGAGTCGAAACGGGCAGTGGCCCATAGCCGGTCAGTTCCTTCCCCCGGAGTGTCGAAAACCAGGGCGATCGCCATTCCCTCTCCGCCATCGGGTGCAAGCAAAAAAAACTCGCTTGCGTCGGCAGTGAGTGTGGGGTCGGTCAGAACGGCGAATGTCGTGAGGCCGGCGGGCAAGAAGACGCCGGGTCAGTCGAAGGATCAGGTTGGCCTGGTGGCGGGCGAAACTGGCAGGAGTGGCAAGGCCGAAAATTCGGCCGGCAAGCAAGCGAGTGCAACGGAAGCGGCTGCCAATGCGGGCCGGAAACGCAACACGAAGCAGGGGTCGAAGCTGGCTCGCGTGCGCGTCGTGAAGCGGGGACCGGCGCAGGACTCGGGGCGACGAATTGCCAAGGGTACGCAGGACAAGGCAGCGCGCGCATATTCTGTATCCACGGTTCCATCGGCTGTCGTCCAGCAGCCGCGAGTCGAGACTAATGCCGGTACGGCGAACTCCATGACGAAAAAGCTGAACGAAGTACCCGTCGATGACGACGCAACGCAAAACGCGCAAAACGTGCAGGCCGACCCGGCCACGGCCTCTGCTGCGGATGCTGTAGCCGCACCTCCGGCCAAGGTCGAAAAGGTCAAGGCGCGCGACCGGCGTGCGAAGGAAAAAGCGCTGTTGAAGGACGCGTTCGCCTCGAGCGCGCCCGGTACGGTTGAAGAGCTCGAGGAGCGGCGTGCGAAGCTGCGCGCGCTGATCAAGCTCGGCAAGGAACGCGGCTTCCTGACTTACGCTGAAATCAACGACCACCTGCCCGATAACTTCACGGAAACGGAAGCTATTGAAGGGATCATCAGCACGTTCAACGACATGGGCGTGGCGGTCTACGAGCAAGCGCCAGACGCTGAAACGCTGCTGCTCAATGACAACGCCCCGGCGGCTTCATCGGACGATGAAGTTGAAGAGGAAGCTGAAGTCGCGCTTTCTACCGTCGACTCCGAATTCGGCCGGACGACCGATCCGGTCCGCATGTACATGCGTGAAATGGGCACCGTCGAACTGCTGACGCGCGAAGGCGAAATCGAGATCGCGAAGCGGATTGAAGACGGCCTCAAGCACATGGTCATGGCCATTTCTGCTTGCCCGACGACTATCGCTGACATTCTGGCCATGGCCGAGCGCGTGCAGAACGAAGAAACGCGCGTGGATGAACTGGTTGATGGCCTGATCGATCCGAACGCTGCTGACGCCGATGGTTTCTCCGAGCAGGAAGCGGAAGCCATTGAAAGCGAAGAGGAAGAAGAGGAAGAGGCGAGCGAGGACGAGGAAGAAGTCGACGAAACCACCGCTCAGGCCAATGCCAACGCCGCGCAGCTGGAAGCGCTCAAGCGTGCATCGCTCGAGAAGTTCTCGCTGATCAGCGAGTGGTTCGAGAAGATGCGTCGCGCGTACGAGAAGGAAGGCTATAAGTCGAAGGCTTATTTGAAGGCGCAAGAAGCCATTCAGAGCGAGCTGATGACCATTCGCTTCACCGCGCGGACCGTTGAGCGTTTGTGCGACACGTTGCGCGCGCAAGTGGACGAAGTGCGTCAGGTGGAACGTCAGATCCTGCATACCGTAGTCGATAAATGCGGCATGCCGCGTGCAGAATTCATCGCCCGGTTCCCGGGTAGCGAGACGGATCTAGAGTGGGCGGAGAAGGTTGTTGCCGAGAATCATGGCTATAGCGTGATCCTGGAGCGAAACGTTCCGGCGATTCGCGAACAGCAGCAACGTTTGCTCGACTTGCAAGCGCGTGTTGTGTTGCCGTTGAAGGACCTGAAGGAAACCAACCGCCAGATGGCGGCCGGTGAACTGAAGGCGCGTCAGGCGAAGCGCGAAATGACGGAAGCGAATTTGCGTCTCGTGATTTCGATTGCCAAGAAGTACACGAACCGCGGCCTGCAATTCCTGGATCTGATCCAGGAAGGCAACATCGGTTTGATGAAGGCGGTGGACAAGTTCGAATATCGCCGTGGTTATAAGTTCTCGACGTACGCCACGTGGTGGATTCGTCAGGCCAT
Organism: Caballeronia sp. SBC1; assembly: GCF_011493005.1. NCBI lineage: Bacteria > Pseudomonadati > Pseudomonadota > Betaproteobacteria > Burkholderiales > Burkholderiaceae > Caballeronia > Caballeronia sp. SBC1. The sequence goes on from NZ_CP049158.1 coordinate 273,581, forward strand.
CACGCGTTCGATCGCCGACCAGGCGCGCACCATCCGGATTCCGGTTCACATGATCGAAACGATCAACAAGATGAACCGTATTTCGCGGCAGATCCTGCAGGAAACCGGGCTTGAGCCGGATCCGGCAACGCTCGCCGAAAAGATGGAAATGCCGGAAGACAAGATCCGCAAGATCATGAAGATTGCGAAAGAGCCGATCTCCATGGAAACGCCGATCGGGGACGACGACGATTCGCATCTTGGCGACTTTATCGAAGATACGAACACGGTGGCGCCGGCCGACGCCGCGCTGCATGCCAGCATGCGCGACGTGGTGAAGGACGTGCTCGATTCCCTGACGCCGCGCGAGGCGAAGGTGTTGCGGATGCGTTTCGGTATTGAGATGAGCACGGACCACACGCTCGAGGAAGTGGGCAAGCAGTTCGACGTGACGCGTGAGCGGATTCGCCAGATCGAGGCGAAGGCGCTGCGCAAGCTTCGTCATCCGAGCCGCTCGGACAAGCTGAAGTCGTTCCTGGAAGGGAATTGATGTTGGGTTGGTGAGGATCCAAGCGCGGCGGGCCAAATGGTCCGCCGCGCTTGTTTTATGGACCGTTTCAAGGCAAACTCGCAGACCTTCGTGAGTGCAGTCGGATAGAATCGATGCTGAATTCGATACGCGACGGAAGCGTCGCTTGACGTCTTCCCTTAGCTCGTTGACTCGCGGCAGGGTGTTTTCCTGCAAAAGGGCCGGAAGCTTAATTGGTATAAGCTGTCGACTCATAATCGACCGATAGTGGGTTCGAATCCCACCCGGCCCACCACATTACTGTTTCAAGATGTCAGAAGAAGCCCGATGATCTCCCCGAAGCCCGCGCCCAGCGGGCTTTTTGCTGTCTGGGATGGCCAGGGACGTCCGCACGTCGGGCCTTCGTGGCATCAACATCAGAGAGGCGAGTTTCGGGCGTTCCAGTGCTTCCCTGGGGTGAGATCCCTTCGATCTCTCGAGCGGCGGGCGTATCGGCTACGCAGGTCGTTCCGGCGTGACGTAGGTGCTCGTCATTCCGGTTGGCGTCGCCTCGCGCATGGAGCATGCGAAAACGGCCGGCGGGGTGATCGGCGGCGCGTCCTTGACTTCCGAAATCCGAAGTCCTAGCTTGAATGGTGGCGTCGTGTGCGGCCAATTCGATGTTGTTCGCTTTTCGAGCGGGACCTAGGTCGGCTTGCCAATACGAATGAGGGATACACATCGAACCGGCCGGGCGAGCCATGTCAATAGTCGTGGCGGCGGTTTGTTGAGGCTTGCGACGTCTGACAGACCGACATCAGCTGTCGCCAATCAGGTTTCCGATTCAACCCAGCTTGGCGAGCGCGGCGACATCGAAAAATGAATGCATGTCGACCACGCAACCAAATCCACAACACCATAACGACGCCATCAGAACCACCTTTGCGGATCACAGGTAGGCCGCGATCAATGATCAGCGAGAGCGCACGGTCCAACATGACCGTTGGAGTGAAAGTGTGATCAGTACGTGGGCCGCGCAGAAGGTTGATGTCACCCGCGCCAAGGACTGCTCGAACAGGGCGTGCAACAAAGACAATTGTGAAGAGACCGGCAGAGAAGGCGTGACAGACACGAAAGTTTTTCCCTAATCCCGTCGGAGGAAATCATGGCGCGGGCACAGAAAATCATGGTCGTTCGTCACGGCGAAAAGCCGCAGGCCGTGTCGCCGCCGTACGGCGTCACCGCCGACGGCGAACAGGATGCCGATTCGTTACTCGTTGCCGGATGGACTCGTGCCGGCGCCTTGGCAGACCTTTTTGCGCCAAGTCGTGGTCCGTTGCAGAGCCCCGACCTTGCACAACCGCAATACCTGTTTGCAGCGACAGACGAAGAGGGAACCAAAAGCAAGCGTCCCGTCGAGACGTTGAGTGTCCTCGCGCAAAAGTTGATGCTCACGACCAATACAACTTACACGGTTGGACAGGAGACTCAACTGGCGACGGCCGCCATGGCGTGTGACGGTGCGGTGCTCGTGGGCTGGGAGCACAAGCACATCCCGCTGATCGCCAACGCCATACTCGGTAACACGACCGCTCCGCAAAGCTGGCCGGGCGACCGTTTCGATATGGTCTGGGTGTTCGATCTCGAGGCCGGGAGTAGCAACTACAGCTTTAGCCAGGTGCCACAGTTACTGCTCGCGGGCGACCAGCCGGATCCGATCTGAACAGCCGCACAATCAGGATTCCGTAATGAATACTGCTGCCTTCACGTCGACTCAGCACATTGTCGTGCTAATGCTTGAGAACCGTTCGTTCGATCACATGTTGGGCTTTCTCTACGCGGATCAGGGGAACAGGTCGCCCAATGGCCAGCCATTTGAAGGTCTCACAGGAGAGGAGGCCAACAGTGATAGTCAGGGCAACCCGGTAGCTGTGTTCAAGATCGCTCCCACGGACCAGAACGCGTATTTCATGCCCGGCGCCGATCCAGGCGAGGGTTATGCTGCCACCAACGTGCAACTGTTCGGGACCGCGACGGTCGCGCCTGGACAGCAACCGGGCAATGGCGGCTTCGTGCAGGACTTTGCACAAACTCTTGAGTGGGAAGCCAACAACGATTGGTCGATCCTGCCAGGCACGGTCGCTGGAAACATTATGGGCGTGTTCACACCGGCGATGCTCCCGGTGCTGTCAGGGCTGGCACAGGGCTACGCCGTCTGTGACCACTGGTACGCGTCGGTGCCGACCGAGACGATGCCGAATCGCGCGTTCGCCTGCGCCGCGACGAGCCAGGGTCATATGGACGATGTGGCCAAGACGTTCACCTGCCCGAGCATTTTTGGCCGGCTATCGGATGCTAATCTGAACTGGGTCATCTACGGATACGACACTCCGCCGATGACGCGTCAAAATTTTCCCGACGTGACCGAGGCGTCTGATTCGCACTTCGGCCTGTTCAGCGATTTTCAGGCAGCAGCGAGGGCAGGTTCGTTGCCGGCCTTCAGTTTTCTGGAGCCGAGCTGGAGTCCCACGGGCAATAGTCAGCATCCCAACTACGACGTGGCCCTTGGCGAGCAATTGATTTACGACGTCTACCAGGCGGTCTCCACCGGGCCGAAGTGGAATCAAACGCTGCTGATCATTACCTATGACGAACACGGCGGCGGCTATGACCATGTCGCGCCACCTGCAGGCGCGGTCGCGCCGGACAACCTTGCGGGCGAGTTCGGCTTCGACTTCACGCGCTTCGGTGTACGTGTGCCGACGGTGCTGGTATCGCCGTGGATTGAGAAGGGCACCGTATTCCAGGTGGCAGAGACCGGGACGCCACTCGATCACACCAGCATCCTGAAGACCGTCGAAGTGCTCTGGAGCTTGCCACCGCTCACTGCCCGAGATGCAGCCGCTCCGGACGTCAGCGCAGCTTTCACGTGCAGGCAGCCGCGCACTGACAATCCGCTTACCGGGGTGACGGTTCCCAAGTCGGGTACCTCATTCCCAGGCGGGAACGCGCCTTCGCACCTGCAGATGATTCATGCCGAACTGGTGTCGCGACTGCCAGTCGCCGACAGCCAGGGGCACATGCACAGTCAACTGCCGGAGCTCAAAACGAGCGATGACTACGACGACTACATCCGCACGCGAACGGCTGCCTGGCAGGCGCAACGTCAGCGTGAAAATGTACCTGTCGAGAAACCGTAACTTGCTTCTGGACTGACGAATGCCACTGCCAACAGCGATGGATCGTTTCCGTGTCTGAGTCCTTGCTGAGTCAGTACATCAACTCGTATCCAGCCGCGATACGGCGCGCAAACGGTAAGCGCGCCGTTGGCGAGACCGGATCGATCAGCAATTTTTCCCACGCGTGCGCCCATTCGACGAAGGGCGCGAAAAGAGCGCGGTTTTGTTCGTGTAATTTATAAAGCATAGTTATCCAGACGAATTACGGAGAAATCGTACTCGATCAGATCCTGTGTGATCACGCCGCCAGTGACACGTGCTCCCGCTTGGCGACTGCGCTACGCCGGTAAAGTATCAGGGTGCCAATCAGGCCGCACACGGCGGCGAAGCTCATCCACAAACCCGGTGCGCCTTTGTTGTTAGTTACCTGGATCAGGAAGGTCAAAATGACGGGAGTGAAGCCCCCGAAGATCGCAGTGGCCAGGCTGTACGCCAGCGAGAACCCGGAAGTCCGAACGTCGACCGGCATCACCTCGGTGAGCGCCACGACCATGGCCCCGTTATAGCTGCCGTAGAGGAACGAAAGCCACAACTCGGCAATCAGCATCTTCTGGAAAGTCGGGCCGTTCACCAGCCAGACCATGACCGGATACGCGGTCAGGATGGTCAGCAGCGTGAAACCGATCAGCAGCGGCTTGCGTCCGACGCGGTCGGACAGGGCGCCCATTATCGGCAACCAGAACAGGTTCGACACGCCAATGCAGAACGTGACAATCAGGCTGTCCTCCGCCGAGAGTTTCAGCACACTGCGCCCGAAGGTCGGCGTATAGATGGTGATCAGGTAGAACGACACCGTGGTCATCACGACCAGCATCATTCCGGCCAGTACGATTCCCCAGTTGCGCATCATCGAGCGAAAAATTTCGCTCGCGTTCGGCCTGTGCTTGCGAGCGGTGAACTCCTCGGTTTCCTGCAGCGAACGGCGGATCACGAAGAGAAACGGCACGATCATGCAACCGATGAAGAACGGAATTCGCCAGCCCCATGCGGCAATCGCTGCCTGTCCCATGGTGGCGCTCAAGGTATAGCCAATCACGGCGGCCACGATGATCGCAGCCTGCTGGCTAGCCGACTGCCAGCTCACATAGAAGCCCTTGTGACCCGGCGTCGCCATTTCAGCGAGATAGACCGATACACCGCCCAATTCCACGCCGGCCGAGAAACCTTGCAGCAAGCGGCCGATCAGCACCAGCAGCGGCGCGAACAGGCCAATGGTCAGGTACCCGGGCACAAAGGCCACCAGCACAGTGCCCATCGCCATGATGGCGAGTGTCGTGATCAGCCCCTGCCGCCGGCCCACCTTGTCGATATAGGCGCCCAGAACAATCGCGCCGACAGGCCGCATGATGAAGCCCGCGCCGAACGTGCCGAACGTCAGCATCAGCGATGCAAATTCGCTGTCGGCCGGGAAATAGGTCTTGGCAATATAGGTTGCATAAAAGCCAAACAGGAAGAAATCGAACATCTCCAGGAAATTGCCGCTGGTCACCCGGACAACCATTCCAAATTTGGATTGTGTTGCGTTAGCGTTCGACATTTTCGCCGTCTCCAGAATCTGAATCTTGTGTTGGGCCGGCATGACCCGCCGCAGGCCATGGCGATCCCGGGCTTACGGTCACACGGTGTCAAGCAACAAACTGGCACTGCGATGCCGGCGTACGGGTGTCCATGTTGCGGCCGCGGTTCATGTGGTCGTCGACTTCGGCTATGCCACCCGGCATGACGATGCAACCAGAGAATCAAGTCATTGATTTAATTATAGGAGTGACAGGAAATCCGCGGGGCGCAAACGAAATGCCAGAATAGTCGCGAGCCCGTCGTATGGGTTGCCGTGCACGCGCATCGGGGTAATCGCTGATCTTGTCGGATCTGATCAGCAGTTGGGCTGCGTTCCCGTCAGGCGAGCACTTCTTTGGAGAGATCATGCAGCATCGAGCTTCGACCAAACGGCATGGCAGATCCTGTGCGGCAGCGTCGCCTTGCAGATGCCTTGCGTATGGATCTATCGGGCTGAACGATGCCGTGACGCATCATCCCGAGGTGCCTCTCGGAGGTTGGGAGGAAAGCGACATCAGCACGGAGGGGATTGAGATCCCCTCCGCAAGCGCGTATCTACAGACCCCAAATAATGTCTGTGTCCTGCTTTTGAGCTTCACGAAGCATATCCAAAAAAGGATACGCGCGCTGTGCGAGTCCGGCGCTGCGCTCGTGTACACCCGTTGGTGTTCCGTAGTGCATCTCATCGTGTGCATCCGACATTCGCTGATCTTCCGCGATGGCGTCTTCCATCCGGCCAATGGCATCTGGCAGCTCATTGCGCGCGATAACCCCACGCGAACCAAGGCGTTTGCCAACGATACCAAGAAGGTAATTTGCGAGATCGGCAAGCATCAAAACATCGGGTGATGCTCGCGATTTGAATGTGACTAACATGGCAGGCCACCTCCTGTTAGATGAAACCATGGGTGTGATTTAACGCGACGTCAGTTTCCATACGAGTTCGTATCGGGCACGCGTGGGTCTTCGACCGAGTCGGACGAGAAACTATTGCCTCATCAATATTATATCGCGACGTGATATAGAGTGAATTGGCTGAGCGATATTGATCAGGCAGGAAAGCGACATTGCACACCGCACAGCGAAAGAATAGTCGACGAAAAACCCGGTTCCTACGCGGGAAATAGTCCGGTCGACAGATAACGGTCACCGCGATCGCAGACAACGAAGACGATGGTTGCATCTTCAACCTGACGAGCGATGCGTAAAGCCACTTCGCACGCACCCGCTGCTGAAACGCCGCAAAAAATGCCTTCTTCGGCGGCCAGGCGCTGCACCATCGCTTCTGACGCCGCCTGACTCACGGTCTCGATCCGATCTATGCGGCTTCGCTCGAAAATCTTGGGCGTATGAGATTCCGGCCATCTGCGGATGCCCGGAATGCGTGAACCATCCTCCGGCTGCACTCCGACGATTTCCACGCTCCCGCTCTGTTCCTTGAGAAAGCGCGATACCCCCATGATCGTGCCGGTGGTCCCCATCGCGGAGACGAAATGGGTGATGCGTCCCGCCGTGTCCCGCCAGATCTCGGGTCCGGTGGTCTCATAGTGAGCCAACGGATTGTCGGGATTCGCGAACTGGTCGAGGATCACCCCCTGGCCCTCCTGTTGCATTTTTTCGGCCAGATCGCGGGCGTACTCCATGCCGCCGGTTGCCGGCGTCAGAATGATGTGCGCGCCGAAGGCCGCCATGCTCTGGCGGCGTTCCAGAGAAATATCTTCCGGCGTGATCAGGACCATCCGGTAGCCCCGAATTGCCGCCACCATGGCGAGCGCGATACCCGTATTGCCGCTCGTGGATTCGATCAACGTATCGCCCGGCTTGATACGGCCGCGCGCTTCCGCTTTTGTGATCATCGACAGTGCGGGACGGTCCTTCACTGAGCCCGCGGGGTTGTGTCCCTCAAGCTTGCCGAGAATCACGGTCCCGCGCGCGCGGATGTCGTCATCCGGGATCCGCTGGAGCTGGACCAGCGGCGTGTTGCCGATGGTGTCTTCGATAGTTTTGTAAGACATGGCGTTTTTCAATTAGGTCGACGCGATGAGCCGCCAAGTGTCGGGCTGCCCGGCCTCAGGACAGGCTTATGGACGCTCCCGGGTTGTGTCGTCTTTGTGCCTGCGCACGGGTGCAAACCGTTTCCTCAGGTGGTGCAGGGGAGTGCGTCGGAACATCTCGCGCCGCTCCTCTTCCTCGAAGAAGGCGAGCGACGGCTTCACCAGGTCGCTACGGCTTATCAAGCCCACCAGACGACGCGACTGCGGGTCCGACACCACTGGCAAGCGCTCGAGGCCATGCACTGCCAGCCGGTTGGACACAATCCGGCAGGTTTCCCCGGGCAACGCCATGATCGGTGTGTTTGCGCCGAACAGGTCACTCATGACCTTGATGGCTGGATTGCCGGATCGCGCGATCAATCCGTCACGCTCGATCATTCCTACCAGCGCGCCGTCTCGTGTCACCGGAAACGCACGATGGATTTGCTTTTCACCAAAGTATTTCGCCAGCACGTCAGCAACCGGCACATCCGCATCGATGGTCTCGACCTTGTGCGTCATCACCTCTTCGACGAAATGGCGTTCAAGAGGATCAATGCCGTACTCCCGATAGATGTGATAACCGCGACGCGCGATCTTCTCGGTCAGGATGGAGCGCCGCATCAGCAGCACCGTGAATCCGTATGCAACGGCAGAAGCCATGAGCAAAGGCAACAGTACGTTGGCGTCATGAGTGAGTTCGAACGCGAACACGGTTGCCATGATCGGTGCGCGCATCATTCCGCCGAGCGTCGCCGCCATGAATACCAGTGGCCATACTGCTGGCTCGCCACCAGGCATGAACGGTCCGACGATTGTTCCCATGGCCGCACCCATCATCAGCAGCGGAGCGAGTACGCCGCCGGATGTGCCAGAGCCGAGGGCGATGACCCAGATGATCGCCTTCACAAGTATCAACCCGGCCACGACACTGATGGCAAGATGGTTATGCAGTAAATCGCCGATGACGTCATAGCCTACGCCGAGCGCGCGTGGCTCGAAATATCCGCCGATGCCGACAGCAATGCCGCCAAGCGCCGGCCACCACATCCAGTGAATCGGCAATTTGCCGAAGAGGTCCTCGACCTTGTATAGCGCCGATGACAGGCCCCAGGACATCGCGCCGGCCATCAGACCCGCGACCACGCATGAAACGAGGCCGAGCGGACCCAGCGGAATGGTTTGCAACGGGAAGAGGGCGCCGCTGCCGATCAGAAGCGGGCGCGTGAAACCGGCCACCGCGCACGCGACGGCAACGGGCAGCAGGCTACGCGGGCGCAATTCAAACAGCAGCAGTTCGACCGCGAGCAGGACGGCCGCTACAGGCGTACCGAAAACCGCTGTCATCCCGGCTACGGCGCCGGCGACGAGCAGCGTCTTGCGTTCACCAGCAGTCAGGTGGAAATACTGAGCGAGCAGCGACCCTATTGCGCCGCCCGTCATGATGATTGGCCCTTCCGCACCGAACGGGCCGCCGCTGCCGATAGCGATCGCGGAAGAAAGAGGCTTGAGCACGGCGACCTTCGGCGACATCTTGCTCTTGCCGAACAGGATGGCTTCGATCGCTTCCGGAATGCCGTGTCCACGGATGGCTTCGCTGCCATAGCGTGCGATCAGTCCGATCACCAGACCGCCGATCACGGGAATCACGATGATCCAGAGACCGAGGCTATTTCCTGCAGGCGAGTGATTCTCGAACGACAGGGACTGGAAGAAAAAAAGGTTGGTGAAAAAATTGATCAGGTGGAGCAGGACATAGGCGGTCAACGTGCTCAACGCGCCGATCACTATCGCAATGGCTGTGATGCGCAACAGATGACCATTCGCTGCAAAATCACCTCGTGAAGCGTTTTCGTGCACATTAACTCCTGATCAATTCGGACTTATTTGCGTTGTTTTGGTTGATGGAATGGCGTGACCTTGCTGCAACTCCATACGAAGGTGGGCAGTGTTGGCACGCACCGACCTAATGATCGAGCTAGAGATCGACCTGCGGAACGCGGAAGGTGCCCGCGAGCGACTTCAGTTCTGCCCGATGCAATTCGGCTAGCCGCGAGAGGATTTTCTCTCCGGGTTTCAGCAGATGAACCTCGACTTGGCGGCGATCAGTTTCGCTAGGCTTTCTCTTGACGAGATCCAGCGCTTCGCACCGCGTCACAAGCGCAACTATTCCGTGGTGATGTGCCTGAAGCCGTTCAGCCAGTTCGCCGACGGTTGCCCAATCGCGGTCCGGATAACCCTTGATATGCAACAACAGCAAATACTGCAGTGGCGTAATGCCTTCGTCCTGAGCCGCTTGCTCGGAGAACCGCTCGAATCGCCGCATCTGGTAACGAAACTCGGAGAGCTGCTCAAAGTCTTCTTTTCTCAGTGCGCGAGAAGCTTCTTTCATAGGGATAGTCCTGTCATAAACCTACATTGAAATTGTATCACATGGTGATAGATGTGCGAGGCAGCGCACGTAGCGCACAAGGTCACGCATGCAAGCGATATTAACTTCATAGACCGCAGGAGACTTGTTCTTGTGCCGGCGCATACATCACTGGCAAAGCGTGCTCGAGATTGGTGTGGCCCTAGACGAGGAAGTCCCATCGCTGCGACCAGTCGGCGTCTTCCTTTACTACTTGCCGCAAGATGAGCAGAGCGGCCTGCAAGCCGGTCCTGCTCGATGATCGCGGATACACGACGTACACCGGATAGGAGAACTCAGGTGCTTCTATTACCCGTTCAAGGACGCCATGATCGAGGTAAGGCTGGACGACCCGTGTTCGGAAATAGCCCGAGCCGCCGAACTGGAGGATGTATTGCAGAGCCAGCGGGCCGAGATTGAAATACAGCGACGACTTCGCGTACTCGGGCAGCGATATGTCGTGCTGTCGTCTGTATTCGGCGCCCCAGTCGACGTAGACATACGATCCCGGTTTTTGCGACGTCCGGATCAGCACTAGTTTTTCCTCCACTACCTCTTCGACCTGAATGCCCGCGACATACTCTGGTTCATATACGAGTGCTGCATCCAGTACGCCTCCGCGCACTTTTTTCTGGAGCACGGCACCATCTCCCAACTCTGCGCGCACCGCGTAGGCAGGTAGGTCTTGGCGCAACCGGGCGGCCCAATGCAGGACCAGTGGATTCGCGAGACTGATGTCCGCACCGAACGTAAACATGTCGTCGTGGCCGCTTGGCAATGGCAGATCGCGGCACGCCGCTTCCCACGTCTGGACGAGCTGGCTGGCGTAGCCGAGGAATTTTTCACCATCGGTGGTGAGCCTCGCCCCCGCTTTGTTGCGTTCGAACAGGCGACAGTTCAATTGCGCCTCGAGGTTCTTGATTCGTGCTGTCACCGCAGTCTGGGTGACGTGCAGTTGCGCCGCCGCGGAGACGAGGCTTCCCGACCTGACCACCTGGAGAAACGTACGTGCGAGTTCGACGTCCATGGTGTCTGCGTGCAAATAGTTTGATTTGAAGGGCGCAGGCCCGCGCCAAGGCGCCATCGCTGCAACCGCTTTTATATTCAAAATTATTGCATATAAACACAAATATATTTAACTTGTTGTCATGTAATTCGGATGCTTAAATGAAACGGAGGTAATTTGTTTACGTCTCGACAGTAGATGCCGGATCCCTTTGACGCCGCATTTGACTGACTGTCGGAAATGCTTTCGATGCTGCGAGTTTTCCGGTTTCAAACGACGGTAATGGACGTTGAAGAATCGAACCATGTTCGATCAAGTGAAGGAGTCGAAAATGGGCATCGCACTATTGATAGTCGGCGCAATCGCCCTGATGGCGGCAGGGGTTGGCGTGACTTTCGCGCTGGCGTTGTTGATTCCGCAGGACGTGCTGCAGAAGGCGCAGACCAATGGCCGGTTTGCTGGACTGAGCGCCAGCAATAGCGACGAAATTAGCGGAAAGCCTATCAAGGCCGCGGAGATGAAACCGACTCCGCTGCGCCGTCAGGTCGGATAGCCGGAGACTTGTTGGTGGCTGTTGGTGGCTGTATGCATGGAAGATACGCTGCGCCTTGGCCGCCTTCGTGAGTGCCGCTATCACGGTTTCTTCGGGCATACCTTTCTGCGCCGCAAGTTCAGATGCCATGAGTTTTCAGGTCCGGCAACAATACTTCGTCATCCGAAATTGAAGCGCCGCAAAGTTCCGGTGCGCACATCGGAATCGATGTCGCCTCCAATATTTGGCGCATTTCCCCTAGGCGTGTGTTTGCCGGTAGATGCCTAGTATCAGGTCTGCCTGCGTGATCATGCCGGCGAGTTTCTCCTGCGTATCGAGTACCGGAATATGGTGATGGCCATAAGCAGCGAATATCGGCACGAGCTTCGCGATCGAAGTGGTGACGCTGACCGTCGATACGTGGGTCGTCATGATGGACGCTACCGTGAGCGCTGAACCGGGGCCGGCGAACCATCGTTCGATGAATGTCGCCAGCACCCGAAGCCATCCGGCCGCCATGTTTCTCGTGATGTCGGCTTGAGTGACGATACCGATCACGAATCCGCGGTCGTCAATGACAGGAAGTGCCTTGACGCCATGACGCTTGAGTAGGGCAGCGGCAATTGCGACTGTCGTGCCGGATGTAATCGAAACGACGGGGCTGGACATGATGTCCGCGCAGCTCAGTCCGCTGAAGCTGCGCGCATACGATTGCAGCTGTATTTCCAGGAGCAGCGATTCGAGATCCGCTGGGTCGATGTCCAGCAATTCGTTGCGACGACCGAGTACCGCCTCGAGGTCTTCCCGCGTGAATCCAGGGCTGGCCGCTGGCGAACGGACGCTGATTTCTTTGGCTGAGCGCGCCGCATGTGGATAGCGATGCCCGGTCGCCGCGTGAAACACGATCGCAACGCCCAGCAGTCCAAACGACTGTGCCGCTATTGGCGCAAAGACGAATCCAAATCCCAGGGCATGCACGGCCGGTCCACCGAGCACGGCGGTGAGCGCGACCGCACCCGAAGGAGGATGCACGCACCTGAACACGAACATCGCTCCAATTGACATTGCCACCGCAATCGGCGCGGCGTCGATCGGGTTCGTGATCCACCTTGCGCACGCCACGCCGATGACCGCGGAAACTATATTGCCGCCGATGATCGACCAGGGTTGAGCGAGCGGACTCGCCGGCACCGCGAACAGCAGCACTGCAGAGGCGCCCATCGGCGCGACCAGGAGCGGGATGAGCGCGTTGTCTCCCAGCAAAACATGCATCACGCCCGCGGTGAAAGATATGCCGAGCAGTGCGCCGAGACAGGACCTGAATCGTTCGGGCCAACCCAGCGTGACAGGTGATGGCGAGAAGCTGAGAAGCCAGCGGGCGAGAGCAGATTGGACCATAAGCGTGGAAGATATCGTGAGCGGGCGAGGTCACATGGAACGTCCTCGCCCGTCCTCGCCGTCAGGCAGCGTCTCCTGCGAAACGCATTGTAAAAATATGTGATTATGACATATATCAACGTATTGTTCACGCTCGCGGGTCATTCCAGGCGCTCGTGGCAGTCCAACCGCGGGGCACGTTCTGCGCGCTTGTCCCGCGTTAACCAGCGGGGTGATTCGCACAAATACCGCGAAGGCGGGATCGGCCCGGCCGCTTGCCGACGGGGGCTTAGGCGTCGCGCGGCACATGGCCGGAACGTTGATCACGGCAGGAACACTGCCGAACCACTAAGAAATTTCGCTGGCGACCGCCGGAGCAGTCCGTGGAGAAAGTATTTCGTTATCCTGTTCAGGATCAGCGCTTTTGAACAGAACATCACACGACACCCGTTCAAGCAACTGCGCATGGTTTTCGCCACCCCACCAACGGGTAAGAAAATTTTCGTGGTGGTGCCCGACGACGATCAAATTTACCTTAAGGCTATTTGCAAGGCGGGGAATCTCATCGAGGGGGTTTCCCGTAACAAGGTGCATGGTTGCGTTAACGTCCCACTCCCGAAGTCTGTCGATGCCTTTTTGAAGAACGGCTCGCGCGCCCTCTTCGTCGATGTCAAAACCGACTGAAGACAAGACATCGAATCCACGTGTCCAGCGCGCGCAATTGAAAATCGCGACTAAATGGGTCTCGGCTTTGAGTTGTTTCGCGAGCTCCGCGCCGCACCGCAAGGCGGCTTGTCCCTCCGGTGTAGCGTCATAGCAAAGCAGGATACGGTCAAATGAAGACATCAACGACTCCCAAGTCTCAATAGCTCACGTACCGAAGCGCACCCTCTGAAGCAGGCTCGCACGTCGCTAAAGACGTACGACGATTTCAAGCTACGTGAACAGCGGAACTGCTTCGATTAGTGCGAAACCGAGCAATACGCCAATCGTCGCGCTGACCAATTTCGGGTGCCATCGGTTCAGGTGCAGCGCTGTAAGAAGGCTACCGACCAGAATAACGCCGAGCAGCGCAAGGGCAGCCAGCAAATACCCAATTTCAAAGTCACTGCTGATGATCATGACCCTTTCTCCCGGCGCGTGATCCGGCTTTGATGACACCCGGAAAAGGACGCAGAAAAACAAACTCACAATCAAATTATACATCATATTGAGATATAAAAAGATGCGAGGAGCGAGTTGCAATTTTCTGATCAGGCAGTCGCTTGATCAGAAAGCTGAAGGAGGTATTCAAGGATGCGTTGCTGGTTCGTACGAGCAGGGGCCATGTATTGACGCCCCGAACCGGGACACTGGCTTAGAGCGAAGGACGGACTCTGCCTGCTGCAGATGGCGCATTTCTCACCGTGCCTTCTGAACCTGACACTGCGGCTCGAGGCTTCTGCCAGGACGAATCTCCGGAGCGCGTCAACGCGTTTTGCGAAAAGCGTACTTGTTGAATTGATCGCCCACAGCGACCGGCAAGTGCCATTAGCGACGGTTTCGCATCAAGTCCCAACAGTGTCGATGATCCATTCGCTTGAGCTGCTGCCGCCGCATCCATTCGCGACGATAGTGGCCGACGACGAGCAACGTAGCGATGGCCAGCCCGAATGAACCCACGATAATTCCCGCCCACAGGTCGGTCACGGACGACTCCTTTCCATTGCGGAATCTGATCAAGCTTCGGGACGGTGTTCGATCGGATAAGGATCGAATTGCGCATCATGCCCGGATCGGGCGGCACGCCGTGTAATGCAAGTGTCATTCATCGGATGCGCGCAGCAGCCTTGAGAACCGAGCGTCCATTCATGGTAATAAGTGGCCGCGGTTGCCCGGATGTGAGTCTTTCCAGCGTAATGAGTTGGCGTTCAAGCAGGGCTTCCAGATCTGCGCGGTCCACGTCGATCTGCTCTGGACCGTCCCTGAGCAGCATTAGGGTTGCGAACTCATGAGGACTCAGCATTGTCGTCTCCTATGTAATAGGTGCTTCATTCGTTGAGAAGCTGACTTGCGCCGCGAGCCGGTTTGCCTGACGGATTGCGGATGCGAGGCGATCATCTTAATGTGCATTTCGCCAAATGATCAATATGTGGGATAAATTTCTTCAAGGGTAGTTTTCATGTGATGATTCCCTGCACAGCGCTGTGCCAACTTGCTTGGAACCAGAACGAGCGAACGGTTGAATTGATTCACGCTGCTCGAAGCGCCGGTTGACTCGACAGTTCCAGTGTTCGCTGCGGTGCCAGATCTTAAGCGGGTTGTTTATTAGCTATCCTATTCATCAATATTATCGACTGCTCGTATTGGTCACGGGGTTTGATGTCTTGTCCGCGGTCAACTTCGAACGCGACGAACAGGCTGCCCGTGAGATTCTCCAGGAGGGAGTGAACCAGATCCGTGAGTGGGACGTCACCGCAACGGGACATTTTGCGACTGGCAATCCCGTTGATCAGATTCCGCGCTTCGCCAATTCCCTGAAGATCGACTTGATTGTCATCGGGCATCATCCGGAAGGTTTTTTGCGCGCTGGTGGACCGGAAAAAACCATGCTTTGCTGCTGGACCGTGTGTTGTGCGGGGTTCTCTTCGAGGTGGCCTGAAGAGATTGTTGACTCCACGGGTCAATGATCAGGAGTGCTTCGTCCGGACACGTTGATATCGTCGGTATGTAGAGGTTGGTCTTTCATGTCTCTCGTACTACTCGCGGATGGGAGGCGTTGGTTGCAGTTGTTGCCTATTTCGGTGCGACTAGTAGATTCCCCAGTCCCCTCAAGTTTGAGCGATTCGTGCCGTTAATACCTTCACGCATCGGGGCATCTCCAAGTTACCACTGTAATGGCTTCAATTCACTTATTGAGGCGCCGTCGGCATTTGGGACCAGTGCGAGAGAGACCAAAAACAATAACTGGATTCACTTTGAGGCACCCTTGGGTGCCTTTTTTTTGTGTGCGAGGAGTAGGTCGACGCCCCCCAGGCTGGCATATGAGGTGACTTCGCCGTCTCCAAGCGCCGTTCCTCCACAAGCGAGGTGTTCCCGGTGAGGCTGCCATGCGGGTGCTCGACGAGCGGGCATCGTTTGTGCGGTTACTGCGGATTTTCTCAACGATGCCAACACGGCATTCGTCGATCGGTTGTTCCATCCGCCCCGCGATCCGTGCTTCAGTGCGCTCGAAGTATTCCGTTCCAGACGACGTCGCCGCGCCTAAACCACCCCAAGCAACTCTTTCAATTGCGCTGTTCTCGACCGGCTAACCGGCACCGGCGTCTGATCCGCGTCGTCCATTACAAGGTTGACGGTTTCGTCCGACTTAACCAGTTCGACCGCGTACGGAAGCTCACAATATGACTGCGATGCACGCGCAAATAGATGCTGTTGTCGAGTCGCAGTTCGAGATCCGCTAGCGAAAGATTGGAAAGATACCGGTCGCTCCGGGTAACAATTGTCGTGTAGTGGCCGTCGCCCTGGAAACGGACGATGTCCTTGAGGTCGATCAGGATCACCCGGTTCTTGCGGTACACGGGAATCTTGAACAGGCGCCGCGGCAGTGCAACATTACCGCCGGGTTGTTGTCCGGACGGTTCGGTCGTGAGATCGGTGACATCGTAGAAAATCATGCAAGTGCCGCAGGCGCCATGAATACCCGTCATTTTCGACACTTTGATCATCAGGATCCGGTCGGGGATATTGATCATCATCGCCACCGGCGGCGGCGACTTTACCGGGCAGCCGCCCGCATCCTTCGATTGCAGCAGGAAGCGCAGCTTGTCGCGGCTCTTCTCCGGATGCAACTGCACCACGTCGATGCCGAACAGCTCGTCCTGGGTGACGCCTAGCGACTGCTCGCTGGCCGGTCCGAGGATCTGGAGCGCGACGTCGTTAAAGGCCGTCACGTGCCCCTGTGCATCGAGCCAGACCATCCCCGGATTGAACTGCTCCAGCTTGTGCTGGAATGTCTCGTTACGACGATACTCCGGCGTCGACGGGTCGGCGTGTTCAAGCGGTTTCATCCCGGGTCTCCTGCCCTTAAAGGCGGTCGTCGCTCTATGGCGACTGTTCTTCGTTGTATTTCTTTTCCGAAATTCGCGCAAGTTTTGGAGCCGTTCACGCAGGCAAACCTGCCATTCAGGAATTCCGCTTGAACCGCTGCACGACGTCGTGAAATGGTGATTTATTGGGCCGCGTGGCCGAAGCCTCGCGCAGGACAGGCGTGTGGGGCCGACGCGGGTTTCATGCCCGTTTTCCGTTAATTGGCGCACGCGAACTGCCGTTCGGGAAATCGCATTGAATGACGGCGCTCGAATGTGAAATGCTGACCGCAAGGCGATGCTGCAACGCTCTAGTTCACTGACGGATGAAAGCCGAAGGAGGTCAGCGTGATCCCCCGTCCATTCGACTATTACGCTCCACGCACCTTGCCCGAGGCTATTGCGCTGCTGAGCGAGCATGGCGACACCGCGAAGCTGCTTGCCGGCGGCCACAGCCTGTTGCCGATGATGAAGCTGCGTATGGCCGAGCCAGGTCATCTGATTGACCTCGGCAAGCTTGCGGAACTCAAGGGCATACGCGAGGTAGGCAACGAGATTCTCATCGGCGCGATGACCACCGAGAACGAACTGATCTGGTCCGGCCTGCTGCAAACAAAATGTCCGTTGATCGTGGAAGGCGCGCGCCAGATTTCTGATCCGCAGGTCCGCTACCGGGGCACGCTGGGCGGTGACATTTCGCATGGCGATCCGGGTAACGATCATCCCGCACTGATGCTGGCACTGGATGCTTCGTTCGTGCTCGTGAGTGAAAGCGGCGAGCGTGTCGTGTCCGCCGACGGATTTTTTATCGGCACCTATATGACGCTGCTTGAACCCGGCGAGATCCTGACGGAGATCCGCATTCCCGTCCCCGTGGCGGGAGGCGGCTATTGCTACGCGAAGCTGAAGCGCAAGACCGGTGACTTCGCGACCGCGGCCGCGGCAGTGACGCTGCGCATGAACGGCGGCACCGTGGCCGATGTGCGCATTGCTCTGACGAATGTTGCGGAAACCGCTTTTCGGGCAACCGCCGCGGAGCAGTCGTTGCGCGGCAAGCCCCTCGATGAGCAAACGGTAGCCGACGCCGCGCGTCTGGCCATGGCCGCATGCGCGCCGGTCGCCGATCTGCGGGGTGACGTCGAATACAAGACGGCGATGGCTGGCGAAATGACGCGGCGGGCGCTGGCCACCGCCTTTTCGCGCGCCGCTCACTGAGCACTGAACGAAGGCTCCTGGAGATCAAGACATGAACAAGAAAGTCATGGTGTCGTTCACGCTGAACGGCAAGGAAACCGATGTGGTGGTCGAGCCGCGCGAATTGCTGATTCATACTCTGCGCGAAAAGTGCCTGCATACCGGACCGCATATCGGTTGCGAGACATCGCATTGCGGCGCATGTACGGTTGATTTCGACGGCATGTCGGTCAAATCCTGCACGATGCTGACGGTGCAGGCCGAAGGCGCGCAGGTACTGACCGTTGAGGGTCTTGCGCCCGGCGGTGAACTGCACGCGCTGCAGGAAGGGTTCATGCAGGAGCATGGCCTGCAATGCGGTTTCTGTACGCCCGGCATGCTGATGCGGGCCTATCGGCTGTTGCAGGAAAACCCGGACCCGAGCGAAGAGGAGATCCGCTACTGGATGGCGGGCAATCTGTGCCGCTGCACGGGTTATCAGAACATCGTGAAGGCCGTGCAATACGCCGCGCGCAAGCTGCGCGGCGAAACGGTCGAGACCTCGCATCCGCTGATGGCCGCGCACGCGCACTGACGCCAGGAGAACCGTGATGGGAAATATCGACACCAATCTCGATCGTCTCGCCGCGCTGGAAGGCATGGGCTGCTCGCGCAAACGCCGCGAGGATCCGCGCTTCATTCAGGGGAAAGGCACCTACGTTGACGACATCAAGATGCCGGGCATGCTGTTCGGCGTAATGGTACGTAGTCCTTATGCACATGCGCGGGTCAAGAAGATCGACAAGTCGCGCGCACTCGCTCATCCCGGCGTGCACGCGGTGCTGACCGCCGACGACCTGAAGTCGCTCAAGCTTCACTGGATGCCGACGCTGGCGGGCGACGTGCAGGCAGTGCTGGCCGACGAAAAGGTCTGCTTCCAGAATCAGGAGGTGGCGTTCGTGGTGGCCGACGATCGTTATGTCGCTGCCGACGCGGCGGAACTGGTGGAAGTCGAGTACGAGGAACTGCCGGCGGTGGTTGATCCGTTCGCCGCCCTCGCGCCGGATGCCCCAGTGATCCGCGAGGACATCCGCGACAAGCAGACCGGAGCGCACGGCGCACGTACGCATCCGAATCACATTTTTACGTGGAATATCGGCGACAAGGACAAGACTGATCGCGCGTTCGACAATGCGGACGTCACGGTTATGCAGGACATGCTGTATCCGCGCGTGCACCCGTGTCCGCTGGAAACCTGCGGCTGTGTTGCATCTTTCGATAAGGCGCGAGGCGACCTCACGGTCTACATCACATCGCAAGCGCCGCATGTGGTGCGCACGGTGGTGGGCTTGCTGTCGGCCATTCCGGAGTCGAAGATCCGCATCATCTCGCCGGACATCGGCGGCGGCTTTGGTAACAAGGTCGGCGTGTATCCCGGCTATGTCACGTCGATCGTCGCTTCCATCGTGCTTGGACGCCCCGTCAAGTGGATCGAGTCGCGTATCGAGAACCTGAGCTCGACGGCGTTCGCCCGCGACTATCACATGAAGGGCGAACTGGCCGCTGATCGCGACGGCCGGATCAAGGCGCTGCGGGTGCACGTCACGGCGGATCACGGCGCGTTCGATGCCTGCGCCGATCCCACCAAGTGGCCCGCGGGCATGTTCCACGTCTGCACGGGTTCCTATGCCATCCCCAATGCATTTGTATCGGTCGATGGTGTTTATACGAACAAGTTTCCAGGCGGCGTTGCTTATCGATGTTCGTTCATGGTGACGGAGGCGGTCTATCTGATCGAGCGGATGGTTGACGTGCTGGCGCAGAAACTCGGTATCGACAAGGCCGAAATACGCCTGCGTAATTTCATCCATAAGGACCAGTTCCCGTACACCACGCCGCTCGGGCTCGAATACGATTCAGGCGACTACGAGCCGGCGCTCAAGAAGGTGCTCGCGGCTGTCGATTATCCGGCGTTGCGCGCCGAGCAGGCCGCGCGGCGCGCCGATCCGCATGCCGAGTGGTTGATGGGCATTGGCCTTGTGAACTTCACCGAAATCGTGGGTGCCGGGCCGTCGAAGATGTGCGACATCCTGGGCGTCGGCATGTTCGATTCCTGCGAGATCAGGGTGCATCCCGACGGGTCCGCGATCGCACGCATGGGCACGATCACGCAGGGGCAGGGGCATCAGACGACCTATGCGCAGATCATTGCTTCGGAAGCCGGCATTCCTGCCTCAGTGATTACGGTCGAGGAGGGGGACACCTCCACCGCGCCCTACGGACTCGGCACCTATGGCTCGCGCTCTACCCCCGTGGCGGGCGCCGCGATCGCGCGGGCGTCGCGCAAGATCCGCGAGAAGGCCCGGCAGATCGCAGCGCACTTGCTGGAAGCCAGTCCGAACGACATCGAGTTCGATCTGGACCGCTTCGTGCTCAAGGGCTCGCCCGAGCAGTTCAAGACCATCAAGGAAGTGGCTTGGGCTGCTTATAACAATGTTCCCAATGGCATGGAGATGGGGCTTGAGGCCGTCGACTATTACGACCCGCCGAATTTTACGTTTCCGTTCGGCGCTTATGTCTGCGTGCTCGACGTGAACCGCTATACGGGGGAAACGCGCGTGCGCCGCTTTTATGCGCTCGACGATTGCGGCACGCGGATCAATCCGATGATTATTGAAGGGCAGATCCACGGTGGCTTGACGGAGGGGTTCGCGGTGGCAATGGGGCAGGAAATGCCCTACGACGAAGCGGGCAACCTGCTGGGCGCGACGTTGCTGGATTACTTCGTGCCGACCTCGGTTGAGACGCCCCATTGGGAAACCGATTTCACCGTGACGCCGTCGCCGCATCATCCGATTGGCGCCAAGGGCGTGGCTGAATCGCCGCACGTTGGATCGATTCCATGTTTTACATCGGCCATGGTCGATGCGTTCGCGCATCTGGGCGTGACGCATATGAATATGCCGCACAACGCGTATCGCGTGTGGCAGCAGTGCCATTCGTTGGGGCTGACGAGGCAGTAGCGGGTTGCCCGCAACGCTAGTTTATGTAAAGGATGACTGAATGAAAGTCGTACTCGAAAAAGTGTTTCCGTTAGCCGCCTCGTCCGATAGCGCTTGGCAATTGCTGCAGGACATCGAGACGGTGGCGGGATGCATGCCCGGCGCCAAGATTACGGAACGCGTGGACGCGACCCACTACAAAGGGACGATTACTGTGCGGCTCGGTCCTGCCACGATGTCGTTCAAAGGCGATATCGAGGTGTTGAACCTCGATGCAGCGGCGCGCAGTCTTCATCTGGTCGGCAAGGGCACGGATGCCACGGGCAGCTCGGCCGCGTCGATGGATCTGGTCGCGAGCGTGCAGCCCGCCGCCGATGCATGCGAGCTCACCGGCAGGAGCGAGGTGACGATGAGCGGCAAGGCCGCGGCGCTCGGCAGCCGGCTAATGGGGCCGGTCGCGGACCAGATGCTCAAGCAGTTCGTCGCTAACTTTGCGGCACGGCTCCAGGCATTTCAGACCCCGCAGATGACTCCTGCGGGGTCTGACGCATCCACGAGCGCCCCTGTAGCCATCACGCCCGAAGCCGCTCACGTCCCGCACTCCGAGCTGAACGGATTTGCGCTGGCGTGGGCCGTCATCCGCGAATGGTTACGCGGGATTTTCGCCCGCAAGTCGGTCTGAAACCGGACAGAGGCAGCCATGGTGACCGACCGGATGAATGATGTCGTGAGCCTGCAGCAGAGACTGGAGAGGCATGGTTTTATCGCCGAGCGCAGCTTTGCGGCGACTCTCCTTCTGACGATGGAAATGCGCCGGCCCTTGTTGCTTGAGGGCGAGGCCGGAGTCGGCAAGACCGAGGTGGCGAAAGCGCTCGCGCGGCTCCTGGATACGCGGCTGATCCGGCTGCAATGCTATGAAGGCCTTGATGCGCACTCCGCGCTGTACGAGTGGAACTACCAGCATCAACTGCTCGCGATCAAGTTGCTTGAACAGGACGAGCGATCGGTTCTCGACAAGGAGCAGGATATTTTCTCTGAGCGCTATCTGCTCAAGCGGCCGCTGCTCGAAGCGATCACCACCACGCCGGCGCCTGTCTTGCTGATCGACGAGATCGACCGTACTGATGAAGCGTTCGAAGCCTATTTGCTGGAGTTATTGTCCGACTTCCAGATGTCGATTCCCGAACTCGGTGTGATACGCGCCACGAAAAAGCCTTTCGTCATCCTTACTTCAAACGGAACGCGCGAGATCTCCGACGCGTTGCGCCGGCGCTGCCTGTATCAGTACATCGACTACCCCGGATTCGAAAAGGAGCTGCTGATTGTGCGTACTCAGATTCCGGAAGTGCCAGACAAACTGGCGCGGCAGATGGTCGAATTCGTACAGTCGGTCAGGCAGATGGATTTGCAGAAGAAGCCCGGTCTGGCCGAGACGCTTGACTGGGTGTCTGCGCTGCTACGTTTGGGAGTGAGCGTGATTGATACGGATGGCGTTGAGCAGATCATGGATTCGTTGTCCGCGCTCGTCAAGACGCGGGAGGATCAGGCGGGCCTGACGCGCCCGATCGTTGAGAAACTGGTGGCCGCATGTTGAGCGTGAATAACTGCACCGGTGATCGTGCGCTTCCATCGAGCGTTGAGGAGGTTTTGGTCGCCCGTTACACGGGGTTCGCCGGGTGGCTGCGCGCGAATGATTTTCGCGTGACGACAAGCGACATTGCGGCATCAATGGAAGTCGCGCAGCTCACTGGCCAGACAAACAGCCAGATCTTACGCTGGAGCCTGCGCGTCGTGCTGTGCTCTCGTGCCGAAGAATGGCGGCGCTTCGATGACCTGTTCGACGCTTACTTCCTGATGCCGAATCGGCGGGTGCTGGCCGAAACGCGTGCCGGCGGCACGGGCCAGATCGAGAGGGATAAGAACGCTGGCCAGCATGACGACAGCGAAGGCATGCCGCTGTCGTTGGCCGGACGCGGTGGGGATTTCGTGCATGCAGACGGTAGCGTGGGGGACCAGGGCGCCTCAGGCGAAACCTCGCTCTCGCATGCGGACTTCCGCCATCTCAACGAGCCGGATGAACTGTTTGCAATCGATGACGCCATCCGGCGTTTTGCCCTTCGGCTGCGAGGCATCCAGATTCGCCGTGAACGCCGCGCGAACGCCGGACGTGTGATCGATATGGCGTGGACGATCCGTCGCAGCGTCTCGCGTGGCGGGCTGCCGCTCGACCTCGGCTGGCGCAGGAAGCGGCGTCTGCGGCCGCGGATCGTGCTGTTGCTGGACGTCAGTCGCTCCATGAGCCTCTACAGCTTTTTCTATCTGAGGTTGGCCAGGGTTCTGAGCGCCCGGGTAACAGACGTTCATTGCTTCATCTTCCACACGCGGCTCGTGAGTGTCGCGCAAGCGTTGCGGGACCCCGACCCGCGACGCTCGCAGGAGCGGCTGCACATGCTGTCGGCGGGGTGGGCGGGAGGCACGCGCATTGGAGAGAGTCTAGGTGAATTCATTCAGCAGCATGCGACCCGGCTGCTGCACTCGCGCACCGCAGTCGTGATTGTCAGCGACGGCTACGATGCCGGCGAACCCGATAGCCTGCAGCAGGCGCTCGCCACGATCCGGCGGCGTTGCCGCCGTCTGGTCTGGCTCAATCCGCTCGCGGACCGGGCCGACTTCACACCGTCGAGCGTCGGCATGCAGGCTGCGATGCCTTATATCGATCTGCTGGCGGGCGCACGCGATCTGGCGAGTCTCGAGCGTGTGCTGCCTCAAGTACTGTCCACACTGCAATGAGCGCTGATACCCTTCTGCAACTCGAGCAACGGCTGATCGCAGAGGCGCAGCCGTTTGCGGTGGTCACCGTGATACGGGCCGGGCCGCCCACGTCCGCGTGGGTCGGCGCGCAGGCGTTGGTCGACGGCGGGGGGCTGCTGCACGGCTGGATTGGCGGTGGTTGTTCGCGGGCGATCGTGATCCAGGCCGCGCTCGAAGCGATCCGCTCGGGACAGCCCAAACGCATTCGCATCAGCAACGAAGCGGCAATGCCCGATGCGGATGTTGAACTCCACACCATGCCTTGCGCGAGTAATGGCACGCTCGAACTTTTCATCCAGCCGACGTTGCCCGCGCCATTGGTATTGGTGCTGGGCTCGACGCCGACTGCGCTGGAAGCGTGTGTTCTGGCGCAACGCGTGGGGCTGCGCGTGTGCGCGGCAGCGAATGTCAGCGCGCCGCTTATCGCACTCGGCCTCACGAACGTTATTCAGGGTTTTAACGCCGAAGCATTGGCCGAGGTCAAGCCACAACTGATTCTGGTTGCCACGCAGGGTGACTGCGACGAGGACGCGCTCGAGGCTGCTTTGCGTACATCGGCATCGGCCGTGTTGCTTGTGGCCAGTGAGCGCAAAGCGGAAAAATTGCGCGATGCAATGCGTTCGCGCGGCATCGCGCAGGAGCGCCTTAAAGCGTTGCATGCGCCCGCTGGCCCCCATATCCATGCGCATACTCCGCCGGAGATTGCGCTGGGCGCCGTCGCGGGACTGGTGACGCTGCGCCGTGAACTCGAGCTGGCAGCGGCCGACGCCTGCGCACGGTGTACTGCCGGAGACAATGCCGTGCCAAGCGTGCCGCCATGCGAAGCGATGGCATCGGTTGAGCCCGTGGTCCCACGCTATCTCAATCCGGTGTGCGGCATGCCCGTTGATATCGCGTTGGCGAAGCATGTTGTCGACTATGGCGGACAGCGTGTCTATTTTTGCTGCGATGGTTGCAAGATCGAGTTCGAACATTCGCCCGACAAATATCTTGCGATTGCGCGGGGCAGGCGGGAACGGGAGAAGACATGAACGATGCACGGAACATGGCCGGCCCCGCGTTTTCGGCCGTCGTGCTGGCCGCGGGGCTGTCATCGAGGATGAAGGGCTCGCACAAGCTGCTGTTGCCAGTCGATGGGCAGCCCGCAGTCAGGCGCACGGTAAGCGTTCTGGCCGCTGCGGGCCCCGAGGAAATCGTGGTGGTGACGGGCTTCAAGGGGCGCGCCGTCATGGAGGCGCTGGACGGCTTGCCAGTCACGTTCCAGTGCAATCCGCGTTATGAGGAAGGGCAGATGACGTCGGTAGCCGCGGGTGTTGCCGCGCTTCACGCGCCGTGCAGCGTCGTGCTGGTGTGCCTTGCCGATCAGGTGCTGCTGGAAGCCGTTGACTATCGGGAACTGGTCGACGCTTTTGCCGCGATGCCGCGCGGGTCGATCCTGATTCCCATGTTCAACGGACAGCGAGGGAACCCTGTGGCTTTTTCCGCCAGCTATGCCGCCGAGGTCATCAGCGGACACGTCAATCCCGGGTGTCGCAAGCTGATCGCGGAGCATCCGGACGAGGTGTTCATTCATGAAGCCGCGCATGATCGCTTTATCGTCGATATGGACACCCCGGAGGACTACGCGAGCATTCTGGCGCGCCTCGCGCAGACCCCGGCTCAGGTCCGCTCGCCCGTAATGTAGTGTTCGAGTTGCTGGATCGTGAACTCCTGTTCCGCGATGATGTTTTTCACCAGGTCGCCAATCGAAATCATGCCGACCAGCCGTTCCTGATCGATCACCGGCAGATGGCGCATGCGGTGGTTGGTCATTAGCGCCATGCATTCGTCGCTCGACTGATCAGGCCGCACGAAACGCACCGCTTGGGTCATGATGTCGCGCACCGGCGTCGACTTTGACGAGCGGTCCATCAGCACCACTTTTCGCGCGTAGTCACGCTCCGTGATGATCCCGACAATGCTGTCGCCGTCGGTGACGACCAGCGCACCGATCTGTTTGATCGCCATGAGTTTGATCGCGTCGTAGACGCATTCCGATGCCGTGATCGTATAGACGCTCTGGTTCGGTTTGGATTTGAGAATTTGCGCAACGCTTGTCATGGAGTGGCTCCATTTCGGCTTGGCGGCCCGATGACAACTCGTGACGCGTTGCCGTGAAGGACCACCGCTTTCAGTATAGGTGGCGTGGATGCACGACGAAGGACACGTTTTCCTGTTCCCAGCCGCGACTGGCGCAACCCTGAGAAAACGGCCGGCCGTGCACGATTCCATTGCCTAGAATCAAGTTACGCGCAAACGCGTCCCGCTAGCGCGGATGTATCCCGAGACGTTTCAATCGTAGGGAGAATCGACATGGCGACTTATGTGGTTCTTGCAAACTTCACCGACCAAGGTATCCGCTCCGTTAAAAACACCACGCAACGCGCAGGTCAGGCGGCGGAAATGGCCAAGGGCTTTGGCTGCGAAATGAAAGAGATCTACTGGACGTTGGGCCACCACGACCTTGTCGTGATCATGGAGGCTCCGGACGATGAAAGCCTCTCGGCATTTGGCTTCGCGCTCGGCTCCGCCGGCAATGTCCGCACGCAGACGCTGCGTGCTTTCACGAAAGATGAAGTGGGTACGATTCTGGGCAAGCTGCCATAAAGCAGGCGAACGTCATGAACCGGCGCTGGATGGTCGGATGGTCCAATGTGCGCCGGCCTTTCCCAGACAACTACGCAGCCGCCGGATAACGGAAACCGTCGCCCGATGTGTTGCGCTCATACACCTGCTCGCCGGCCACATACGTCGCCTTGATTGCACGATCGTCGCCGAGCGTCATGAGCACGAAAAGCTGTTCGACAATGTCCTTGCAGTATTCCGATCGCAACGACATCAGCGGCGTGGCCTTGCGGTCGAGTATGACAAGGTCGGCCTCATACCCCTTCGCGACAGTCCCTATCCTGTCCTGCAGGTATAGCGCCTCGGCACCGCCGCGCGTGGCCAGGTAGAACGCCTGGATCGCGTTGAGCTTCGTCTGGTTCATCTGCGCGACCTTGTACGCCTCGTTGAGCGATTGCAATTGCGAAAAGCTCGTGCCCGCACCCACGTCGGTGCCCAGTCCGACACGCACCGGACGTTTTGGATTCTTTGCATCGAACAAACGAAACAGGCCGCTGCCGAGGAACAGGTTTGACGTTGGGCAATGCGCCAGCGCCGCACCGGTCTGGTGGCACGTGCACAGATCGTCTTCGGTCAGATGAATGCCGTGGCCATAGATCGAGCGCGGTCCCACGATGCCCGCATGCGCATAGACGTCCAGATAGCTTTTGCGCTTCGGGAACAATTCCATCACCCATGCGATCTCATCCACGTTTTCGCACAGATGAGTCTGCACGTAGGCGTCGGGATTCTCCTTGAGCAACGTGCCGCACACATCTAGCTGAGCGTCCGTACTGGTGGGGGCGAAGCGCGGTGTAATGCAATACAGCTGCCGCCCGCGCTTATGCCACTTCGCGATCAGTTCCGAGCTCATGGTGTGCGCGAGTTCGGCGGTATCGAGCAGCGCCGCCGGCGCATTGCGGTCCATCAGTACCTTGCCCGCGACCATGCGCGTGTTGAAACGCGCCGACTCCTCGAAGAATGCATCAACAGACCCCGGATGAACCGTGCAATAAACAGCAGCGGTCGTCGTGCCGCAACGCAAGAGCTCGCGTAAGAACACTTTCGCAATTTTCTGCGCATGCTGCTGGTCCGCGAAATTTTGCTCCGCGACAAACGTATAGGTGTTGAGCCATTCGAGGAGTTGCTGGCCGTACGCACCGATCATTTCCGTCTGCGGATAGTGGATGTGCGTATCGATGAAACCCGCCGAGATGATCGCATCGGGATAGTGCTGGACTTTGACGCCCGGAGGCAGCCGCGAGGCCACTTCCGACGCAGGCCCGACATCAACAATATGACCGCCATCGATCACGACGATTGCGTCAGGAATGTGGACCAGGCATTTTTCGGCGGCGTCAAGAAAGGGGTCGCCGCGAAAGGTAACCACGTCGGCGCGCAAAGCTTTTAAGGTAGTCATGTCAATCTTCCGGATAGTTACGGGTGCTGGTGTGCGGCCCGAGGCCACGATGATCGGAGGGAAGCGATGAATCAGCGGCGCGCCGGATGCGATTCCTTCATGATGAGGGCAATGACGAGCGATGCCACTAGCGCGAACATGATGGGCTGTGCGGCATATTCGGCGACCGCCAGCGTATGGTCCGTTAGGCCTGCGGCGACTGCGGACACCACTCGCGAGCCCGGCGCGGCGATCATGATCCCGCCCGCAATAAACGCGAGGCCGTTCACAAAAGCGGCTGACGTACCTATCAACTGGGGCGGCACCACATCGGCCGCACTACTGAACGTGAGCATATGCGCTGCGTTGGCGAAACCAAACACGAAGTTGAGCACCATCGCGAATGGAATCGATACAGACGGCAAATACAGCAACGCGCCCGCGCTCAAAAGCTGGACGGCGATGCCGATCACGATGGGCATCTTGCGCCGTTCGATCTTGTCGGAGAGAGCGGGAACCACGAGACAGCCTGCCGCCAGACCAAGCCAGAGGAGCGAGGAGCTGAATGCTGCCGTAGCGGGCGAGGCTCCGCGAATTTCCATGAGTTTAGGTGTCCAGACTACGCCGGCTGCGAGCATGCTGCCGAACAACGCAGCGCAGATCAACGCTGACAGCCAGACATGCGGGATCTTGATGACTTGCAACAGCGCGTCCAGGACCGAATGCACGAACGCGCCGGCACCACCACCGGTTGATTCGACCGGCTTCGGATTCTTGAGGAAGAGGAAGGCGAGAACCGACAGCACGATTCCAGCCACGCCCACTATGTTGAACAGTTCCCGCCAGGGCATTGCATTCAGTCCTAGCTGCAGTGCATTGACCGAGAACGCGGAAGACAGCGACGCGCAGAATTGCACGAGTCCGAACATGAAGTTGAAGCGGGACATGCCGAACCACTGGCCGCCTATATATCCAGCACCGACAAAACCCGTGCATGCGCCGACCGCCATGACGAATTGGGAGGCAAGCAGCGTGCCGTAGCTCTGCGCGTTGGCAAACAGGAACACGCCGGCCGTCACCAGCACGACCGAAATTGGCAATACCTTGTGCGCCCCGAGGCGGTCGAGCAAAGCGCCGCCGAAGAACTGGCAGACGGCGAATACCCAGGTATAAACAGCGGCCACGGTGGCGACCTGGTCGACGCTTAGCGACGCGCTCTTCTGTACATCGGAATTGACGATTGAATACCCCGTCTGGACGCTGAACAGATAGATGACGAATGCTACGGAAAGCGCCCAGATCCACCACGCTCGTGGGCCACCGAGCTGAAAGGATACGATTTGGGTTTGCTTCGATGAAACGGTGTTCATAGGATTTTCTCCAGGCGAGTGCAAGCCCGCGATCGAATAATCGCGTTTTAAAAAAAGAAATAAAAACTTCCCGGAACGTCAGGTCGTTGATGCAATGGATGGATCGAGATTCATTGCGGCAATCTCCGGTATGAATTCAACTGCAATTCGCACGGCTCGGTTGATATGAGTAAGAACGCTTCACAGTAACCAGCTGGCTTGGCGATGAATGGCATGCCGCGCGTACCGAGAATTACGTCAACTTAACAATTGACATTGCTTTCGACAAGCCTTTAATTTTCGGGTTTACTGATTCGTTCGAATACTATGCTTGATTCTAGAAGACGTAATGGAATTATTAACGCAACGAGAAATGGAATATTCAAATCGATGATTTATAGAAATATCGATATAAACGTTTTGACGAGCTGAAATAATCAATCTCGAATTGAGTGAGGACGAACCAAGAACAAAGTGACAGGACATTTCAATAATCCTGCTCAATAATCCTCCTCACGCACCGTCAAAAGCAATATGGGTTCCCGACGGCGCGCGTGGTGAGATTAAAGTCCCATGGCCTGGCCGTCGCTGCGCGGATCATGAGCCCCGGACAGTGCACCATCCGATTCAATTCGAATCACCCCCGGATGGCCCGCAAGCGGGCTCTGCGCTGCAATAGCGCTCACTTCATGCCCGCGCGCCGCTAGCGCGGCGAACACCTCGGCACCGGCGTCTTGTTCCAGCTTCAGCGCATCCCGGGTATCCGAGAAGGTCTTGCCCAGCAGGAAACGCGGCCGAGCCAGCGCGCTCAACGGGTCCATGCCGTAGTCGATCAACCGCGTCAACACCACCGCCAGCGTCTGCGGCTGGCCGTCCGCCCCCTGCGTGCCGAACAGCAGATGCGGCCGCCCATCCTTCAGGTACATGCCGGGATTGAGCGTATGAAATGGCCGCTTGCCCGGCTGCACGACATTGTGATGCGTCGGATCAACGCTGAACGACGCGCCGCGGTTATGCCAGAGAATGCCGGTGTCCCCTGCCACCACACCGCTGCCCCAATCGAAGTAGACCGTCTGCAGCAGACTGACGCTGCGGCCTTGCCCGTCCGATGCACCGATGAACGCCGTATCGCCGGGGCGGAATACGTGCGGCCAGGGTCGCGCTTGGTGGAGGCTGATCGAGCGCGCGTGGGCGTCGAGCGTGTTGGTCGAGAGCATGTCACCGACAGGAACCCGGTTGAACTCTGGGTCAGAGACCCAGCGGTCCCGATCCACGAACGCGCATTTCACTGCCTCCACGAGCAAGTGATAGTAGTCGGGGCTGCCCTCGACGATGGACGACAGGTCGAAGCGCGCTAGCGTGCCCATGATCTGCAGCGTGGTGACACCTTGCGTGGGTGGTTGCAGGCTCACGAGTTCGCCGCCGCGATACGCCACGCGTAGCGGCGCCTCGTCGCGAGCGCGGGTCTTCGCAAGGTCCGATTGCGTCAGCGGTGAGCCGGCCTGTTGCAGGCCGCGTGCAATGCGCTCGGCGAGTTCGCCTTCGTAGAATTCGCGCGCGCCGTAGGTTGCGATGCGTTCAAGACTGCGCGCGAGCGCCGGTTGAACGAAGCGCTCGCCAATCTCGGGAGCGTGGCCGTCGGGTGCAAATACTGCTGAAAAGCCTGGCATTGCGCGCAATTCATCGGCGCGAAACTGCTGCCAGAAATGTTGCGATGGCGTGACCGGAAA